>NZ_CP048409.1:4580924-4895399 GCF_010448835.1 Draconibacterium halophilum
TTGTGTAAGATTCAGCACATCAGGATCACCATAATCGGTTTCCAGGTTAAGATGCCCGCTGAACATTCGGCGTAAGAAACGATAAATTTTCATTTCAATGCCTAATTCTTCCGACAAGAAAGCATAAAACAACAGTTGTTTGTTTTTCCCCGACAGGTGTTTTTGAATGCCCTTCCAAACCCGCTCGGCCTTTTTCGGGTCGGTAGCAATATCAATACTTTCAACAAAAAGGTAACGCTGCTCGCCATATCGCGAACAAATATCAACCGGGAAATCTTTTCGGTTGTAGCAATCGAAAACACAAGTTAAAAAACCTTCAAAAGTATTATCGTAGGTGTATATTTTCATGGCTGGATACTGGATTTTTGGGTACTCTATTCTGCACACTGCAACTAATGTAACGTTGGCAGCACGGGTTTAAAATCAGTAAATAACTTTAACTGCGTGTCAAATGACTTTTTGTATTTCGAATTCATTTCGCACAGTAATTTATGTTTTAATCGCTGAGGTTCCCACTCTGTTTTATGCACAGGCAATTCGTTGCAGGTAATAAAGTATTTAGCACGTTTCATTACAATTCCCAGGTTTTTCAGGTGCAGCGAATTTAACCGGCGATGTTTACGCGCCAATACAATTTTTTGTGCCGACTGCACTCCAATTCCAGGAACACGCAAAATCATTTCGTAATCATCTCGGTTAATATCCACCGGAAACAGGTGCATGTTTCGAAGTGCAAAACCCAGTTTTGGGTCCACATCCAAATCCAGAAAAGGCTGGTCTTCGCTTAAAATCTCCTCGGCTTTAAAATGATAAAAACGCATTAACCAATCACTCTGATACAGGCGATTTTCGCGTACCAGCGGCGGACGGTTAACAGCCGGCAGGCGGGCATCGTAACTATTAACGGGCAGGTAACCTGAAAAATAAACCCGTTTCAGATTTTGCTTTTTGTACAAACCCGATGACAGCAGAATGATTTGCCGATCTGTTTCCGGCGAGGCACCAACTATTAATTGTGTGCTTTGCCCGGCCGGAGCAAATCGCGGTGCAGTGCGGTACTTTTTCCGTTCTTCTTTTGCCACAAGAATCGAATTGCGGATTTGCCCCATGGGCGTAATAATATCAGGATAGTTTTTTTCAGGTGCCAGCTTTTTCAGGTTCAGTTCTGTTGGAATTTCCATGTTTACACTCAAACGATCGGCCCAAATTCCTGCTTCGTGAATCAACTCACTACTCGCTCCCGGAATAGCTTTCAAATGAATGTAGCCGTTGTAGTTTTCTTCGTTACGCAATTTTTTAGCCACCTGTACCATGCGCTCCATGGTAAAATCAGGACTTTTAATCACCCCCGAACTCAGAAACAACCCCTCGATATAATTACGGCGGTAAAAACCAATGGTAAGGTCCACAATTTCCTGAGCCGTAAAAGTAGCACGCGCCCGGTCGTTGGTACGGCGGTTAATACAGTAAGCACAGTCGTAAATACAATTGTTGGTCATTAATATTTTAAATAAGCTCACACAGCGGCCATCTTCGGTAAAGCTATGGCAAATGCCGCAAGCTACACCATTCCCAATTCCCTTACTGCTGTTGGCCCGGTTACTGCCGCTCGATGCACACGACACATCATATTTTGCTGCGTCCGACAATATCTTTAGTTTTTCATGTACTGCGTCATTCATAGTATTCACTTCATTTTTTGTCACTAAAAATCATTCATTGTGTTCAAAAAAAATCCCCGGCACTTCTACCAGGGATTAGGAACCTCTGTTCATTTTGGGTTTAAACATTTAGGAACATTAAGGAAATATGTTGAGTTAAAACAAATACATTTATTGATAATATTATTATCATTTACGTCGATAATAAATTAATCATTTATTTTTAAACTGCAAGAATAATTTTTACATTTGAAGAAATAATTTTCCCCACATGAATTACTTTGGCAAGAATATCAAACTGTTACGCAAGCGAAAAAAACGTACACAAAACGAAGTGGCTGCAGCGATGGAATTAAAGCGCACCACCGTTAACGCGCTCGAAAATGCAATCAGTCAACCTACGGTTTCGCATCTTCAATCCTTTTCCAAGTATTTTGGAATTGCTATCGACACGCTGATTAATGTTGATATGCAACAATTATCAGAAAGTCAGTTTGCCGACCTGCAGAATGGTTTTGATGTGTTTATACGGGGCTCCAAATTGCGGGTTATTGCCACAACTGTAGATTCGGAAAATAACGACAATATTGAGTTTGTAAACGAAAAAGCCAAAGCCGGCTATGTAAATTGTTTTGCAGATCCGGAATACATCGGAAAATTACCGGTTTTTCAGTTGCCCTTTCTCTCGAAAGATAAAAAATACAGAGCCTTTACTATAGAAGGCGACTCGATGCTACCTATCTCCGCCGGATCGATTGTAATTGGTGAATTCATCCAGGATTTCTACAACATTAAAAGCAACGAAGCATACATTGTTGTTACCCGCGATGATGGCATTGTTTTTAAAGTGATTGAAAATAAAATTGACGCCGAACGATCGCTACACCTGATTTCGTTAAACAAAGCATTTGAACCGTACGACATGCCAATTGCCGATGTTACCGAAGTTTGGAAATTTGTGTGTTACCTGAACACCAGCATCCCAGAACCGGAATCTGAGATTAACCTGCTGATGAAACAAATGGACGACATGCAACAGGCAATCAAAAAGCTCGGAGCAAAAATTGGTTAGTGCATAAGAAACTACTCTCACTTTCCTTTCGTAACTTTAGAAAAAGTTTGAAAACAGGAAATGCAAGAGGCTTTATTCTATAGCAAAACAACAAAAGGCCAGGTTCGGTGTGAGCTCTGTCCGTGGAACTGTGTTTTATCCGACGGACAAACCGGCATCTGTAAAGTACGAACCAACCACAACGGTATTTTAGTTACCAACGTTTATAATAAAGTTGCAGCCATCGGCTCCGATCCTATTGAAAAAAAACCACTTTATCATTTTCACCCGGGAAAAAATATATTATCGGTTGGAGAAGTGGGCTGCAATCTGGAATGCAGTTTTTGCCAAAACCACCGAATCTCGCAGTGCAAAGCTTCCGAGTTTTCCGGGTTCCACAATATCACTTCCAATAAGATTGTTGACGAAGCCCAGAAAACATGGAACAACACAGGCATTGCCTACACCTACAACGAGCCTTTTACTTTTTACGAATTTTTACTGGATACCGCTCAGTTAGCTCGTTTAAAAGGATTAAAAAATGTCGTTGTTTCCAATGGCTATATTAATGCAGCGCCTTTACAAAAACTACTGCCATTTATCGATGCCTTTAATATCGATCTGAAAGCTTTCACCGACGATTTTTATAAAAAATATACGAAAGGGAAATTACAACCGGTTTTAAATACACTAAAACAAATTGCGCAAAGTCCGGCTCATCTTGAAATTACCACACTTATCATTCCCGGATTGAATGATGATAGCTCCGAATTTGAAAGCATGATAAATTGGATTGCCACCGAGTTAGGAGAAAATGTGCCGCTTCATTTGTCGCGCTATTATCCGCAATACAAGCTAAACGCACCTCCTACTCCTGTAGAAAAATTAGTGGAGCTTTACGATCTCGCAAAACAGCAACTACAACATGTATTCCTTGGAAATATAAGTGACCAAGAACGGTCAACCACCTACTGCAAAAACTGCAATGCGCAGCTGATTTCGAGAAACCGTTACAATACAGCAATTACTACTCTTGATCGCGCAGGGAATTGTAAAAAATGTGGTACTTTTTCTTCTGTAGTTATTTAGCGGCCATAAGCTCGTAAAGCACGCCTTCGCGTAAAGCAAAATCTGTCTGGACGATTTGTTTTATTCCAATGGCAGAAATAAGGGTTTCAATCAAAATTATTGCCGGCACAATTAAATCAACCCGCACAACATCCATACCTTCCATTTGCAAACGCTCTTTGCGGGTAGATTTTAATAACCTTTCATAAACCGAATAAAACGCTTCAAGCGATATTACCTGTGTCACCCTTTGTTTCTCTCCCGGACTCACTTCATCAAGTATATCGGCAATTGTGTCAAAAGCTCCCGAGCAGCCAATTAAAGTTGCCACCTTTTTGTCAAGGCAATTCTGAATCGCCGATTGATGTTCTGCAGTAAAATAATTCTGAAGTTCTCGAATTTGTTCGTCATTTATCGGATCAAAAAGATCAAATAAATTAATGATACGTGACATTCCTGTTGCCCGGCTTTCTTTCCAAATAATCTCTTCTTTGTGCGTTAATATCAACTCGTTACTTCCACCACCAATATCAAGAATTACAGATGGAAATTCAATTTTCCCAAAAGCTAATAAAACGCCGTTGAAAATGAGTTCTGCTTCCCGCTCTCCGGAAATAACATCAATAGAACAACTGCACTCTTTCTCAATGGCCGCAAGAAATTCCGTTTTATTTCCGGCAGTGCGCACTGCAGAGGTGGCAAGGGCAAAAATTTTGTCGACACCAAAAGTATCCATCACTTTTTTATGCGCACGAAATGCAGCGGAGGTCCTAAAAGTGGCTTCTTCACTTATCTGGTTATCCCGAATTTTTCCGTCGCCTAACTTTATCATTTGCTTGCTTTGATGCAAGATCTTGTATACTGCACCTTTCGTCTCAGCAATAAGCAAATTACAAGTATTTGTTCCTAAATCTATTACAGCGATACGCATAAAATAGCTTTGAGATTATTGAATAGAGACAAATTAATACACCTTTGAATTAATATCCAAAGCTTTCTTCCTATTTCATTCAGGCTCCCGTTTTTTTAATTCAGGCTGATTGTATTAATTTGCACTGTAACAATTGAAGCATGCTACAGCAACTGAAACAAAAAATACAAAAGCTTGGATTTCTCGATTCTGCCATTCTTCCCGCTTCGTTTTTAGGGGAAGAAGAACCGCGCTTTAAAGCGTGGTTGCAAAAGGATATGCACGGAGAAATGGGCTATATGAACCGCAACATCGATAAACGTTTAAATCCGTCGTTACTGGTTGACAATGCCAAAACAATTATCATTCTTTTGCTGAACTATTTCCCCGAATCAACACAGCAAGATTCCTCGGCACCGGTACTTTCGAAATACGCCTACGGCACCGATTATCATTTTGTAATGAAAGACAAACTAAAGGAGCTGCTTCAATTTATTCAGGACGAAGTGGCACCTTGTTCGGGACGCCCATTTGTCGATTCGGCACCAGTTTTAGAACGTGCGTGGGCTCGGAAAGCAGGCCTCGGCTGGGTTGGGAAAAACAGCAACCTGATTTCACCACATCATGGCAGTTACTTTTTTATTGGCGAATTGATTATCGATATCGAATTGCCGTACGACGAGCCAAAACTGGTACGTGACCATTGCGGACGCTGCACAAAATGTATTGATGCCTGCCCCACCAAAGCCATTGTTGCCGACCGCGTAGTTGATGCCCGCAAATGTATCTCCTACCAAACGATTGAAGTGCGCGGCGAATTGGATGCCGAATTAAAAGGGCAATTTGAAAACCGGGTGTTTGGCTGCGACATTTGCCAGGATGTGTGCCCCTGGAACTTAAAATCGGAACCGCACAACGAAGCCGGATTAAAACCACACCCCCAACTTTTAACGCTACAAAAACAAGATTGGGAGACAATGCAACGTCCGTTGTTTAATGAGCTTTTTAAAAAATCGGCGGTTAAACGAACCGGGTTCAAGGGGTTGCAACGTAATCTCCGTTTTATAAACGATGACAAAGCGAACCACAACGAATAATTAAAACGGCTTTATCGTAATTGAATATTTTTTCACATCAGGTCGCACCCGGTATTTTTGCAACTGCCGAATTGCTGTCCCCCCAACTCCCGACACCTCGTAATCTACATTCAGAATTGTATTTGGAGCCTCTTCCAGTTCGTAAGTGTACATGGCCCGTGACAAATTATCAGTGCTGTATTTATGCAGACTAAAATTCAACGGTTCATTTCCTTCAATCATTAAACCTTTCCCATCTTCATTGTGCACTTTTAGCCATCGTACGTCACTGCGGTTACCGTATTCCTGCGGAATAATATAGGGCACGTACATTGAATCGGTTGTTGAATGATACAGCCCAACTTTGGCTCCGGTTTTGCGGTCGGGATAGTTTTCAAACGGCCCGCGACCGTACCATTGCACACTGTTAAAACTTTTGGGTAACTGAAACTGCAATCCCACTTTTTGCAACATCTCGGGCATCGGTCCATGCGGAATTATTTCCTGCTCCAAGTGAATACTTCCGTCGGCCGAAAATGTCCAGATTTCTTTGCGTTCAAATGCTGAAGAAAAAAACCACTGGTCTTTTCGCCTGGCCGGATCGAGGCTTGAATTAGAAAAAACATCCATTTTCAAAATCACCTCGTTGTTGTTTACCTGAAACAGTTCGTATTCCTCAACTCCAGGCAACAAATCACGCATTCCTAAGGTGCGCAGTTGGTTATCAATACTTCTTCCCCTTCCCGGTGTTTTGTTGCTGCTACCGACCATATAACTTCCCCACGGATCGATATCGTTAGCAATGGGAGCGCGCCAAACCATAAATTCCGGCCCGCCTTCCAGGTACTCTGTCCCCTTATATTTTAACGATACAAAACTTCCTGTTTTTTTATCAATAGTATACTTAAAATCATTGCCGCTAATTCGGATGTAATTTTCATCCTCGCTGGCAGTAATTTTCTGCTTAATTTCTTCCTCATCAACAAAATAATAATCAGTTGGCACAGCAAACTGTTCCCAGGCAATTTCGTGTCCTTTTGGTGCCCAATTCAGGTTTTCTTTTAACAGGAAAGACACTTCAAGTAAACACTCTGTAGTCGATTCAATTCGCGGACGACGATAATCGATGGTAATCTCTCCTGTTTCGCCTGCAGGAATATCACAAACGAAAAATCCGCGCTGACTGGTTTCTCCATCTACTGTAATCTGCCAGAATCCTTCCAGCTCATTTAAGTTTTTGAAATGATGACGGTTTGTTACTTTCAGCACACCGTTTTCAATGTCAATAGCTTCAAATTTTACCGGCTGCCCCGATCGTTTTATCTGATTGATTTCAGGCTGAACAGTTCTGTCGGGCCAGATAATTCCGTAAGTTCGTCCTCCCAGGCCAACAGCATAAAAGTCACCATCTTTTTCATCCTCTTCAAAATTCAGATGGAGCACAAGCCCCTCTTTTTCATCCTCAATATTGTTGATATTTACCGCCTTGTTAAATACCCGAACATTGTCGATCACCATGCGTGACATGCGCCCCGAATGTTCCCCCTGATCCTGACTTTCCGCTTCCCTACCAATACACAGCGGAAAGGGTGTGGAACTAATTATTCCGTCGTAAGAAGTTGTTGCTACACGTTTATTGTCAACAAAAAGTTGTAGGCTGCTACCATTATAAAGGCCGGAAATATGGTGCCAGTTCTCGTAAAAACCCGAATCCACTTTTGTTTTGGCTGAAATTCGTTTATCGCCATGCACATAAAACTCCAGCGTTTCAGCATCGTCCATTTGAATACCGTAACCATGCTTTCCTTTGGCAATAAACACATTGGCTTGTGGAATTTCGGATGGTTTCACCCAAAAATCGATGGTCAATTGCTTGGTAATATCCAAACTCGGATCGCGGTAAAATTCCACCCAATCGTCGTGGCCAGAGAATTCCAGCCCCCAGCCATAAACACCTTGCTGAAATAGGGGACGGCCCATAATCTGCCCATCAATTTTTTGCGGAGAGAGATCGGGTAAAGTCCAGCGGGGCGTGTTTATCCCCGGACTGATCCAGTCCCAAATAGCACCGCCTGTTAAGCGCGGGTATTTCCAAATGTACTCCCAGTATTCGTCCATACCACCAAGGCCGTTTCCTGTGGCAGCCAGGTATTCATCCATAAACGATGCCCGCATATCGTTGGCAGGCAAAACTTTTCCCTGTGCCAGGTTTTTGTAATCCATCGGCACCCAGTAACGCGGCCCCACCACATCCTCAAAAGGAATGTAAAACGTATTTCCGCCATACATCCACGCCGGGCGACTCGGATCGATGGCCTTTCCGGTTTTTATCACTTCATTGATATTCTGTCCACTGCCCGATTCGTTTCCGGCACTCCAAACAATTACTGACGGATGATTGCGATCACGATAAACCAATTTTCGCGAACGGTCGCGATACATCTCGGTCCACTCCGGCTTTTCCGATAAATTAATATTGTTGTGCGCTTCATCACCAACTTCATCAAAAATATACATGCCCAGTTCGTCGGCCAAAGCAATGTACTCGGGTGTTGGCGGATAATGGCAAGTACGCACACAATTGATGTTGTGCTGTTTCATCAGCAACAAATCCTGCTTTAATGTTTCCAGCGGCACTGCCTGCCCGTGCTCCGGATGATGCATGTGGCTGTTTACTCCATTTAATTTTACCGGAACTCCGTTAACGGTTAAAATCTTATCCTTGTATTCCACCTCGCGGAAACCAATTTTTTGAGTGAATGCTTCGGTAACTTTTCCGTTAGTATTTTTCAGCTGTACCAACATGGTAAAAAGAGTTGGAAATTCGGCCGACCACTGAGGTGGATCGACAATCAAAGTCGATAATTGGACCTTCATATTTCCCATTGAATCCACTTCGAAATCTTCCTGAAGTGATCCGTCTTTTAAAATTGACCTGCCTTCGATATCGTAAACATCAACAACTATTTCTCCTGTTTTCGCTTCCGGTAATTTATTGCGGATATGAGTTTCTACGGTTAACGTTGCATCCTTATAATTTTCATCAAAATCTGTCACCACATAATGATCGTGGATAAATGTTTTGGGTTGGGCGTATAATTTCACATCGCGAAATATGCCTGACAAACGCCACATATCCTGGTTTTCGAGATACGAACCATCGGAAAAACGAATCACCTGCACAGCCAGATCGTTCTCGCCTTTTTTAATAAACGATGCGAGATTAAATTCTGCCGGTTCAAATCCGCCCTGGTTGTAACCAACCTGCTGTCCGTTCACCCAAATGTAAGATGCTGATTTTATGCCCTCGAAACGTAACATTACTTCTTTATTTTCCCAGTTTTCGGGAACGGTAAATTTTGTTTTGTAACATCCGGTTGGGTTGTAATAATCGGGAACATTCGGCGGATCATTCTCAATCGACATGGCAACATTTCGGAATTTCGGATGGCCGTAACCTTCCATTTGCCAGTTGGCCGGTACTTTTATTTCATCCCATTGCGTATCATCAAAATCAGGTTTCCAAAAATCTTTCGGTACTTTTTGCGGCGTTTCCACCCACTTAAACTTCCACTGTCCGTTCAGCAACTGGTAGTTCTCACATTTACGCGGCATATTCTGAATCGCATTATCTACCGATTCATAAGGAATATGAAATGCATGTGGCACATTTTGTCCTTTCTCAAAAACAGCCGGATTTTCCCAATCGCCAGGAAGAAATTCAACCTGCTGAGAAAAAGAAAAAAAATAAAAAGTGAGAACAAAAAATAAAGTGGTAGCTCGTTTCATTATAGTTGTAGTTAGTTCTGTTGATAAGGTTAAAAATACTCCAACTTTATGAAAAACACCAAAAACATCAAATCTTTAACAGTAAAATTAAAATATTTGATAATTCTGTTTCAATCCAGAGAAACACGTTTTAGTATCTTTGGCTCCTAAAATATTTAATATGAAACCTATTCTTCCAGCAATCTTTTCACTTGTATTTCTGTTTGCGTGCAGCTCTTCAACACAAAATAAGAGCACAACAACAGACAAACAAACTCCAACTATAAAAACGCTTTCCAACGACGGTGCCTGGTGCTGGTTTTCCGACCCGAGAGCCATTTATACCGATTCCGGGGAAATAATTACCGGATGGGTAAAAAAGGACGGGTCGATTGAAGTGGCCTCTTTAATTCCGGAAACCGGGGAAGCAAAGTTCAATATTATTTATCCGCAATTCGAGGTCGACGATCATGATAATCCGGCATTTACAATGCTTCCCAATGGAAATATTTTTACCATGTTTGCCTGGCACGCTCCCGATAAAGGGGTGGTTTATAACTCCACAACAAACGGCACCGATATTGAAAGTTTTGGCGAAAATGTAGTTTACAAACCAAAAACCGACGAACTGCTGAAAAACTTTCCGAGAGAGACATACACTTATGCCAATCCTTTTGTTTTGAGCGAAGAAGACAACAAACTGTTTGTATTTGGCCGCTGGATTGGTTTTAAACCCAACATGATTATCTCGGAAGACAACGGCAATACCTGGAGTGAGCAGTATGTGGTAATGAGCGACGATCCGTTTACGCCACACAACCGTCCGTACGTAAAATACCACTCCAATGGAAAATCAAAAATTCATATGATTTTTACCGACGGACACCCGCGTGTTGAACCTACCAACTCGGTTTATTACTGCTACTACGAAAAAGGTGCTTTTTGGAAAGCCGATGGCACAAAGATTTGTGATCTTTCCGGATTACCATTTCAGGTAACCGATGCAACAATGGTATACAAAGCCAATGAACAAACCGGGCGTGCCTGGATTTGCGATGTGGTGGAAAAAGACGGAACTCCTTATATTCTATACACCCGCCACCCGCAGGAAACAGACCATGGCTATTATTACGCTTGGTACAATGCCGAAACACAAAACTGGGAAGACCACGAAATATGTAAAGCCGGAAAATGGTTTCCGCAAACACCTGAAGGAGAAACTGAACGCGAACCACACTACATGGGTAATATGACTTTTAACCCAAATAAACCCAACGAGATTTACTTATCGCGCGAGGTGAATGGTGTTTTTGAGATTGAAAAACGTACTACTTCTGACGGAGGGAATTCGTGGGATATTACACCAGTTACACAAAACTCGGAGCTAGACAATGTACGTCCGTATATTCCACGTTATCAACCCGATGATACAAAGACCGTTGTACTGTGGATGGAAAATAAAAAATACATTCATTACACTGATTACGACTGTAATGTAAAATATTACATCGAACCGTAGGAGAAAAGATTGAAGGTAGATTGACAGAAATCTCTGGTCATTGGATATTTTAGAACTTTGTGGCTTTACGAGAAGTTTAGTGGCAAATTTAGCTTTGGGCAGAACTTTCTTTAAAGTTATCTTTTCTCTAATTCCCTTTCTAAACAGAATTAAAAGTATAATTTTGCGTGTACGCTAACGGAAATCTAATAACTAAAAAATAATTCATGAAACATCTATCAACAGCTGCTGTGGCACTCGTAATTCTGTTTTCAGCGTGTTCGGGTGGAAGCCAAAAATCTACTGAACCCGAAAAAGAAAAAAACAGGTTTACCGGAGCAAAAGACGAGGTGAAAATTATGACTCTTGATCCGGGTCACTTTCATGCCGCGCTGGTGCAAAAATCGATGTACGACCAGGTTGATTCTGTAGTTAATGTTTATGCGCCCGATGGCGAAGATGTGGTGGATCATCTGAAACGAATTGAAGGATTTAACACGCGTGCGGAAAATCCTACATCGTGGGAGGAAAAAGTGTATAAAGGCGCTGATTTCTTTGAAAAGATGCTAGCGGAGAAACCCGGAAATGTAATGGTTACTGCCGGAAACAACGCTAAAAAGACCGATTACATTTTTAAAACAATTGATGCAGGGATAAATGTGCTGGCTGATAAACCAATGGTGATCTCTCCCGAAGAGTTTCCGAAACTGGAAAAAGCTTTCCGGGTGGCAGAAGAAAAAGGCGTGCTATTATATGATATTATGACCGAACGTCATGAAATCACAACACTCATCCAGCGCGAGTTATCGCAACTGCCCGAAGTTTTTGGAACACTTCAGTTAGGAACGGAAGAAGAACCGGCCATTACAAAAGAGAGTGTTCACCACTTTTTTAAATATGTTTCGGGAAATCCTTTAAAGCGTCCGGCATGGTTTTTCGATACCAAACAACAGGGCGAAGGAATTGTGGATGTAAACACGCACCTTGTTGATTTGATCCAGTGGGAAGCTTTCCCCGAAGTGATTTTATCGAAAGAAGATGTTGAAATTGTTTCGGCAAGGCGCTGGACCACCGACCTTACCCCTGAAATGTTTAAAAAAGTAACCTACCTGGATGAATATCCGGAATACCTGAAAAAAGACGTTGACGGGGATATTTTAAAAGTTTATTCAAACGGAGAAATCAATTACAGGCTAAAAGGTATTCATGCCAAAGCATCGGTAATCTGGAATTTTCAGGCACCTGAAGGCGCCGCTGATACACACTACTCCATTATGCGCGGAACAAAATGTAACCTTGAAATCGTTCAGGGAGAAAAGGAAGGTTATAAACCACAATTGTATATTGAAGCTACAGAGGTTGACCCTATGGAATTTGCCGGTAGCCTGAATAATGCAGTAACAGGATTAGCAGAAACCTACCCCGGCATTTCGGTGGAAAAAATTGGCGACAAAAAATGGGTAATGAATATTCCTGACAAATACAAAGTTGGCCACGAAGCACACTTTGGACAGGTTACTGAAAAATACCTGCAATACCTGATTGACGGGAAACTACCTGAATGGGAAGTACCAAATATGATTGTAAAATATTACACGACTACTGAAGGTTTGAAAGCTGCAAGACAGTAGTTCTTTAAAAATATTCAAACGAAAGCTGCTCTGTTTGGGCAGCTTTTCTTGTAAGAAAAATATTGAGGGTTTCACAAAAAGTGAAGCCCTCAATATTTTTCAGCGTTAATCAGCGTAATCCACGAGTAATAACTAAATAAACAAATTCAAATTCGACTGGTCAGCTTCTTCAAGATAGGTAGCAACACCACCAATTTCAACGCCTTCCATCAGTTCTTTTTGTTTACGCCCATCACATCCATCGACATTTGGCAGGCAATCATCTGTACGCCATTGTCCATCGCAGTTTGAAGCATGTCTTCCAGCGAATCCACTTTTTTAGCCAGCATGCGTTTTTTCATCATTTTGGCGCCCACTCCCATCATGTTCATTTTCGAGAGTTTCAAATCGCCGGCATCTTTGGCCATCATCGAGCCAAACATTTTATCCATAAAATCTTTTTCTACCTGTGGTTTATCTGCTTTCTTAATCACATTTAATCCCCAAAAAGTAAAGAATAAAGTTACTTTGCGTCCCATTGCTACTGCACCATTTGCAATAACCAGCGATGCCAGCGCACGGTCCATATCGTCGCTAAAAACCACCATGGTTTTATTTTTGGCTGGAGCCGCACTCGTTTTTGCGCTGCTCTCCTCTTGCTTTCTCCCTTTTTCAATCAGGGCTTTTACTTTGCCCTTTTCGGCCGAAACGGAAACCAGCTTGTTACCGGTCATGTTGCACCACGATTTTACATCGTTCATAAAACCCATATCGGTAGCAATTTGCTCCAAACGCTCGCCGGGCTCTATGTTTTCAATCTCCTGTTTCAGCTTTAAAATTGGGCCGGGGCACTGCAAACCGCAAGCATCAACCTGAATGGTTTTTACGGGCGCGCCTTCAATTTCAAGCTGCCCATTATTGGCTTTCCCACGGTAAATATGGTCGTTTTTGGTAATGTAATTGGCTTCAAAAATATCTTCGTTACTTTGTTTGCAGATCGAGTGCTCGTACGTTTTGTATCCTCCGCTGAGGTTGTAAACTTCGCTAAAACCCGATTGTGTTAAAATCCGGCAGGCAATGTAGCCGCGTAGACCAACACCGCAGTAAACAATTATTTTTTTGTCTTTTGGCAGTTCATCCAAACGGCTGCGTAAATCGTCAACCGGAATATTTACCGAATCTTCAATGTGCCCCAGTTCATTTTCTGCTTCTGTACGTACATCGAGTAGTACAATATTATCAGAGTGGAAGTTATGAATCTCATCCCAGCTTACAATTTTAAGTTTACCGCTAACAATATTCTCCGCCGCAAAACCAGCCTGGTTTACCGGATCTTTTGCCGATGAAAACGGCGGGGCGTAAGCGTGCTCAATGTCCTGCAAATCGTAAATACTACCACCTTGTTTCAGCACGGTGGCAATCAGGTCGATCCGTTTGTCAACACCTTCGTAACCAATCATCTGTGCTCCATACAATTTCCCGTTTTCAGGATGAAAAAGAATTTTGAGCGTGTAAGGCAAAGCATCGGGATAATAGCCGGCATGCGATGCGCCGTGAATGATATTTGCTGTGTAAGGCATCATTTCATTCTTCAAAGTCTTTTCCGGAATTCCGGTGGATGCTACAGTAATATCAAATACCTTGGCAATAGCTGTAGCAATTGCTCCTTTGTATTTTCGTTTATTTCCACCAGCAATATTATCGGCTACAATACGACCTTGTTTGTTGGCCGGACCAGCAAGATAAATGTTACTTAACTTTCCGGTAATCGGATGCGGGAAAGCCATGGCATCACCTAGAACGTATATATTTTTATCGTTACTCAGCAAATATTCGTTGGCAATTATTCCGCCATTTGGTGCTAAATCCAATCCGGCTTCGCGCGCCAGTTTGTTTTCCGGTTTTACCCCAATCGATAAAATTACCAAATCAGTTTCAATCTGACGTCCCGATTGCAAGGTTACATTCAACACTCCATTTTCTCGTTTAAACGAAGTAACTCCGTCTTTTAAAAAGAATTCAACTTGTTTGGTTTTAAGGTGCTGATGTACTACTGCCGCCATTTCGTAATCAAGCGGTGCCATTACCTGTTTGGCCATTTCCACAATAGACACTTTCATTCCCAGGTGATGCAGGTTTTCAGCCATTTCGAGCCCAATAAATCCGGCGCCAACCACAACCGCTCTTTTGGGTAAATTATCGTTGCAGTATGCTTTTACTTTATCGGTATCAGCAACATTACGCAAGGTAAAAATCGATGAATCTTTAATCCCCGAAATCGGTGGTTTAATTGGTTCTGCTCCCGGCGACAACACCAATTTGTCGTAAGTTTCGGTATACTCTTCGCCAGTTTGAACATTACGCACTATAACCGCTTGTTTCTCACGATCAATTTTTACTACTTCGTTAAAAATCCGCACTTCAACATTTAAACGAGCTTTAAAACTTTCGGGTGTTTGTAAAAGCAGCTTTTCCCGCTCTTTAATAACATCTCCGATATAATAAGGTAATCCGCAGTTTGCATAAGAAATATGCGCTCCACGTTCAAACATTATGATCTCCGCCTGTTCGTCCAAACGCCGCAGTCTGGCAGCCACTGTTGCCCCACCGGCAACGCCTCCAATGATTAAATATTTTGACATATCGTATTGTTATATATAAATATCTATATTAGTATAACACAAAAATATATATTTAACTTTTGCTCATAATGAATATTCCTTTGGGTTACGATTAATTAACACAAACTTATCAGACAAAAATCATAATTAAAGAATCGGGGAAGAAGTAATAAAAACAAAAACTGCTCTTTCAGTTACAGTTGAAAGAGCAGTTTCCAGGAATAAAAAGAAAATAATATCGAGTTTATTTAATCGGTTTATCCACCACCAAACGTTTGCGCTGATTGGCCAATTTGTAGGCTACGGAAAACGCATACTGCGTAACTCGTTTCATTTTGGTGTAATCAATTTTATCCAGTTCATCGGTAATTTGGTGATAATCGTCGTGCAAGCCGGTAGACAATCCAAGAATTGGCACACCATTTTTATAAAAATGGTAATAATCGCTGCGGGTTAAAAAAGCTTTAGTCAATTCATCGCTGGGAATAAGACCGAGGTCTTTGCAAACCGCATCACTGAGATTCATGAGTTCAGTACTTTGTTTCCCTGAAATAATGTATAAGCCGTTAGGCCCGGCCAAAGTTTTAGATCCTGAATCAAGCACTTCGGGCTCTTTTTCAGCCGACCTTCCAACCATATCGAGATTAATATCAGCGAGTGTATTCGCCATTGGAAAAACCGGGTTTTGCGAATAATAATCGGAACCAAGTAAGCCTTTTTCTTCGCCGGTAACCCAGGCAAAAACAATACTCCGCTTTGGTTTCTTTTTCATGCTTTGAAAAGCTTCAGCAATTTCGAGCAAAGCAACAGTTCCTGTACCGTTGTCGTCGGCACCGTTGTATATAGCTCCTTCGCCATCAACTCCCAAATGATCGTAGTGTGCTGAAAAAACAATACATTCGTTCTTTAATTTCGGGTCGCTGCCTTCAACCACTGCAATAACGTTTTTGCCCTGTATTTTCTGAGTTGATTTTACTAATCTTATTTCTGATGTGAGGTTATTTAGGGCAAAAGATTTCGGTTTTTCACTTTCATTGATCTCTTTCTGCAGACCAGCCAACGTTTTTCCCGAAGCTTCCAGTATTTTATCGCCCAATTCTTCTGTTCCAAATATCAACCTGATTGGGATCCGAAAAGTGCCTTTGGCTCCTTTTAATTGCAGGCTTCCGCCGGTAGCATATTTTCGTATACTTTCAATGTAGCCGGTGTTCGGATTCATTGGATCGTTTACCAATACCAGGGCTTTGGCTCCCCCCATCATGGCTCTGGACATTTTTTTCATTTCAATATCCATTTCAGGATCTGCACCTGCCTTTACCTGTTCAAGGGTGCGCGTCATCACCAGCACAATTTTCCCTTTTAAATCCAGGTCTTTTGTGTCGTTATATTTTGTATCCTCGTTGTACCAGCCATAACCGGCAAACACTATATTGCCCGAAATAGTGTCGTTTTTTGCAGGTCCTCCTAATGAGAATATATTTTTGGTTTCGTAGGTTGTTTTCCCATTTTCGTCTTCCAAACTTAACAAAGTCTGCTCGCTATCCGGTGTTACAGCTTCCATTTCAATGGTTTGAAAATAACCTTCAACTCCTGGTTTCAGGCCCATTTTCAGGCATTGTGCTTTCAGGTAATCAGCAGCAAGATCAAGGCCCGGCACATCAGTAAAAAAATCGCGTCCTCGCATATTGTCGCTGGCAATAAATTCCAGATGTGCTCTCAGATCATTTTCGGTAATCGTCTGCAATTCCTTTTTTTGTGCTTTAGCCAAAAACGAAACTGCTACACAAAACAGGGTAAAAAGAAGTTTGGCGTTCATGTTTTTTGGTTTGATATATTTCTTCAAAATTCAATATCTTCTTTGTTAGCCAATTCCAAACCTACTAAAAAGCAGAGATCGGCAACTCGCTTTATTTTTGTAAAGTTTATTCTTTCTATTTCATCGCCAACCTTGTGGTAATCGGCATGATAACCGGTGGCATAGTTTAAAACCGGCACACCGTACTTATGAAAATGATAGTGATCGCTGGCACGCAGAAAACGTTCTTTCGGCAAACTGGTATCAGGAACCAAACCCAACCCGGCACATTGTGCAGCATTAATTTCAGCCAATTCGGGCCAAACATCATTTGATAGTGTATATAAGCCATCAAAATCTTTCACTTTTTTAGGCGAATCTTTCCAAACATCGTCGCGCGGACCATCGTAAACGCGCCCCACCATATCGAGGTTTATGGAAGCAACAGTTTTTTCCAATGGGAAAACCGGATGATCGCAATAATAACTGGAACCAAAATGCCCTTTTTCCTCGCAGGTTACCCACAAAAATACGATACTTCGTTTTGGTTTTTCTTCTAAAGAAGCAAAAGCCTCGGCTACTTCCATTATGGCCGCAGTTCCCGAACCATTGTCGTCGGCACCGTTGTACACATCACCATCTTTACCAATGCCCAGGTGATCGTAATGTGCCATAAAAACTATGTATTCATTTTTTAATACCGGATCAGATCCTTCGATGTAAGCAATAACATTTTTCCCCTCCAGCACTTCCGGCTCTGCACCAATTTTAATGCTCAATGTTTCTGCAACTTTCGTAACAGCTTCCGATCCGGCAACCACCTTTCCCAGGTATTTTTCATATGGTCCTTTTTTACCTAATAAGGCATCGGCAACTTTTGGCGTTGCCAACAAAACGGCAGGTTGTAAAGTACCGTCGTCCTTTTTCACACTGTAACCCGCACGGTTCATCCAGGCTTGTAATTTGTTGAATGTTTTATTTTCGGTGTCTTTCGGATTGGTAATTATCAGCAATGCTTTTGGTTGTTTTCCCATAATAGCATGTATTTTTGTGCGCTCCATACGGTTCTGCCATTCAAATGCCTCTGCACCGGAAAACGATTCGGCATTTCCCTGCGCAACAATTACTACCTTATCTTTTAGTTCCCGTGATTCAATATTATCGCCAAAACCAATAAAAACAACCGGTTCTTCATGCATACTAAAAACCCCCGGCGCCTGATTGATCTTTACCAATTTTTTTGATCGGAAAACCGACTTTCCTTTTTTGTTCTTCACTTCAATAAAACCATTGGTACCGGGTGCTGTGTGCAAAATTGGTACTGGCTGAAAATAATTTTCCACCGCCGGTTTTAGCCCGATTTCTTTGGCATAACCGGCCAGGTAGTTTGCCGTAATTTCCAGGCCGTCCACTTCAGTGCCAAGACTTCTTCCCTGTAATTCATCAGAAGAAATGAATGTAAGGTATTCTTTCAAATCAGGAATATCAATTTTTGACAGTGCCGCAGGCTGTGCATTGGCCGAAAACAGAAACATCAACAAGCTAAAATAAATAAGTACAGTTTTACGTATTAACATACGGATGATTTAATAAAATGAAGTAAATGTTATCTTTGTGTAAGGGCGAATTTAATAATTATGCCTGCACCAACAAGCCAGTAGTAACAATTTGAAATACATGAATGCGATTTTTTAACCATACTTCAAAATCTCAAGAAAAATGAAGACAATCAAAACATTTTCCGCAATTCTTTTAACCGTTTCGTTAATATTACTTATTCCATCTTGTGCTGTAAATCCGGTTACCGGAAAAAAGCAATTGATGTTTATGTCGGAAGAACAGGAGATTGCTTTGGGAGCACAATACGACCCAACTGTTATTTCAACATTCGGCTTGTATGATGACGAAGAGCTCTTAAATTTTATAACAGAAAAGGGTACAGAGATAGGAAAAATCTCGCATCGCCCTGACTTGCAGTTTCACTTCAGGATATTGGATTCGCCGGTTGTAAATGCTTTTGCAGTGCCAGGGGTTATGTTTATTTTACGCGTGGAATTTTGGCCCAATTTAACAATGAAGCTGAACTGATTGGCGTATTAGGTCACGAAATAGGACACGTTACAGCACGTCATTCAGTTCAGCAGCAAACACGTCAACAAATCAGTCAGCTTGCCCTTGCTGCCGGAATGATAGCCGTTCCGGAAGTGGCACAGTTTGCCAACGAAGCAACGGCTGCCATGCAACTGTTGTTTTTGAGTTTTAGCCGCTCTAACGAACGCCAAGCCGACCGACTGGGTGTTGAATACTCGTCAAAAACAGGTTACGACGCCCACAAAATGGCCGACTTTTTTGAGGTACTGAACAGAATGCAAGGTGGAGGAGATGGCAGCAGTGCAGGCATTCCAATTTGGATGTCGACTCACCCCGACCCGGGTGACAGAACTGTTGCCGTAAAGCAAAAAACCGAAGAATGGCAGGCAAAACTACCGTCGCAATCTTACTCAATTAACTCCGACGAATATCTTGAGATGATTGATGGTATTGTATATGGCGAAGACCCCCGCCAAGGATTTGTTGAGAATAACATGTTCTATCATCCCGATCTGGCATTTCAATTTCCGATTCCTCAGAATTGGACGCTTATCAATTCGCCACTTCAGGTGCAAATCGTTCCTGAAGACAAGAATGGAGCTATGATATTTGAACTGTCGCAGGAAAAAGATGCCGATGCGGTTGCGCAAAAAACAATTTCCGAACTGCAACTTACACTAATCGATAAAAGCAATATTACAGTAAACGGGTTAAATGCAGTGTCAACCCTTTCGGAGCAGGTTTCGCAAAACAATGGGGGACAAGAGCAGGTGTTAAAAATTCTGTCGTATTTTATCGAAAAAGATGGGATGGTTTTTACCTTTCACGGGCTTTCGTTAAGCGATCAATTTAATGGTTATAAGCCAGCATTCGAGTCTACCATGAAAAGCTTTGCTCAACTTACCGATGCGTCAAAACTCACTATTCAACCCGATCGGATAAAAGTTATCTCAATCAACAGTGCATCTGTTTCGTTAAAAGATGCGTTTGATTATTACAAAGTTCCGCAAGATAAATTTCAAGAAATGGCCCTACTGAATAACCGCGAACTAAGCGATGAATTGAAACGAGGAGATAGGATTAAAATTTTAGAATAATAATTTTTAAAACAGAAAACGTTATAACATGAAAAAGAAACGACAAAAGATTGTATTGACAGTGGTATTGGCTTTTGCCGGAATGTTTATTGGAAATGCCCAGGAATTAGGGGTTCGTTTTGGCGATGTATCGGCCGGAAGTGTGGCTATTGACGGAATATTTTCGACAGGAGAATTTAACCGCCTGCATGCCGATGTTTCGTTTGGCAACGGCATAGCTGCCGATCTGCTTTGGGACTTCCTTTACCGCCCGCTGGCCGACGAAGCTATAAACTGGTACATGGGAGTTGGCCCTTACCTGGCAATTCTGGATGAAGATGTGTATTACTCGGATGGAAGAAAAGACAACAAGACCAACTTTAACCTGGGAGCTGCTTTTGAAATTGGGCTGGAATACCGTTTTGTTGACATTCCGGTAGCACTGGGGCTTGATTACCGCCCCGCCCTTGAGGTTATTGACGAAACCAGTTTCCACTGGGGTGGATTTGGATTAAATATTCGCTACGTGTTTGACTAATACCAATGTAATAAACAAAAGAGGCTGCCGGGAATTCCGACAGCCTTTTTTATTGCCACTTTCGACTCATCCTTCACCAAATCCTTACATCAAGCTGATTCCCACCAACCTGTATTTTAACAAGGATCCATAAAATACTGATTTTAAGGCTCCCTCAGGTGACTAAAGTCGGGTTCAAACGCGTTTTTTTCTGCCCTCAGGTGCTGGGGAAGGGTTCAAATACGTTTTTTTCCGTCTCCAGGTGAATGAAGTTCATTTCGAACGTATTTTATACCGCCCTCAGCTAACAGATGTAGGGTTCAAACGCGTTTTATATGGTCCCTAGCTATCAGTTTTTGGCCTCAAACACATTTTCTACAGCCTTTATTGAGCTGCGTAAACGAACTTCCGGTTACGGTTCCATATCCATAGCCCGAATATAATCTTCGTTTATAGTGCACTTTGCCAGCTTCAGGTTAGAAATATAATCCAGCATCACTTTTCTGGCAAGTTCCTGGTCGGGGCGATTTTCGCGTACACCCTCAAAACTATCTCTTGGCCCTTCAGCAAAATCTACAATAACATCCCAATTTTCGGGTGTGGAAATGGTAACCATACAACGCGGGCTACCCATTTTTTTATACGGCCAGTAGTGATAACCAATGTTATTCCTGATCATCAAACGTGTCCATGCAGCAATCCACTCATCGGTATTCTCGCCGGTTTCTCCCATATAAATTGGCAGGTTCACCGAGTCGCGAAAATCAACAAAATCCTGAATATTTGCCTGCAGCGTATCAGTCCAGTAGCGGTGGCAGGTATACATGATTTTATCGTCGAATTTTGAGTCGGTGAACACTTCGAAATTGCTGTTCCATTGTGCACCGCCCAGCAAAACAATGTGGTTGTTGTCCACCTCACGAATAGCTTCAACAGTTTTCATATACAAAGGCTCCAGCTGTTTGTTCAGCATGGCCTCATCCTCTGGAAAATACGTGGCAATGGGTTCATTCAGCAAATCGTATCCCAAAATTAGTGGCTCGTTTTTATAACGATCGGCAATTTTTCGCCAAATTTCCACAAACAACTCCTGACTTTCTTCGCTCACCATCAACCACGGATAACCATAACTATCGTCGATATTTGCACCGGTTTGTCCGCCGGGGCATCGTGCATATCCAAAATAATATATAACTCCGATTCGCGGCACCACTCCACCAAACTGTCGATGCGTGCAAAACCATCCTGATTGGAATAAAGCCCCATGTAATCCTCGTCGGTAAACAGTTTATAGTGAAAGGGCAAGCGAATAGAATTCACACCAGTGCTTTTTATATAGCGAATATCCTCGCGGGTGATGTAATTATCTTTAAATTGTTTCCAGAATTCGTTGGTAAAATCGGGGCCAACCATTTCGCGAAACATTTCATCGATAAGCCGGGCCGAACTGGTTTTTTGAAACTTAAACATGTAACCTTCCGGATTCAGCCAGTTGCCAAGGTTTATTCCCTGGATAAAGAATTTCTCTCCGTTGGGTGCGATCAAATCAGGCCCGTCAATGGTAATGAATTGTGTCGCATCTGCCTGAGGTTCTTCTTTTTGCTGCGCCGGTTGACAAGAAAACAGAATGGTACTTAAAAACAGTACCCAAATTGAACGATGAATTTGTTTTTGCATGGTATAGTTTAATTGGTTTGTGGTGAAAATAGTAATAATGTTGGGAAAGTAAAAAGCATCTCACTATTTCTAAGGCGACAAAAAAAGCAAGTTATTAGTCAAGGACTAAAGTCCGGGATCTGTTCTAATTCACTAACCCCGGCATTAATGCCGGGGTTAAGCAATGTCTCCACCTTTGGACTTTAGTCTTTAATTCTCAATAAAACATTAGCGTTGAGCATTTTTACACCGTGGCTTTAGCCCGGTGATACAATGCGAATACTTGTTCCCGGCTTTAGCCTTTAAGCGAATTTTAAAGGCTAAAGCCATTCCTTTTCCTTATTAAAATGACACCAAGCTAAAGCATGGTGCAAAAACTTATAACCACAGACCCCCTTTGGCAGGGATTGCAGCGACACCCTGTTGCAGACAAGCGACAGTTTTTGTTATTGGACGAAGGCGACAATGGGAGCCCGCGTACCAATTACAAAAACCAAGCTTGACAAAACCGGTAAAGCGAAAAGCCCGGCAGCCAACCAAAAGAAAATATTAGGTATAAAAAAAGGCTTCACAAAAATGTGAAGCCTTTAAAGAGCGAGAAATCCTGACGACCTTGTGTCAGGGCAGGCGAGACTCGAATGCTGACGCTTTTGGTCAGCATCCTGACATTCCTCTTGAATCGTCAGGGCTCGCGACCCCGACCTTATATTTTTGAATAAACTGAGCTGTTCTTTCTCTTGACAAATTTTTCAGCTTCCGTTCCAATTTTAAAGCTTCACCTCTTGTTGCTTTATAGGTAGTCCAAACCAATTTCCAGGGAATTCCATGTTTGGTAGCTTTTTCTCTACCTGAATTATGACGTTTGAGTCTTTCCGAAATATCTGAAGTTTGCCCCTTATAATAGACATCAGTACCAGGTGAATACAAGATGTAAACAATATAGTCCATGAGGCAAGTTATGAGTTTGAGAGGAAATAAAAAAGGCTTCACAAAAATTGTGAAGCCTTAAAGAGCGAGAAACGAGACTCGAACTCGCGACCCCGACCTTGGCAAGGTCGTGCTCTACCAACTGAGCTATTCTCGCAAATGGTACCCGAGGCGGGACTTGAACCCGCACGATCATAATGATCATTGGATTTTAAGTCCAACGTGTCTACCAATTCCACCACCCGGGCATCCTTTGCATTATCGTGAATGAGCGAGAAACGGGACTCGAACCCGCGACCCCGACCTTGGCAAGGTCGTGCTCTACCAACTGAGCTATTCTCGCATATTTTAATGAACTTGCTTTTTCAAAAGCGATGCAAATATATTGCTATTTTTTTATCTGGCAAAAATTATTGAAGTCCATTAAGAAATTCCTGTCAATTTCTTTATTTCATTTAGTTTATTCAGGGCTTCTATTGGCGTGAGATTATTCACATTCAGTCCGGCTATCTCGTCTCTAATCTGCTTTAGCACAGGATCATCCAACTGAAAAAAGCTCAATTGCATCCCCTCGCGATTTTCGCCAATCTCCTCCAAAGGCTTACTTAAACTTTCCTTTTCTTTTCCGCCTTCCAGTTTCGATAAGATCTGTTCGGCGCGCTTTATCACCGATTTTGGCATTCCCGCCATTCCGGCTACATGAATACCAAAACTGTGGTTACTTCCGCCGCGCACCAGTTTGCGTAAAAAGATAACTTTGTTGCCCACCTCTTTTATGGAAACGTTAAAGTTCTTTACCCTCGGGAAAGCTCCTTCCATTTCATTTAGTTCATGGTAGTGCGTAGCAAACAAGGTTTTCGCTTTAGCGTAAGCATGTTCGTGCAAATGCTCAACAATCGACCAGGCAATAGAAATACCATCGTAGGTTGATGTTCCGCGCCCCAGTTCGTCAAAAAGAATCAGGCTGCGGTCGGAAACATTATTCAAAATACTGGCCGCTTCGTTCATCTCCACCATAAAAGTTGATTCGCCAAGCGAAATATTATCCGAGGCTCCAACACGGGTGAAAATTTTATCCACAAAGCCGATTTTAGCCACTTCTGCCGGAACAAATGATCCCATTTGTGCCATTAGCACAATTAATGCTGTTTGACGCAACAGTGCCGATTTACCGGCCATATTCGGTCCGGTTATGATGATGATCTGCTGATCTTCCTGATCCAGCTTCACATCGTTTGCTATATACGACTCGCCAATTGGCAATTGATGCTCGATAACCGGATGCCGCCCTTCCCTGATTTCAATTGAAGTAGCATCATTGATCTCCGGACGGAAATACTTATAAGTAGTGGCGCAAGTGGCATACGATAACAAACAGTCGATTTGAGCCAGAATATGCGAGTTTAACTGAATAGCAGAAATGTATTCTGATAATGCAAAAATCAGCTCACTAAAAAGCTTACTCTCCAGCACCTGTATCTTTTCTTCTGCACCAAGAATTTTTTGCTCGTATTCTTTCAGTTCCTCTGTAATATAACGCTCGGCACTTACCAGCGTTTGTTTGCGAATCCAGTCTGCCGGTACTTTATCTTTGTGTGTATTCCGTACTTCGATGTAATAACCAAAAACATTATTAAAACTGATCTTCAGCGATGGAATGCCATGTTTTTCGCTTTCACGTTTTTGAATTTGTGCCAGGTAATCTTTTCCTGAATAGGCAATCTTTCGCAGGTCATCGAGCTCTTCTGAAACGCCTTCAGCAATAACTTTTCCTTTGTTAACAGCCGTTGGCGGATCGGCAACAATCTGTTTTTCAATCCGCTCCCTGATCAGGTCGCAGGGATTCAGCTGTTCTGCAAAACGCTTCAGTGCTGGGTTCTCCACATCGGCACAAGCAGCTTTTATCGGTACAATTGCCGACAATGCGTTTTTCACCTGAGCCACTTCGCGCGGGTTGATCCTCCCTACGGCAACTTTCGATATCAGTCGTTCTAAATCGCCCATCTGACGAAGATGTTCTTCCAGGTTTTCTTTGGTCTCCGGATCTTTCAAAAAAAGCTCCACCACTTCCAGCCGTTCGTTTATCGGATCGATATCTTTTAAGGGCAGTGCCATCCAGCGTTTCAGCAAACGCGATCCCATTGGCGAAATGGTTTTATCAATCACATCAATGAGTGCTTTCCCGCTTTCCTGAATGGGTGCAAACAGTTCCAGATTTCGAATGGTAAACCGATCGAGCCACACATAGTGCTCCTCTTCAATCCGGCTTAAGCCTGAAATATGGCTTAGCTTTTGGTGTTGTGTAATATCAAGATAATGCAAAATGGCACCGGCAGCAATAATGGCCAGCGACATATTGTGCACACCAAAACCCTTTAACGAGCTGGTTTCGAAATGCCGTGTCAGACGGTCGTTTGCGGCATCGTCGGTGTACACCCAGTCTTCCAGGTTAAAGGTGTAATAGTTCGTCCCAAAAAGATCGTTGAATTCCTTCCCTCTTCCACGTTGAAACAATACTTCTTTAGGCTGAAAGGAATTCAATAATTTATCAATGTATTCAAAACTACCTTCGGCTGCCATAAACTCACCGGTTGATATATCCAGGAAAGCGATACTGGCTCTCTTTTTATCAAAATGAACCGAAGCAAGGAAGTTGTTTTCGCGGTTCTCAAGAATATTATCGTTGATTGAAACTCCAGGAGTCACCAGCTCGGTAATCCCACGTTTTACAATCTTCTTCGTCATTTTGGGGTCTTCCAGCTGCTCGCAAATAGCCACCCGCTGCCCGGCCCGTACCAATTTTGGCAAATAAGTATCCAGCGCATGATGCGGAAACCCTGCCAACTCTACATAACTGGCTGCTCCGTTTGCCCGGCGCGTTAGTGTTATCCCCAGAATTTCCGCCGCTTTTATGGCATCTTCTCCAAATGTTTCATAAAAATCGCCCACACGAAAAAGCAAAACTGCATCAGGATGTTTATCCTTGATGTCATAATATTGCTTCATCAGCGGAGTTTCTACATATTTCTTTTCCTTTTTTGCCATAGTGGAGCAAAGATAACTGTTTCAATACATGGAGAAAATTCAGGACATATTTGTTCATCTAAACTTTTCAACATAACCGGTGCCGCAGCAAGTCAAATGTAAAAAGTAAAAAGGCAAAAGTATCTATGTCAAGGCAATTTAAACTTTATAGTTAAGACTTAGTGCTTGTAGATTTTGAAGATGGTTCAAAAAACGAACATCAACCTACAATTATTTAGGAGCTGCTTTTAAAAACTTCAAAACCAACAGAGAATGCGCTAATGCCCGCATAAAAAATGTGGCTGCAAATACGAAAAACACCGGGTGAAATTTCTGTGGCAAAAAAGGTGCTGAAACAAAAAATACGATCATCCACGCAGCAAAAACGAGGTGATAATAACGCAAAACGGGGCGCCACTTTTTTCGTAACCAAACGATTGCAAACAATAGGTTTATCGGCACCAGCCATACCAGGTTGTAATTTGGGCTCATTGCCGGATGCTCGGAATAAATGGTAAACCAGGTGATTAATAAACCACCAAATCCGTTTATTCCGTACAGCAACACATCCATAGCAGGCTTCATCTTTTCTCTTTTAAACTGCCTGTAAGTAACAAAAGCTACTATCACAATCAACAACGAAAAAAATACCAGCGGCCCCCAAATCCATGTTAAACCGGTGTTTTGTTCAGGAGCCCGATAAAGCACCCGAGCTTTCTGCGCAATGTTCTGCCCGTTATCATTTCGCCTGGCCGCTGCAAAATGTGTCATCACATAATCGGGCAAAAACATTTCTTCTTCCAAAGTTGCCTCCCGGTCGGAATCGGTAGCCACCAAAAAGTCAATGCCAAAATTCAGCCATCTAATTTTATGGTGGTAATCTTTTATTAGTGTTCGCAGCGTTTTATGGCTGGCACTGTCCGTGTAGCTTATTCCGCCATCAACATTATCAGCAATCACATCGCGTACCCGCGTGGCACAGTTATCAAAGAAAAAATTATAGCGGTAAACCCTGTTTTCGGGTTCGGCATTCCAAAGCAAAAAGTTGACGATTGTTTGTTTTTCTTGCGCAGTCAAATTTAATTTCTGCTCAAAAACGCTGCGTTTGGCTTGCCGGTAATCATTCAGAAATGTATCAAAACGATAGGCGCCAAGTAGGTAATCCGTTTTCCCGGCACAAAAACGATATAAAAAATTGGGGCTGCTGAAATCGAAAATTCCGTAATTAAAAACCACGTCGTAATTCACCCTCGGATCTTCTACCCGAATAGCCGAATGACCGTAAACCGAATACATCTCGTCTCCCGGGCTACAGGTAATAATGCTAACCGTTGCCTTTTCAGACAATTGAAAAGCCAGCCCATTAAATGCCAGGGCTACAAATACCACAATTAAAAGCCGCTTTATAAGATTCATGAATGCTTTTTCTGACTTATTTTAAATTTCAATAAAGGAACAAAAAAGCAAATTTATGACATAGAAAAAAACGTCATATTTTAATTTAGACTTGTTCCAGATTAGAAAATCCAATTCTTTTTCCAATCTTTGCATTGAATTATTTATTAAAGGTGGACGTGATGCTCAGTGCTATAAATGCACAAAAAAGCCACACGTCAGACAGAAAGCAGAGGGGATAATATGAGTTGTAATGGATGTTCGTTTAACAATAATTCAACAAGTACAATAGCACAAGGATACGACTGGTTAAGTGACTTGCCAGACACCACCGATAAATCAGATATTGTTGAAGTTAAGTTTAAATCTACCCGAAAGGAATACTATAAAAATGTTGAAAATCTTCATTTAAAACGTGGAGATCGAATTGTTGTTGCCACCTCGCCGGGGCACGATGTAGGCGAGGTAACGTTAACCGGTTACCTGGCCGAAAAACAATTTAAGCTGCGGATTAAAAACCCGTCGCGTTACAATCTGAACGTGGTTTACCGCAAAGCTTCAGATAACGATATTCAAACATTGAATGAGGCACGAAGCCGCGAAAAAGCGACAATGATAAGGGCACGCGAGGCAGCAAAAGAGCTGGGCCTGGAAATGAAAATTGGCGATGTTGAATTTAGGGGCGACAACAAAAAAGCTATTTTCTACTACCTGGCAGAAGGTCGTGTAGATTTTAGGGAACTGATTAGAGTTTATGCCCGCGAGTTCCGCATTAAAGTGGAGATGAAACAAATTGGTGCCCGCCAGGAAGCCGGGTTGATTGGAGGAATTGGCTCTTGCGGTCGCGAGTTATGTTGCTCGAGCTGGCGAACCGATTTTTCAAGTATCTCGTCGGATGCAGCACTAAAACAGGGTTTATCGCCATCGGCACAAAAAATGGCCGGCGCCTGCGGAAAACTAAAATGTTGCCTACTTTACGAGTTGGATGCCTACATTGAAGCCGGAAACGAATTCCCCCGCGAATTGCTCGATCTGGAACTGGAGTCGGGAATTGCCAAGCCATTCAAGACCGATTTCCTGAAAAAAGAAATCTGGTATGGATTAGCAGGAAGCATGGGAACCACATTCAACTTATCGCTGAAACAGGTGCGCGATATTATTCAGAAAAATAAACGGGGAATTAAACCCGAACTCCATACGTTTAGTGCGCAGCCGAAAGAGCAAAACAAAATGGAAGTTACCCTTGACGAACGTCTGGATCGTTTCGATAAAAAGAAACCTTCGCGAAACAAGAAAAGACGCAACAAAAAGGGAGGCCGCAATTTCGAGAATAAGAATCCGCAAAACAAACAAAACGCTTCGGATAACAGCGATACGAGTAAAAGGCCAAACAAACGGAGAAATAACAATCCCAACAGAAAAAGGAAACAGGGATTTAAAGGCAAAAAAGGGGCGCAAACGTCGAATAATGCAAATTAATGGGAGTCCCAAATAGTTAGGGCTGCATTAAAACGTACCAAGCCATGGGCATTACGAAAGTCCACTCATTTTTAATAGGCATAATGAGATTATAACAGCAGGTCGGTGCTGTCATTTCGAAGGAGGAACGACTGAGAAATCTGTTTTATTTGTGAGAGGTTTAGCTCCGCTGATTTTCAATTCTCCTCATTCTTCGTCGAAATAACAATAAAGTTTGAGCCTGTTTTTGATTAAAGATGAGTGTTATTAAAATCTGGCATTTGCAAAATAGTGAAGTAATCTCCAGCTTTTTCCAGACACGATTATAAGCTATTTCTTACGGATAACAGTCATACCATCGCGTAGCGGAAGGATAACTTTTTCTACGCGATCGTCGTTTTTAACCAGCTTATTAAATTCCTGAATACCAATGGTCTGTCTATCATCGTGCCGGGGCTTGCCCAGCACTTTACCGCTCCACAGTGTGTTGTCGGCAATCAGATAAGCTCCCGATTGCATTTTGTCGATAAGCAGCTGGTAATAGTCCACATACTCACGCTTATCGGCATCAATAAAAACCAGATCGAACGACTGATCGAGCGAGGGGATCAGATCTGTTGCAGCGCCAATTTTTTGCTCAATTAAATGCGACACTCCGGCTTTTCCAAAATATTTCCGGGCCAGCGTCTCCAGTTCATCATCCATTTCAATGGTAATTAGCTTGCCATCATCAGGCAATCCTTTAGCCAGGCAAATGGCCGAATAACCGGTAAAAGTTCCCAGTTCAAGAACTGTTTTGGGTCGAATCATTTTTGCCAGCATCGTTAATACCTGCCCCTGCAAATGTCCCGAAATCATACGGGCACCCAGCACCTTCAAATTGGTTTCGCGATCCAGTTCGGTTAAAACCGGATCTTCCTCATCAATGTGATCCAAAATATATTGATGTAATGCCTTTTGCCTGTCCATTACCGTTTATTTATAAATCAAGGTACTCATCTGGTTTTTGTCCAGTACCATATTTGCCACTTCCTGAATATCCTCGGCAGTTATGGCTTCAATTTTTTTGAAGATCACCTGCAAAGAATCAACCTTATCAAAAAGCATATAACTTTTCCCAATGGTCAACATCAAATCTTCGCGGCTTTCGTTTGATATGGCAATCTGGCCAACGAGCTGCTTTTTTGCCCTGCTTAACTGAACAGCGCCCATTTTTTTATCACGCAGCAAATCAAACTCTTTATGCACCAGCGCCACAGCCTTATTCAGGTTCTCTTTATCGGTGCCAAAATACACGTTAAACAAACCGGTATCGGAATAAGCGGTGTACGACGACTCAACGTTGTAGGCCATTCCGCGCCGTTCGCGCATGGCCAGATTTAACCGCGAGTTGAGTGCATTTCCGCCAAGTACATTATTAAGCAGAACCATGGCAATACGCTTTGGATTTTTAAAATCAAAAGCTACATTCCCATCACACAGTGCGACTGAAAAGTATCTTTAATGATGGTTTTTGATTGTGGCCGGTAATCCAGGAATCGCTCTCGGCCCAACTGCCGCAAGCGTTGCTCCACGCCGCCAAAATACTTCTCCAGCATTTTCACCAAAGCAGTAAAACTGATATTTCCCACCGAGCTAATCACCATCTGATCGGTATGGTAGTTATTGGCAATAAAATTGAAAATCTTATCGCGGTTAAAAGAACGCAGCTTTTCTTTTGTACCTAAGATATTCCGCGCAATGGGATGGCCGTCAAACACCTGCTCTTCAAATTCATCAAAGATCAACTCCGATGGCGTATCGTTATACGAATTTATTTCTTCAACAACTACCTCTTTTTCGCGATTGAGTTCCCTTTCAGGGTAAGTGCTGTTAAAAAGGATGTCGTTTAAAAGTTCTGCCGTACGCTCGTAATGCTCGCTTAAAAAAGTAGCAAACAGCACGGTTTCTTCTTTTGTGGTGTAGGCATTTAACTCACCACCAACACCCTCGATACGACTTAACACATGAAAAGATTTACGCTTTTTTGTGCCCTTAAAAACCGAGTGTTCGATAAAGTGCGCCAGGCCGTGTTCATCTTCCTTTTCGTCGCGCGATCCGGTGTTTATTAATATTCCCAGATGCCCCACCGGGGAATCGGTTTTCTGATGAATTATGCGAATGCCGTTATTTAATGTATGTATCAGATAATCAGTATCAACCATTGTCTTTTAAACTAATCGTGCAAAAGTATAAAAAGTATTGGATTGCCAGCTTAAACCGTTTAGAAAACAAATGAGAGTATTGTATTGTGAAATTGAAATTCTCTTAGACTACAAGGGATTACCAAAAAATCTAATAAATATAAAATTACCAATATTGAATAATCAATATCCAAATCAACTCCAATATGATGCGTTTTTCATCATTTTACATTGGTTATTCAATATTGAACATTCACTATTTTCTTGCTTTTTAAGAATTTACAACCACTGCCCCACCAGAAAAAAGACGAAACTCATAAAGCCATACTTAATTTCTTAAACTGAATAATTTAATTTTTTTCAATTTTTTTTGCGTTGAACTTTGTGATTTTAAAAAAATGTATACTTTTGCAACACCAAAATAAAGGGGGTGCTACTTAAAGCCCAACTTTACAACGGTGCCATAGCTCAGTTGGTAGAGCAACGGACTGAAAATCCGTGTGTCCCTGGTTCAATTCCAGGTGGCACCACAAAAGGGAGAAACTTGTTTTCTCCCTTTTGATTTTTATATCTGCCTGAAACTTAATACCTTTTTTAAAAGCACGGATTACAAATCCGCGCCAGCGGGGGATTTTATTCGGCCAATAGTTATTCACGACAGTTATAATTAGCCAAAAACAAAAGGCTGCCCTCCGGAACAGCCTTTCGTAATTTTACCTTTTCCAAAGTTTAAAACTTTGGAAAAGTTGATTAAGCCGTGGAATTACTCCACCACCTCGTCCTCGGGTTCTTCGCCCGGCCTCGATACATAAACCACGCCCCACTGGCGCGCCAGTTTACGGCGGTTGGCCGGTGTTTCTTTACGGTAGTAAAACTCTACCTCATCGTAAATATCACGTATCAGCTCGTCGATTTCGGGCAGCATATCCAGCACATCTTTGTTCTCGGCATCAAAAGCCTGCTTTTCGGCCGACTGTGCATTGCTTAGCTCAACGTACTTGTTCAGCTCGGCTTCTACCTCTGCTGCCGACGGATTGCTCATTGGCACTTTTTCCTGTATGCTTTCGGTTTCTGTACCGGGAACAACCGGAATTACAGGCGCTTCGGGTGCGCTTTGCTGTGTTCGTTTTTCCTCGCCGGCTACCAGGTTACGTGCCCAGGTTACCAGGTCTTGCTCGGTACTCAGTTTAGGCAAGTCGCTCTGGCTGGCATTTAATCCGTAGTACAGGCGGTCGGCCGGAGAAAACACGCCGCGCTCAACAGCCATATTAAAAACACGAATAAAATGCGACACGATGCGCAACAGTACCTGCTGCTGCGCATTCTCAGCCCCGGAGGCCTCGGCTTGTTTGGCAAACTGTTCCTGCCGCTCGGCAATTTCCTGCCGCATAGAAGCATAAAGGCTTGCCAGTTTTGTTTGCGTTTCGGTACTTATCGCCCATTGTTCAGCGGGCGTACTGCTTGCTTTTTCGTTGGTTTTTTCCAACACATTGGTTCTGCCAATTATGGTATTTGGCAATTCTCTGTAAGGCATACGCTTAAAGATTTAGTCCCGGGGGTTATTCCAATTGGAAAGTATCCGGGTTGATTAATAAAATATGAAAAATAGATTCCGGAGGAATTTCGTGTTAACAGCCAACATATAACAGTAAAAAACAGCGTAAAAACCAATACCATAGAGGGTTTTAGCAAGTGCGAAGAGGGCCGTTTTTGTGTAAAAATGCTACCCGCCGCAGTTAAAGGGGCGCATTTTTGTATAAAAACAGAGGCCTCCGCAATTAAAAGGGGCCATTTTTTTATAAAAGTGATGCCCTCCGCACTTGGAGAGAACCATTTTTGTTTACAATTGCGGCCCTCCAATTGCGGCGGCACACATTTTCGCACAGCAACGCGGTAATTTGTATTCACCAATGGCAGGCAAAAACACATTGATTGGGCATATGTATAATTGGCAAAATGCACTTGTGTTGTTTTTGGTGAGAAAAAGTTACGAAAAAAATTGTTATGGCTCAACAGGCTGGAGCAATTGCCTGCCTGTTATAAAACCTCACCCTTTGGCTGTTGCCATCTGCCTACCGACAGGTAACGTTTCCCCTCAAAAGGAGAAACAGCTGCAAAGCTCATTCACAGGCTTTAATGTAATGCGCTTATTTTTTTATGCTTGCTCTCTTTTGCACTGGGGGCTCTCAACAAAGTGCGGGGTAAAGCTTATAATTCAACTCTCCAGTTCTATCACTTCTTCGCCGGCTCACGAAGAAGAGCTCTCATATTTTCAGCAGCAAACTATTAGGCTAATACAAAAGCTCTTTTTCTAAAAGTATTTACTGATAATTTTTAAAAGGTCGGCTTTTCGGATGGGCTTACTCACATAATCGTTAAAATCATTTCCATTTACTGCCTCGCCTTGTGTTTCGGGAGCAAAGGCCGAAACGGCGAAAATCTTCACCGTCTTATCCAATTCCCTAATGTTTTTTACGGCTTCGTAGCCGTCCATCTCCGGCATTTTTAAATCCATTAATATCAGATCTAAATCAGTATTTTCTTTAAACAACTTAATGGCTGCCACACCGGTTGAAGCAATAATTAGCTCGTCGGCTATTTCTTGTAACATATACGAAAACAACTTCTGATTAACGACGTCGTCTTCTGCCAATAAAATTTTTAATTTTCTTGTGTCCGATTCACTACTCGGGTTATTTGTTTCCATAGGGTTATCAACTTTTGGACTTTCGGTATAAACCTCAGCAAAGGTATTGCTGTGCCGGGCAATTAATTTGTCCTTATTTGTATTCTTTTTTGTATAACTCATTAAATATATGACATTCATTTCGATTCAGAAAATAACATGCTTGTTCATTTTGTTTATTTTTGACAACACATTAAAAATTAGAAGCATGAAAATTGTTGTTTTGGATGGCTACACGCTAAATCCCGGTGACTTAAGCTGGGGCGAAATAAAAGCACTGGGAGAATTAACCGTTTATAACCGGACAACTCCGGAACAAACCATTGAACGAGCGGCCAATGCCGAAATTGTTTACACCAATAAAGTCATCCTTAACCGCGAAATCATTAATCAGCTGCCCCAATTAAAATTTATTGGTGTGCTGGCAACAGGTTTTAATGTTGTTGATGCCACTGCTGCCCGCGAAGCAGGAATTACTGTTTGTAATATTCCGGCCTACAGTACCCAGTCGGTAGCACAATTGGTATTTGCCCATATTCTACATTTTACAAACAATGTGGGTTTGCACGCCAATTCGGTGAGCAATGGTGAATGGGCCACAAGCAAAGATTTTGCCTACTGGTTGTCGCCACAAACCGAACTGGCAGGAAAAACAATGGGGATTATTGGCTTTGGGCAAATTGGACAAGCCGTTGCCCGCATAGCACTGGCTTTTGGCATGAAAGTTATTTTTAATAACCGAAGCAAAAAAACAACCTCGCTTGATGCCCGCCAGGTAGAGCTCGACACCTTGCTGAAGACCAGTGATTTTATTAGCATCAACTGCCCGCTAACCAGCGAAAACCAGGGTTTCATCAACAAAACAGCAATTGGCAGGATGAAACCAACGGCTTTTCTGATAAACACTGGCCGCGGACCACTGATTAACGAACAGGATTTGGCTGACGCACTAAACAGCCACCAAATTGCCGGTGCCGGGCTTGATGTATTATCGGCTGAGCCTGCCCTGCCCGACAATCCCTTACCAAGGGCAAAAAACTGCAACATCACACCACACATTGCCTGGGCAACACTTGAAGCCCGCCGGCGTTTAATGAAAATTGCTGCTGATAATCTAAAGGCATTTATTGATGGAAGTCCGATAAATGTGGTTGGTACCTGGTAATATTGGAAGAGGTTTTAAAGGAATTAAACACCAAGTCACAAAGACTCAAAGAGAAGCTCTTATTCAACCCTTAATCTTTGTGACTTGGTGTTTTCGTGTTAAAAGTTCTCGTATTTATGGAAGCGAAAGAATCTTTTTCATGCTTTATCGTTAATCCCAAGTTTATTAATCGTTAAGAATACATAAAGGTCGGTGAAGCCACGCAACCTTTTGAATCCCTCGTGCGTTTTATCAGCACACGAAAGGGTTAATTGTGTTGCTAAAAATACTACATATTGTATTACTGGCATCGGTAAAGTATATTGTTACACTTCCCTATGCCATGATAATCGGCCTCGATTACGAGTACGCTTTACTGGCTGTGCTTACCGGGGGAATCGGCGGGTTTTTGTTTTTTTACTACATCAGCAAACCGTTAAACCGCGGATTAATACTTATGTGGCCGTGCCTGTGCAAGGCCATTCCTAATTCGCTAAAAGGGCGTTACCACAATTGGTGTATCAACAGAACTAAGAAAAAGAAGAAACGAATTTTTACCTGGAAAAATCGTTTTATCAGCCGAATGAGATCGAACTACGGATTTTGGGGAGTTATAATTGCCACTCCTGTTCTTTTAACCATACCCATCGGAGCTTTTTTGGCCAATAAATATTACGCCCAACGACGACACATTGTTTTGTATATGATTTTATCGATAATTGGTTGGGCGGGCGTATTGTCAGGATTAGTGCATCTTTTCCCCAAGGTATTTCTTTAAACGCTCACGATTTTCTGATTTTTGAATCAATACCCTGTCGGCTTCTGCAAAATCAAGTTTATCCAGCTCATCTTCATCAACCCACTTTATGGCTTTATGATCATTGAGTTTTAAATGCCCCGAAACAAGCGAACACACAAACGGAATAAGGCGAATGACTTTAATTTCATAATTGTGTTCAACCGGAATAAGCGCCTCTGCAATCTCAACAGTAAGGTTTAACTCTTCTTCAATCTCACGAACAATACAATCTCGTTCTGTTTCTCCCGATTTTATTTTTCCTCCGGGAAATTCCCACTGAAAAGGATGATCGGAGTTTTCCTTATTTTGAGCAACAAGAATTTTCCCTTGATCGATTATTATGGCACAGGTAACTTGAATCATTCTGTAAAAATAAAAAGTAATGAATATTTTTTATCTTTTCCGTGCAATTGAAATCAACCACCGATGACAGAACAAGAACTTTTTGAGCAGCTCGACGCATGGGAAAACATTGAAATTGTTGCCGCAGCAATGCTTAACGATCCGGTACAATTCAAAACATTAATACAACTTGCACTAAACGACACCCGCCCAAAAAGCTGGCGTGCTGCCTATCTGGTCGATAAAATTCATGACGAAAAGCCGGAACTGTTGCAACCTTATCTCCCGGCACTAATCGGGCAACTACAAACAGAAATGAATGCAAGCAAACGCCGCCACTGGCTAAAGCTTATTAGTATGAATAAAATAAGCGAAGAACACATTGGTTTTCTGTTTGATTATTGTATTGAAACATTTACATCGGGCAAAGAAGCTGTTGCGGTGCGGGTACATGCCATGCAAATTCTGTATAACATATCGGAAATGGAACCCGTCCTCAAACCGGAAGTTCTGCAAATCATCGAACAGGAAATGGAATATCATCCAACGGCCGGCATCCGGTCGCGGGGCAAAAAACTGGCCACTAAATTATTCAGGCAAATTCAACAAAATGGTGATTAAGCACTGGCTTTGTTCTGGAACCTGGCAATCAGTTCTTGCAATTTTGCATCCAGCTCTGTATTCAACTCATCCTGGTTGTAGTTTCTCGTAAGAATCACCAAATTCCTGAGGTGCGAAATCTGTCGGTTTTGCTCATTTTGTACCGCTGCAGCAAGGTTAGCCGGTAACGACGCAAAATAATCAAGCATAGCAAAGCAGTTATCAGCCATAATCCGCACCTTTTCATTTCCCTTCTCAATGGCCCCGGCACCGTAATACTGCCCTGCCATTTGGAACGAACTGTAATCCAGCGGAATAATCTCGTTTGGGAAAAGTTCGAACATTTTGTCGGCCACCTCAATGGCTTTTTCTTTTTCTCCTGCAGCCAGTAACGATTGCGACAAACGAGTAAACATATAGCGTGCCTGCATAATATTTATCTGTTTGCGGTTATACTCGTCCATATGAATATCCGGATCGTTTACATTTCCCCAAACAAATTTATTCATCACATTATCATAAAGAATATCGGTATCGATACGTCCGGCAGTAACACCTTGTTTTGGCGTTCTGATTGGCACAAAACGATAAGCAAGCCCTTCAAACTGTAACCAGTCGAGGAAGTGAATATTTCCGGTGAATACCAAACTGTGATCGATATAAATCGGGCGCTCCCAATTGTTGGCTGCAATCATATTCAGCACTGCCATTTCGCTTTTGGTGATCATGTTTTTGGTGATCTTAAAACTTACTCTGTCGGCGATCTGATCCGCATCTTTGGGTTTTACCGTTCCCGTATCCAACGCTTTCTGCTTATCAACTGTAATATGGAAATCGCGCGACGGCAGGTAATCAAGCATTGCTCCGCTGGTAACTTTAACTTTGGTGCGCACATCGTCGCTGCCTAAAAACTCCATGGCTTCGCTCAGCTCCACCGATCCTTTTATCCGATCCTGGAAAAGTACCGCATCCATACGGCCCATGTAATATTTATCTTTTGTGAACGAAAATGGCACCGGATCGGCCTCGTAAGTTTTAAACTGCTGCTGATTAATGTACCAGTCCATTCCCAGATAACTGATGTTTACAATTTTTATATCCCGACGCACGCCTTCCACTTCCTGCACATACCACAGCGGGAAAGTATCGTTATCGCCATAGGTAAATAAAATGGCATTTGGCGCACACGATTCAAGGTAATCGATGGCATAATCGCGTGTCATGTATTTTCCCGATCGGTCGTGATCGTCCCAGTTTTGCGAGGCGAGGACCCCCGGCACAGCAACCACCGAAATTACGGTTGCCAGCACTGCTCCCGGCGCTCCTTTTACCACTTTCTTTAATCCGGCATAAACGGCCAGTACTCCCAATCCAATCCAAATGGCAAAAGCATAAAACGAGCCGGCATAGGCATAATCACGCTCGCGTGGCTGGTACGGATACTGATTCAGATAAACCACAATGGCAATACCGGTAAGTATAAACAGCATCATGGTAACCGCAAATGTTTCTTTCCCATTTTTGCCCTGGTTATATTGAAAAAATACGCCCAAAAGTCCCAATAATAATGGCAGGAAGTAATACACATTTCTGCTTGGATCGTTTTTCATAAACTCGGGCATACTATCGCGCGGCCCTACTTTGGCTTCATCAATAAATGAAATTCCGCTTACCCAGTTTCCGTTTTCAAAACTACCGTGGCCTTGCAAATCATTCTGACGACCCACAAAATTCCACATAAAATAGCGCATATACATGTGCCCTACCTGGTAGCTAAAGAAGAAACGCAGATTTTCGCCAAAAGTGGGTTTTTGCAGGGTTTTCACTTCGCCACGATCACGCACCCTAACCGGGGTACCTTTTACTTTTCCCCAATCTTTATAGGCTTGTACATGATTTGATTTATCGCTGTACATCCTGGGGAAGAATGTTTCCATTTTGGGCTCATAAACTGAACCTCCCGGCATTGATCCGGTAATTTTATATTCTCCGTCTACTTTATTGTATTGATCTTTTGGATTTTCACTGCCGATTCGCGGGGCATTATAGTACGGGCCTTTTGCCAATGGCCGGTCGCCATATTGTTCACGGTTCAGGTAACGAAGCAGTGCAAATGCATTGTCGGGGTTATTTTGGTTCATCGGAGGATTGGCTGAAGCACGAATAACAATCAGTGCAAACGACGAATATCCGATCAAAATCACAACGACCATCGTAAGCGCAGTGTTCCACATTACTTTGTTTCTTTTTCGGGTGTAATTGATACCCCATACCGCACCGGCAGCCATAAGCGCAATCATAAATAGTATTCCCGAGTTAAACGGGAGCCCGAATGCATTCACAAAAATACGGTCGAAGATAAAGGCAATGCGTGGCACTCCCGGAATAATTCCATACTGAATACCCAGCAAAATACCCATAGATGCCGCCAATGCATAAAACACGCCTTTCCACGAGAATTCATATTTTTTGAAATAATATACCAGTCCGATGGCCGGAATGGCAAGCAAGTTCAGCAAGTGAACTCCAATTGACAAACCCATCAAATAAGCGATAAGTACCAACCAACGGTTTGCATATTTTTCGTGCGCCACATTTTCCCACTTTAAAATAGCCCAAAATACCATTGCTGTAAATAACGCCGACAGTGCGTAAACCTCGCCTTCTACCGCCGAAAACCAAAACGAATCGGTAAAAGTAAAAGCCAAGGCTCCAACCAAACCACTACCCCACACTGCAATTTGTTCGCCGGTGTTCAGTTGCTGTGCCGGGAAAAGCTTTTTTGCAAGATGTACAATCGTCCAATACAAAAACATGACGGTTGCTGCACTGGCAATGGCCGACAACGAATTAACCATAACAGCTGCTTTGGTTGGATCGGGAGCAAAAAGTGTAAATATTCGTCCCAAAATCATAAAAGTAGGCGCACCCGGCGGGTGACCAACTTCCAATTTAAAAGCACTGGTAATAAACTCGCCACAATCCCACCAACTTACTGTGGGTTCAAGCGTAGCAAAATAGGTTATACAAGCGACGATAAAAACAAGCCAACCAAGAATATTATTGATTATTTTCGTGTGTTGCATGATCTGCATTTTATTTTTGAACAAAGGCAAATATAAGCTTTTATACAAGAATGCTGCGAACATAATAATGAAACGAGCATGAAAAATAAACTTTTAGATAGAAGTATGATTGCAATATTTGAGAGTTCCTACGAATACAAATGAGGTGAATAATTTTAATGAGATGAAAATAGATGCTGATAAATTTTTGAGTGAACGAAAATTTATCAGCACAGATATTGCAGAATAAATTTTTTTTATACTTTTGCAGCGTCTTTAACAAAAAGGCACAATAAGGACTGACCCATGGTGTAATTGGCAACACGTCTGGTTTTGGTCCAGAAGAGTCCAGGTTCGAGCCCTGGTGGGTCAACCAAAACGATTATTAAAAATCACTAAGAAGCTTGAAATCAATGATTTCAGGCTTTTTTTGTATCCAACAAATACTTAAATTCACTAAAATTCGCCAAATAAAGGAGTCCAAATCGAGACCATTTATTTATGGTCACCAAAACACACGTAAAAAAACTATAAGACAACTTCTTACAAGGCTTCACATTTGCACTTCTTTGCATGTTTTTGCACCTTATTTGGTGCCCTATTTGCAGTATTTTTGTATATAACATTAATTTTCAATGCATTATGACAGATTTAAACGTATTATTTTACTTAAAGAAGACAAAAACGAACAAAGCGGGTGAAGCACCAATTTATTTAAGAATTACAGTGAACGGACAACGAGCGGAGATGTCAACCGGAAGAAGTACCATAACAAAGAGTTGGGATAGAGGTAGTCACCGACTGAAAGGTAAAAGTGAAAAAAGCAGAATACTTAATAACTTTCTTGACGAGCTGGAGAACAAACTAAACCGGGTTTACAATATAGCCTTGCAAGAAGAAAAGCAAATTAGTGCCGAAGATTTAAAAGATGTGCTCAGTGGGAAGGATAAAAACAAAAAGATGTTGATTCCGATATTTGACGAATAACCATTGCGATTATGAAAATTCCAATAAGGATACCTTTTGTCAGACCTTTCAGTTTTTCCGTTTTCATGTTTTCTAAATTTAAATAATAGAATATTCTTATGCATAAAGGTATTGGCTTTAATGATGAGTGGCATTACACAATTTCGGATAAGAGTTACATCATTCATACATTTGGCAGAAACAGGCGGATAATTGCTACTATTCTATTTTAAACTGTTGAAGGTGAAAAATAACCAGGAAAGTCTATTATGTTTGATTAATGCGATAGAACAACCCGAATAAAGCAGATGCATTAAAATAAACGCATGAATTAAACAGATTTAGAAATTCCACCCTTTTATTCACATAAAAATACGTTTAAATACTTCTTAACATTTCCGGTACAAGAAATAGGAACAAAAAAGCAAATTGTTTTAAATGTGCAAATTCCTTATATACGAAACATTTACATTTATAAAAAATACGTATATTGAAAAAATCAAAAAAACTTTATGTCACTAATCGGGAATGAGACAAAGTTTTAAAAACGTCATATTAATCTTACTCATTATTAAGAGCTCTCTGGAATTGTCTGTTCGGGGTAATAAATTCCGTCATTTAAATACTCACAAATGAATCAATCAAAGGCAGACATTAAAGCACTCGAAAAAGAACTTGCAGCGAAAAAACGTGAGTTGAAAATTGAGAAAGCTTTTGAGAAAGTAAGAGCACATGCTATGTCGATGCGTCTTTCATCTGATTTGCAGAAGATTGTCAACATAGTTGCTCAGGAATTGAATAATATGAACCTGGATATTACCGGAGTATTTATGGTTATCAACAATGACGAAATTGATAAACAATTCACATTTTGGGGATCTACGGGGGTGGCCGAGATTTATATGAAAAAAGCGGCTATTCCTTTTCTGGACCGGCCTATCTACAGAGTATTGGCTGAGGCTACAACCAAAGGAGAACATTTTTTTACGGAGGAATATACACGGGAGGAAAAAAATGAATTTTTTGAGCATTTATTTAAATTTCCACCTTACAGTTCATCTACTCCTGAGTGGAAGGAGCAGGTTTTTTCCCGTGAGGGAGGCTATACAAGGTCCGTTTCTGTTTCTCACTATACTTCCATATTTGTAGTTAATCATTTTGGAAGAAGATTATCTGATGCCGATAACAAGATTTTGAGGCGCTTTGGAAAAGTTTTTGAACAGAGCTACACCCGATTTCTCGACATCCAAAAAGCCGAAGCCCTGGCGCGTGAAGCGATTAAACAAGCATCTGCGGACAGGGTACGCGGTGAAATTGCCAGTATGCGTACCTCTGAAGACCTCAACCGGATTACACCGATTATCTGGCGGGAACTGGAAACACTGGAGGTTCCTTTTATTCGCTGCGGTGTTTTTATTATTGATAATGAGAACGAAAAAATTCAGGCTTATTTAACCACGCCAGATGGGAAGTCGCTGGCAGCATTAAATCTGGCTTTTGATACTAATTATCTTACCAATAATGCAATAAAGTACTGGAAAGAGAACCAGATTTACAAAGAGCGCTGGAATAGGGAAAAATTTATCAACTGGACAAAATCCATGATTAAAATCGGACAGATTCAAAATGTGGAAACTTACCAGGGTTCATCAGTCCCACCGGAGTCTCTTCACCTGCACTTTGTTCCTTTCGCCCAGGGCATACTTTATGTTGGGAATGTTTCTACCCTTACCGATGAAAAACTGGAACTGGTAAAAACATTGGCTGAAGCATTTTCCATGGCTTATGCCCGGTACGAAGACTTTAAAAATGTTGAAGAAGCCAAAAACAAGATTGAAATAACTTTAAATGAATTGAAAATAGCACAGGCACAACTTAAGGAGCTTGACGAGTTGAAGTCCAGGTTTTTTGCAAATATCTCTCACGAATTCAGGACTCCGCTCACCCTCATCATGGGCGAAGTTGAAAATGTACTCGCATCGAATATTCATTCAGCCGACAAAAAAAAGCTTGAAATTGCAAACATAAATGCGAATAAACTATTGGTTTTAATAAATCAGTTGCTTGAACTTTCGAAAATTGATGCCGGTAACCTGGAGCTGAAAAGTGAAAATGGGAATCTCGTTTCATTCTTAAAAAACATTTTCTTTTCATTTGAGTCTTTTTCCTCATCAAAAAATGTATTGCTTCATTTTTATTCGGAGACTGAAAATATAAGCCTTGCATTTGATCATGAAAAGATGGAAACCATTTTTTATAACCTGCTGTCGAATGCATTCAAGTTTACCGAGGGACCGGGTGAAATATCACTTGCAATAAAAGTAATTGAGTCGGCAAAAATCGAAATCATTTTAAAGGATACAGGGATTGGCATTCCCCCTGAACAAATTCCACACATTTTCAACCGGTTTTTCCAGGCCGACAGTTCAACTATCCGAAAACATGAAGGTACAGGCATCGGTCTGGCGCTTGTAAAAGAACTGGTGGAATTGCATAAGGGAAAGATATCCGTTTCGAGCCTGGAAAATGAAGGAACCGAATTCAGGATTCTTCTTCCGTTATCGTTTGAACAAACGATGAGTGCTTCGGGCAAAAACATAACAGTTAAAACGGCTGAAAAACAAACTTCTTTTAAGCCCGAAGCTCAACCTGCCATTCAATCTGAACGCGGAGACAAAACAGAATCTGAAAATCACAAAAAAATTATTCTTGTTGTAGAAGATAATCCGGAAGTGCGGGAATACATTAAAGAACAGCTGGTAAATAGCTATCGCATTAAAGAAGCAGAAAATGGAGAGGAAGGACTTTTAGCAGCAGAAGATCAACTGCCTGATTTAATTATAACTGACGTAATGATGCCACGGATGGACGGATACGAGTTTTGCCTGAAATTACGACGCAACGAAAAAACCAGCCATATTCCGATTGTAATGCTTACTGCAAAAGCAGGCTTCGATGATAAAATCAACGGTTTGGAAACAGGGATTGACGCTTTCGTTACAAAACCGTTCAGCGCAAAAGAGTTAAAAATCCGAATAAAAAATCTGATTGCTCAAAGAGAACAGTTAAGAAAACGGTTCAGTAAATCAACTATTATCAGGCCAACTGAGGTATCTGCCATTTCTGCCGACCAGCGATTTTTAAAGAAGACCCTTAAACTAATTGAATCAAATTTTCACGACGAAAACTTTTCGGTTGAGTTGCTGGCCGATAAAATAAACATGAGTGTTTCGCAGCTAAACAGAAAATTAAATGCGTTAATCGATCAACCCGCCGGACAGCTAATCCGGTCGTTACGATTGCAACGGGCTGCCGATTTGTTAAAACAAAATTCTGCCAGTGTTTCTGAAATCTGTTATAATCTTGGATTTAGCGACCTGTCCTATTTTTCGCGGGCTTTTAAAAAACAATTTGGCCGCACACCCACTGAATACCGGGAAAAATAACCACCGGTTCAACAACCTGTTTTTTTCTTCAAACCACCTTTATCTGCACAATGGTTGAAAAGTACCACTGATTGCGCGAAAAGTAAAAATGAATCGCAACAGCCTTGCTTAAATTCGCATTACATCGTTTTCAATCAATAAATAAAGTAATGAAAAAGGCAGGTATTATAGGCGGTTCAGATTTAATTGGAAGTTACATTTCATTAAAATTCCTTGCCGAAGATTATAAAGTTAAGGTGCAAATCTCAAACAAAAGGCAAATAAAAAAAGATCCTTTATATAAAAATATTAGCATAAACCAAAATATCGAGTTTCATGAAACTGATTTAAACAATGCTGAGCAAGTTCAACGTTTTATTAAAGATTGTGAACTGGTTATTCATTGCGGAGATCCCATTTGTTTGAATATCAAATCTTCTGAAACAATGGTTTATGCAACGGTTATAAAACAAACCGGAACCCTGTTTAAAGCAATTCAGAAAAGTAGTTCGATAAGAAAAGTTATTTTCATCACTTGTGCAACGGCGTTTAATCCTGAGTACATATCAACAGAAACCGAGCGATACGACCATATAGTAAAAACAAAAAATAATCCGGTTGACAAAGCGAAATACCATGCCTCAAAAGCCATTTATAAAGTACTTAACTGCCTTCCGGATAATTTATTTGAAGTTATTTTTATTTCACCTATTGAAGTCAGGAACCATCAGCTTTCAAGCAGCACCGACTCAACCGCAACCAGCCTTCAGTCTCTTTTTAGAAAAAAAATAACACCCGATCCCTTTTTTCAAAAACTTTTGGAAAGACAGGTCATTGACAGGTTTACTAACATTGAAGAACTTCCTGAAAAGGTATTCCAGGCGGCTGCAATTGACGAATTGACTGAGATGCTGAAAATAACCTAAACTGTATTCATATTTTTAATTAATTGAACAACTATTTAACGGTGAATCTTTCTGTGGTTAAAACAACTTGATTGTCAGGGGATTCAACATTTATATCGTATTCGGATGTAATAAATATCTTAATCGGGGTGAATGAGGATATTGTTTTCAGAGATGCTCTATGTCGTTTCGAAAGAAAACTTGTTGAACTTTTTAACTGTCCTAAATTTTTCATATCACCCTGATCCGTTTCAATCCATGTCACATAGGTTAGCTTTGATGTTCCAAATCTTTCAACTTCAGCTAAATCGGTTACTTTTAGTGTTATAACAAAATTTTTATTTTTATCACTTATAACCTTTGGCTGCAGGGACAACCAATGATGTTGAGAACGGTATCTTTTTAGAGCATGAGGTGAATGAAATTATCATTATTACCGCGAAAATTCCTAAAATGATGCTTTTAACCGGACCTTTCCATTTTTTAGTTTCATGCTTTCTAATGTTAAATCATAAAATATTTATGAACAAAGATAATCGCTATAACTACGCGCGCCATTACACAATTTAGGATTAGTGTTACATGATTCACACATTTTGTTCTCTAAATAACTTGTTGTAAATGAGTTTAATAAAAATTGATTTCTGAATGTATTCCGAAAATTATTTGGAATTTTTCAACTCGTTCAGAAGTTCTCTCAGATTAACCGTTGCATAAGTTGAAGCATAATCAGACATAGCATAGGGGATTATTAATTCATTATTATTGATTATCGATCCGCAGGAATAAACCACATTGGGTACATATCCTTCCCGCTCTTCGGTGTTGGGAATTAGCAACGGAAACTTTAGTCGTCCGATTTCGATCTCAGGGTTTTGAAGATCGAACAACGATGTTCCGAGAACATATTCCCGCATCGGGCCAACACGATGGCTTAAAACTAACCAACCTTCCGGTGTTTCAATAGGCGAGCCACAATTCCCGATTTGAATAAATTCCCATGGAAATTTGGGTTGCTGTAATAATTTTGCCTCGCACCAAATGGAAATATTATCAGAAAAAGCAATGTAGTTATTAAAACCATCAAGTCGACAGAGCATGGCATATTTCCCGTTTACTTTACGCGGGAATAGCGCCATTCCTTTGTTTTGGGCAATTTCCCCATGAAGTGGTATAACCCGGAAGTGGTAAAATCAGTAGTGTCGAGCATCTTTGGCAGAATGGTGGTGCCGTCGTATGCCGTATAGGTTGCATAGTAACTTATTTTGCCGTCATCGTCAATAAACTTTACGAAACGTGCATCTTCAACACCGTTTTTTTCGTTTGCCGAAACCGGAAAAATTACCCGTTCTGAAATGTTGGTGTCCAGCAAAAAATCAAGTTCGTAATGTGATGAGGCCAGCCACATAACCTGGTTAAACAAAACTCCCTTGTCTGCAGCAAGGTGCAACGATTTTTTGGCTTCTTTTATACAATCGCGCAGTTCGCCATAAGTAAATGTATCGTTTAACTTGTCGAGAATTAAGCCAGATGGGATTATTGCATGAATATCCTCCATCTCTTTTAGTTTCTTCTTAAAGGAAGCCTTGTCATACACATGTCGCCGGATATGCTTTGCCTCTTGCAGCATTTTACCTACCGGTTCAATGGAAAGATTATTGTTTTTATCAAGAACTCCTGTTCTGATTACGATGGATGAAATATGCCCTTCCCCAGTGGCCCTGAAGCTGATAATCACCCTTTTTCATCCGGGCGGGTCTCAGACTGATCGGGATGTTCCACAATGGAGGGATTAAAAAATGCGGCCGATTCAATGGAATACTCCATGGTAAAATAGGAGCCGATTAATATTTTTTGATAAATACTGAGTGATTCAGAATCAAGGTTTAACAGTTTTAGCAGATGGGAGATCTTACTAAAGTGTTTTTCAAAGATTTTAGAAATATTTCTGGGCGCATTGAGTAATCCCTAAGAATGGGATTTAATGCCTGTAGCGCTAATACTTCTGTCATGCCAAGTACCGAGCGGATAATATTGAGCGCCCTTTCATCGCCGGTATAAAGAAACCGTGCGATTACCCTGGAGGCATCGGGTAGAAATTTAATATCTTTTCTGTTTACTGCTACTTGCATTTATTGTACATCATTATTCTTTCTAAACGTAATGGTTAAAGTGGATTAATTGCAATTAAAGCCTGTGTATTGAAATTTAAGTCAGGAGGTAATATTTTTCTTTTAATCATTTTAAATATTTTGACATAACGACTCAAGGAAATATTATGGTAACAAAAAATTGAGAACACCTTTTTTGTGAGACTTTGTTATGATACAGGAGCTGGGTCAACCACGAAAATCTGCAGTTTACTTCGGGCTTTTTTTATGGGTGAAAGAATCACAAAAAAAAGCTGGTAAATCGCCGCTATTGCAAAATGTAGTGATTAAAAATTATATGGCTAAATGCTGATAAGGTTCAACAAGTAGTTCCTTAATAGTTATCAGTAATATAAGTTATCAGCTTATCCATTTTTAACAGCTCAAACCCATCAACCATATAGTCGAGAATAAATTGGTGTACCTTTTCGTTCTGGTTCGTATTCGTTACTATTATATCAATTGCTTTTTCGTATTCAGTTTCCCTTTGCTCTGGTGTGAACCCCTTATCATTACAAATTACCAGGAAATGGAATACTTTATCAGAATAAACCATGGAATTGATTAAAGACTCATCAGTAAAATCAAGTTTGTTAAAGTAGTTTGTCTTATAATCATCATCCCTTTGCTCGGCAGACAAATACCCATCCCGAATAGGTTCGGAATACATTTTAATCATGTTAGCCGCATACGTATCGCCATAACTATTTACTGTTTGCATAATAAAAGATTCACGGTCCATTTGAAGTTGATTAAATTCATTTGCTTTCATTGTTGCAGTAGAGGTATCTTTTCTTTCCCAATAATAATCTACTTCCTTTTCCAATAGCTGAAGTTCCTCTTTTAAGATCTTTTCCTTTGCAATAAAATCATACCAAATCTTATTCTCATTCGATTGAATTACTTTCAGTTTAGCTGCAGGGTCCATAAAGTCGGTTTCCAGAAAGACATCTTCGTTATTGTAAATAAAATCAAGTTGTTGAGGAGGTTTATTCATTACTCTGGCGTAAGCGGTTTTTCCCAAAATAATTCGGTATACACCGGTTGGGTTTGATGAGTACAATTGAAATTTAATGATACTATTTACCACCTCAGTAGTGTCAATTGGAGTGAACTCATCACCTTTTATTGAACCGAGAATTATTTCGTTATTGGGCTGGTTGCTTATTTTAATAGTGACATTGTGCGACTGAGCCGACACATTGAAGGCAAGAATTACAACCAAGAATAAACCTGAGCATATAAATTTCAATCCTTTCATTTTATTGGCATTTATGAACTACAAAGTTAACGAATGAATTTATTCATAATAATTTTATTCCAGAAGAAAGTTCTGCACTTCCTTCAATTTTAATCCTCAAGTCCAAATCCTTTTAAATCGAATACTACCCCCGAAAAAACAAGTCATTTATAAAACAAAAAAGCTCCGACCAACGGCCAGAGCTTTTCAATTATTAAAAAATATGTTTTCTACTCTTTGTATTCGTCCCAACTCATTACTTTAATATCCTCAAGCTTGTATTTGCAAATTCCGGAAAGAAATGCACTGGCCACACGGGCATTGGTAATTAGCGGAATGTTATAATCGATTGAACTACGACGGATCTGGTAACCATTTTTCAACTCGCGGTTGGTATGGTTTTTCGGAATGTTAACCACCAGATCAATCTTCTTATTTTTTATCATCTCAATCGAATTTGGCGACTGATCTTCTTCATCTGGCCAATGCACCAATGTATTTTCAACGCCATTCTCGCGGAAAAACTTATGCGTTCCTTCCGTAGCAAATATATTATAGCCTTTTCCAATCAGCAGTTTTGCACTGTTTAGTAACTCCACTTTGCCGCGCGACGGACCCGATGAAATAAGGATGTTCTTTTTGGGAAAGTTGTAACCAACAGACATCATTGCTTTTATAATGGCTTCGTAATAGGTTTCGCCAATACAACCAACCTCTCCGGTCGACGACATGTCAACGCCCAAAACAGGGTCGGCTTTCAGTAATCGGGCGAACGAGAACTGCGGTGCTTTTACGCCTACATAATCCAGTTCGAACAACGACTTGTCTGGTTTCGGAACATCTATCCCGAGCATTACTTTTGTGGCAATTTCAATCAGGTTAAGTTTCATCACCTTCGAAACAAACGGGAAACTTCGCGAGGCACGCAGGTTACACTCAATAACTTTTATATCGTTATCTTTTGCCAGGAACTGCATATTAAAAGGCCCGGTAATCTCCAGTCCTTTTGCAATCTCACGTGCAATTTTCTTTACCCTGCGAATGGTTTCAACATACAGCTTTTGTGGCGGAAAAACAATGGTAGCATCGCCCGAGTGAACTCCTGCAAATTCCACATGTTCGGAAATAGCATAAGCAACCATTTCTCCTTTATTGGCCACTGCATCAACTTCAATCTCTTTCGCCTGCTCGATAAACTCGGTAACAACTACCGGATGTTCCTTCGAAACATTAGTCGCCATCTGAAGGAAATGCTCTAATTGGTCAGGGTTGGAAACGACATTCATTGCCGCACCCGAGAGTACGTATGATGGACGAATCAACAATGGATAACCTACCTCATCAACAAACTTATGAATTTCTTCAATGGTAGACAGGCGTGCCCAACGTGGCTGATCTACTCCCAGCTTGTCGAGCAGCGAAGAGAATTTCTCGCGGTCTTCGGCATTGTCAATCTTTTTGGCTGATGTACCAAGGATCGGAACATTCTGTCCATCCAGCTTCATCGCCAGGTTATTTGGAATCTGACCACCCATTGAAACCACAACACCATGCGGATTCTCCAGATCATATACATCCATTACGCGCTCAAAAGTCAACTCATCAAAATAAAGTCTGTCGCAGGTATCGTAATCCGTACTCACCGTTTCCGGGTTGTAATTGATCATTACCGAACGGTAGCCCTGCTCTTTAATCGTTTTAATAGTATTTACGCTACACCAGTCAAATTCTACCGAACTACCAATTCGATAAGCTCCGGATCCGAGTACTATAACTGACTTGTGATCTCCCAAATACTCGACATCATTCTCCGTGCCGCTATGTGTAAGATACAGGTAATTGGTCTGCGCCGGATATTCTCCTGCCAGCGTATCAATTTGTTTTACTACGGGTACAATACCGTTAGCTTTTCTGAATTCTCTAACTTTCAGAATGTCTTCATTAATATTTACATTCTTACTGTTCAGCACCAAACGTGCAATCTGAAAATCGGAATAACCGGCCTGTTTTGATGCTTTCAACAGCGGAATTGGTAATTTCTCCAGCTCCTTAAAATTCTGTAATTCCAATTTTATCTTGTGAATATTATTCAGCTTTTGTAAAAACCATCGATCGATTTTTGTTTTGTCATGAATCTGATCAATGGAGTAATTTTTATTAAAAGCCTCGGCAATGGCAAATATTCGTCGGTCGGTAGGATTTGACAACTCTTCTTCAATCCCCTCTATTGTAATCTCCTCGTTGTTGGCCACAAAACCGTGCATTCCCAAACCAACCATTCGTATTCCTTTCTGTATAGCCTCTTCAAAAGTTCGTCCGATGGCCATAATCTCGCCAACCGATTTCATCGAACTTCCAATAGTTTTCGAAACGCCAACGAATTTGCTCAAATCCCAACGTGGAATCTTTACTACACAGTAGTCGAGCGCAGGTTCGAAACAAGCTGTTGTTACTTTGGTAACTGAGTTTTTTAGTTCGTGCAAACCATAACCCAAACCCAATTTTGCTGCAACAAATGCCAACGGATAACCTGTCGCTTTTGATGCCAGTGCTGACGAACGCGATAAGCGTGCATTTACCTCAATTACACGGTAATCTTCCGAGTAAGGATCGAGTGCAAACTGTACGTTACACTCACCAATCACACCTACTCTACGAATAATTTTTATCGAAATCTCACGTAGTTTATGGTATTCTGAGTTAGATAATGTTTGCGATGGAGCCACAACAATACTCTCACCGGTGTGAATTCCCAGCGGGTCGAAGTTCTCCATATTACAAACGGTAATACAGTTGTCGTGCTTATCGCGCACCACTTCGTACTCCACCTCTTTCCATCCTTTAATCGATTCTTCAACCAGAATTTGCGGTGAGTAAGAAAATGCACTTCCGGCCAGTGCTTCCAGTTCTTCTTCGTTTTCGCAGAAGCCAGATCCTAAACCACCCAGTGTGTAGGCAGCACGGATAATAATTGGAAACCCAACCTCTTTGGCTGCTGCTTTCGCCTCAGCCATATTTGCAGCAGCAATACTTTTTGGCGTTTTCACACCAATTTCTGCCAGCATGTTCGAAAAAATATCGCGATCTTCGGTATCAATAATCGACTGAACCGGCGTACCAACTACTTCAACATTATATTTTTCGAGCACTCCCGTTTCGTATAGTGCAACCCCGCAGTTTAGTGCGGTTTGCCCTCCAAAAGCCAGAAGTATTCCCTGTGGTTTTTCTTTTTTAATTACCTCTTCAACAAAATGAGGCGTAACAGGCAAAAAGTAAATTTTGTCTGCAATGTCATCGGATGTCTGAATAGTTGCAATATTCGGATTAATAAGAACCGTTTCAACACCTTCTTCTTTCAACGCTTTTAGTGCCTGCGAACCGGAATAATCGAACTCACCGGCCTCTCCAATTTTAAGTGCTCCCGAACCAAGAACAATTGCTTTTTTAATATGTGTTTCTATCATGATATTTTTTTGAATTTCGAATAATGATTAAAGATTAATGATTTCCTGATCTGTTCATTTTGAATGTCCTTCGCAAATCTGAAATCGTTAATCGTCATTCTGCGGTTCAATCCTACTTCTTGCTCTCTTCGATACTTTTAATGAATTCATCAAATAAAAACTCAGTATCTACCGGGCCACTCCATGCTTCCGGGTGAAACTGCGTCGAAAAGAACGGCTTTGTTTTGTGCCTGATTCCTTCGTTGGTTCCATCGTTCACATTCGTAAATAACGGTTCCCAGTCGCTAGGCAAAGTGTCGGTTGCTACCGCAAAACCATGGTTCTGCGAAGTGATGTAACATTTATTTGTTCCTTCTAACAATACCGGCTGGTTGTGACTGCGGTGACCAAATTTCAATTTATAAGTCTCGGCTCCGGCGGCACGTGCCAACAACTGGTTACCCAGGCAAATTCCCATAATTGGCTTTTCAGTTCCCATTACATTTTTAATGTATTCAACTGTTACATCGCACTTGGCCGGGTCGCCCGGTCCGTTCGAGATAAACAATCCGTCAAACTCTTCTTTGGTATAATCGTAATCCCATGGCACGCGAATAACAGTTGCTCCACGCCTAAGCAAACAACGAAGAATGTTGTTTTTTACGCCGCAGTCTACCAGTACCACTTTGTGTTCTCCGTCTCCGTAAACCTCACGCTCCTTGCAACTTGCAACCGCTACCAGGTTTTCTTTATTCGGATCGTAAAAGTCAATTTCATCTTCAAATTCGATCTTACCTAACATCGAACCTTTCTCACGTAAAATTTTTGTTAAGGCTCTCGTATCAATATCAAACAACCCCGGCACATTGTGTTCTTTTAGCCAGTCGCTCAAACTTTTTTCTGCGTTCCAGTGGCTAAATTCAAATGAATAATCTGAGATTATCAGGCCGGAAATGTGCATTTTGTGCGATTCGTAATGCTTGTGAATACCGTTCTCTTTTTTGTTAAATGGAACGCCATAGTTTCCAATCATTGGATAGGTAGAAACCAAGATCTGCCCCGTGTACGATGGGTCAGTCAAACTCTCCGGATACCCCGTCATTGCTGTATAAAAAACTACCTCTCCGGCAACCGCTTTTTCGCTTCCGAACGATTTTCCGATAAAAACGGTACCGTCTTCAAGAGTTAATTTTGCCTGTTTTACTTTGTACATATTCCGATTTAATAATTAAAAAAAATGCGTTTGCCCTAAAATAGTTCAAACGCATTTCAGTTATTCTTTATACTTATTTTCAAATACACTTTCTCAGCCATAATGTTAAGAACATGAACTTAAAGTCATTTTCCGATGCAAAAATAGAAAATATTCTGAATTTCTTACCCATAGTTTTATAAGAATGTATATTTTTGCATTACAAATGAATATTTATTCAATGAAGAATAAAGTACAACGACAACTGGAAATACGCAAAATAATCCACCGAGGCAGCGTGCACAGCCAAGATGAGTTATTGGTTGAACTAAAACGTCGCGGATACGAGCTGACACAAGCTACCCTGTCGCGCGATTTAAAGGTTCTGCAGGTTGCAAAAGTTCCGCATCCGGCAAAAGGATATGTTTATACGATTCCTGAAAATGGCCAATTGGAGAAGGCAAATTCAGAGCACAGAAACAGGATAAATTACCTGGCTGATGGATTTAAGGATATACAGTTCTCGGGCAACCTGGCCGTTATAAGGACAGTGCCAGGATACGCCAACAGTATTGCCGCAGTAATTGATGCGACGAGCCCATGGGAAATTTTGGGGACAGTAGCCGGAGATGATACTATATTAATAATACAACGGGAAGGAATATCGAAAAATGATTTGACTGAGGCATTAATAAAAATTCTGCCAAAGCTAAACGACAAATTGTAGTTCGAAAAGATGAAGCGATTAAAAGACATAGAAGTAACTATTGCCAACGAAAAACACCTGAAGTTTATCGATGCAATTAATGATGCCATCGACAGTGCTTCGCAACAGCGCGGAACAGGTATTGCACGTCGGTCTTATGAATACCTTTCTTCAAAAATGAAGGAGGGAAAAGCAATTATTGCACTTGATGAAGAAAACTTTGCAGGATTTTGTTACGTAGAAACCTGGCAGGAAAAAGGCTTTGTTGCTAACTCGGGACTAATTGTTGCCGAAGGATACCGTGGTCTTGGATTAGCAAAAGCCATTAAGAAGAAAGCATTTGAGCTGTCGCGCAAAAAATATCCAAACTCAAAAATATTTGGTTTAACCACAGGTTTGGCCGTAATGAAAATCAACCACGAGTTGGGATATCGCCCGGTAACATTTTCGGAGTTAACATTAGACGACCAATTTTGGAAAGGCTGCGAGGGTTGTGTTAATCACGACATTTTAGAGCGTACGGGAAGAACAAAATGCCTGTGCACCGGAATGTTATACGATCCAGCCTGGGAGAAACCATCTTACGCTAACGGAAACGGAATTAGAAAACGTAGCTTGCTCGATCTTCTGCCAAAACGATTTGCGGGTGTTGCAAAAAAGAAAAACAATCAATCAGATAATAAAAAGTAGAGCGGCGGCTCGCTATTCGGCGGACAGCTACAGACTTAAGTTGAATAACAAACGCCGTCGCTCTTTTAAAGATATTGAGACATGAGTAAAAAATTGGTACTGGCATTTAGCGGAGGTTTAGACACATCGTTTTGTGTAAAATACCTGAAGGAAGAAAAAGGTTACGATGTGTACACAGCGATTGCCAACACGGGCGGATTCTCTGACGAAGAATTAAAAGTCATTGAGGAACGCGCGTTGGCGCTGGGCGCAGTTGAGCACATTACACTCGATGTGACCAACGAGTATTACGAAAAATGTATCCGCTACATGGTTTTTGGGAATGTTCTACGTAATAATACGTACCCTATTTCGGTAAGCTCCGAAAGAGCGTTTCAGGCAATTGCTATTATTGAGTATGCCAAAGAAATTGATGCAAAATACATTGCTCACGGAAGTACCGGCGCCGGAAACGATCAGATTCGTTTCGACCTTACTTTCCAGGTGTTGGCTCCTGAGATCGAGATCATCACGCCTACCCGCGACATGTTGCTTACTCGTCAGTACGAAATTGATTACCTTAAAAAATACGGTTTCGAAGCCGATTTCTCGAAAATGGAATACTCCATTAATCAGGGACTTTGGGGAACAAGCGTTGGTGGAAAAGAGACATTGACCACTAACAAAAATCTTCCTGAAGAAGCTTATCCTAGTCAATTAGAAACTACCGGTGAAAAAACTATTGAACTTGGTTTTGAAAAAGGCGAGCTGATTTCGCTCGACGGTGAATTTTATGAAAACGGCGCGGATGTAATTCGCGCACTGGAAGGCGTTGCGTCGAAATATGCCATTGGCCGCGACACACATGTTGGTGATACTATTATTGGTATTAAAGGCCGCGTTGGTTTTGAGGCTGCCGCACCGCTGATTACCATTAAAGCACACCACCTGCTGGAAAAACATACGCTTACCAAATGGCAATCGTACTGGAAAGAGCAGCTGGGCAATTGGTATGGAATGTTCTTACACGAAGCCATGTATCAGGAGCCGGTAATGCGCAACATTGAAGATTTCCTGGAATCAACACAGGAAAATGTAACCGGAAAAGTGATCGTAAAACTGAGACCTTACAATTTCGAGTTAGTAGGAATTGAATCGGAGCACGACTTAATGAATTCAGGATTTGGCCAGTATGGCGAAACTGTTGAAGAATGGACTGCCGACGATGTTAAAGGATTTACCAAAATCTTATCGAACTCACTAAAAATCTACAATAAAGTAAACGGAAATTTATAGGATGATTAAAGTTGGAATTATAGGAGGAGCCGGATACACTGCCGGAGAGCTGTTAAGAATTTTATTAAATCATCCGCAAGCAGAAATTGGTTTTGTGCAAAGCACCAGCAATGCCGGCAACCTGATTTCGGATGTACACATTGATTTGCTGGGTGAAACCGAAATCAAATTTACCGACCAAATGCCTTTTGATGAAGTGGATGTTATTTTCCTTTGCATGGGGCATGGCAAGTCGATCGAATTCATGGAGAAAAATACTTTCCCGAAATACTTAAAAATTATCGACTTAAGCCACGACTACCGGCTTAAAAGAGAAGGCAACGACTTTGTTTATGGTTTGCCTGAATTAAATCGGGAAGAAATTGAGTCATCAGAACGAATTGCCAATCCGGGTTGTTTTGCTACCGGAATTCAGCTAGCACTTTTGCCACTTGCAGCCAACGATATGTTGCAGGACGAGATTCATGTGCAAGCCATTACCGGATCAACCGGTGCCGGACAAAAACCAACCGCAACCTCGCATTTCAGCTGGAGAAGCAGCAATGTTTCGGCTTATAAAATTTTCGAGCATCAGCACGAAGGCGAGATCATCCAAAGCCTTACGCAATTGCAGCCGGGATTTGAAAAGGATTTCAATTTTGTACCGATTCGCGGAAACCATACACGGGGTATATTTGTAGCTTGTTATACAAAATTTGATGGCTCGCTTGAAGAAGCCAATGAAATTTACAAGGATTACTATGCCGATCATCCATTCGTTTTTATCACGGATAAAAATCCGGGCGTAAAACAGGTAGTAAATACCAACAAAGGCGTAATATATTTGGAAAAACACGGTAACAAACTGGTAATAATCAGCTTAACCGACAATTTAATAAAAGGCGCATCCGGACAAGCAGTTCAGAATATGAACCTGATGTTTGGCCTGGATGAAAAAACCGGACTAAGTTTAAAACCGGTAGCTTTTTAAAAGGAAAAAGTAGAACAAAAAAACAAAGGAACGACTTCTGACTCCGGTCTTCGGTCTTCCGACATAGAATATGGAATTATTTAACGTATATCCACTTTTCGACATCACTCCCGTAAAGGCAAAAGGCTGCTATGTTTGGGATGAGAACGGAAAGAAATACCTCGATCTTTACGGCGGGCACGCGGTAATTTCAATTGGGCACAGCCATCCGACTTATATCGAAAATATAAGCGATCAACTTCAGCAAATTGGGTTCTATTCCAATTCGGTTCAAAATCCATTGCAAAAGGAACTGGCTGAAAAACTAGGCAAACAATCAGGCTGCGAAGATTACCAGTTATTTCTTTGCAACTCGGGTGCCGAGGCCAACGAGAATGCACTAAAACTGGCCTCTTTCATTACCGGTAAAAAGAAAATTATCAGTTATAAAAAAGGGTTCCATGGACGTACATCTGCCGCTGTGGCCATTACCGATAATCCGAAAATTATTGCACCTGTTAACGAAACAGACAATGCGGTTATCCTGCCGTTTAACGATATTAACGCAACAGAAGAAGTTTTAAAACAAGGCGATGTGGCCGCGGTAATTGTTGAAGGAATTCAGGGAATTGGAGGGATTTACGTACCCGACACCGAATTCCTGACAAAACTGAAACAGCTGACTGAAAAATATGTGGCCGTTCTAATTCTGGATGAAATACAATCGGGTTACGGACGAAGCGGAAAATTTTTCGCCTATCAACATACCGATATAAAACCCGACATTGTCACCATGGCAAAAGGAATGGGTAACGGATTCCCGATTGGCGGCGTACTCATTCAACCGGAAATTGAGCCGTGGTTTGGCATGCTCGGAACCACTTTTGGTGGCAACCACCTGGCTTGTGCTGCTGCAATTGCAGTTCTTGATGTAATGAAAGACGAAAAACTGGTTGAGAATGCCGAAAAAGTTGGAAATTACCTGATGGATAAACTGGCGGCAATTGATGCAGAGTTTGAGATCAGAGGAGAAGGATTGATGATCGGGTTGGAATTCAAGAAACCAATTGCCGAGATTCGCAAGAAATTGCTTTTCGATTACGGTATTTTTACCGGCGTATCGGGGCAAAATATTATCAGGCTGTTGCCACCGCTCAGCCTTACAACCGAACAAGCCGACACCTTTTTAGCAGCGTTTGCAGAAGTACTTGGCTCGTTCGCTGAATAAAAAATGATTTGAAAACTACATTTTCTAAATTCGACAAAATGGAAAATAAAAAAATAGCAATAATCGGGGTAGGAAACATGGGAGGTGCCATTGCACTTGGTCTTTTAAAATCGGGCTCAGTTGAAGCAAGCAATATCTCCGTTTCCGACAGAAAAGAAGCTACGCTCAAAAAAATGAGCGACCTGGGAATTGATGCTTACGACAACAACATTGACGCAGCAAAAGACGCAGATGTGATCATCGTTGCCGTAAAACCCTATCATATTGAGGGAGTAATTAATACCCTGAAACCCATTTTGTCGCCGGAGAAGATTTTCATTTCCATTGTTGCCGGAGTTGGCATTGACGAGCTTGGAGAGATGGCTGGAAACAACATTCCAATTTTCCGGGTAATGCCAAACACCGCAATTGCTTTACAGGAATCGCTAACCTGTATTTCGGCAAATGGTAACACCGAACCATACCGCGAGTATGTAGTTGAACTGTTCGACAAACTGGGAAAAACCATCGAAATTCCGGAAGAACTTATGGCTGCTGCAACTGTACTTTCGTCGTGTGGTATTGCTTATGCGCTGCGTTATATCCGTGCTGCTATGCAAGGTGGTATCGAGATTGGTTTTAGCGCCGAAATGGCTCAGCTTATTACAGCACAAACGGTAAAAGGTGCAACCGAATTGTTACTTCAATCGGGACATCACCCTGAAAGAGAGATCGATAAAGTAACCACTCCGATGGGTGTTACTATTACCGGCCTGAACGAAATGGAACACAAAGGCTTTAGCTCTTCACTAATTCAGGGAGTTTTGGCTTCGTACAAAAAAATAAAAGACAACTAAAGAATTGTGCAGACCCGCTATAAAAAAATAACAGTAAAAGTAGGCAGCAATGTGTTGGCCAAAGCCGACGGAACGCTCAACGTGGCGCGCATTGCCCATCTGGTAGACCAAATTGCTCATTTGCAAAAAAATGGCGTTGAGGTGGTTTTGGTATCATCGGGGGCAGTTGCTGCAGGCCGTGCTGTTATGAGTAAAACAAAAAAATCGGACGCCGTATCGCAACGACAGTTATGGGCTGCACTGGGGCAGGTAAAATTAATATCGCGTTATTCTGATTTTTTCCACGAAGAAGGGTTGACCTGCGCACAGGTACTCACCACAAAGGAAAATTTTTCGAGCCGTGGACATTACCTGAACATGAAAAACTGTATTACTACATTGCTGGAAAATAAAGTGATACCAATTGTAAATGAGAATGACACCATCTCGATAACCGAGTTGATGTTTACCGACAACGACGAACTTTCAGGATTAATCGCGTCGATGGTAGATTCGGAAGCACTAATCATCCTCAGCAATATTGACGGTGTTTACACTGCACATCCGGATAGTGATGGTGCCGAATTGATAGAACACATTAGAGTTGCCGATAAAGGACCTCAGGATGCAATTTCGTCAGAACGTTCAGATTTTGGCCGCGGCGGAATGCTAACCAAATTTCGCATTGCCAAAAAAGTTGCCGGCGATGGAATTGGTGTTCACGTAGCTAACGGAACCCGATCAAATGTGCTGATAGATTTATTGGACAAATCGAAAAACCTAAAACACACTTTTTTCGTACCTAACGTCAAGCCATCGAGTGGAGTAAAAAAATGGATCGGCTATTCCGACGGTTTTGCAAAGGGACAGGTACAAATCAACGAAGGAGCAAGAAAAGCACTGCTTTCCGATAAAGCCGTTAGCTTGCTGCCGGTGGGAATTGAGAAAGTTGAAAGCGAATTCAAAAAAGGAGACCTAATTAAAATAGTAGACACAAACGGCGAACTTGTTGGCATGGGAAAAGCCTCGTACGGATCAGAAAAGATTGAAATGGGAAAACAATCCGACAAGCAAAAACCGGTAATTCATTACGATTATTTGTATTTAGAATATAAAACAAACGAAACATTAATATAGAAAAATAAAATAGCTCAGAATATCCTTTAACTTACGTTTGTCTAGCATGACAAACTACCCTTACTCCCTTTTTTTGATGCCTTAATTTTAACTTATTCTGAGCTCCCTCTCCCTCCCCCGGGAGAGGGTTTTTCGTTGAAAGACCATAAATTATGAAGATAGAACAACAGCTAAAAAAAACGCTTGATGCGTCGCGCAAATTAAACCTGGTGAATGACGACCAGGTGAAAAAAGTATTGCTGGAACTGGCACACGAAGCAAGGGCAAAATCGGTTTTTATTCTTTCGGAGAACCAAAAAGATCTGGATCGTATGGATCCGCAAGATCCAAAGTTCGACCGACTGAAATTATCGAAAGAAAGGATAGAAGGCATTGCCAGAGACATGGAAAATGTTGCTCGTCTTGAGAGCCCTGTTGGAATAACATTAAAAGAAACAGAACGTGATAATGGACTAAAAATTAAGAAAGTTTCGGTGCCTTTTGGTGTTATCGGGATAATTTACGAAGCCCGCCCCAATGTTACTTTCGACGTTTTTGCCTTGTGCCTGAAATCGGGTAACGCCTGTGTTTTAAAAGGTGGCAGCGATGCCATTTACTCCAACCAGGCTATTGTTTCTATTATACGCGATGTACTAAAGAAATTTGATTTTGACGAAAATACGGTAACACTACTTCCTGCCGGACGTGAAGAAACCAACGAAATGTTGCGTGCCCATGGCTACATCGACCTTATCATTCCTAGAGGAAGCCAGGGGCTAATAAATTTTGTACGCGAAAATGCCACCATTCCGGTAATTGAAACCGGTGCCGGAATATGCCACACTTATTTCGATGAATTTGGTGATGCCGAAAAAGGCCGCGAAATTATATTTAATGCCAAAACCCGCCGCCCATCGGTGTGTAATGCTCTCGATTGCCTGGTAATTCACGATAGTCGCCTTACCGAGTTAAACGGTTTTGCAAAAAAACTCTCGGAAGAAAAAGTAGTGATTTACGCCGACGAAAAAGCTTTCGAACAGATTCAAGCTACTTATCCAAAAGAACTGTTATTTGAAGCTACCGAAGAATCATTCGGAACAGAATTCTTATCGATGAAAATGTCGGTTAAAACAGTAGGCTCTTTCGACGAAGCATTGGACCATATTAATACACATACATCAAAACACAGTGAGGCGATTGTTACTGAAAACCAGGAGCGTATTGAAACATTCTGCAAAATGGTAGATGCTTCATCTGTATATTCAAATGCATCAACCGCTTATACCGACGGTGCCCAATTTGGACTGGGAGCTGAGATTGGCATCAGCACACAAAAATTACACGCTCGCGGGCCAATGGCACTGGAAGAATTGACCAGCTATAAATGGATAATTGAAGGAAACGGACAAGTAAGACCTAAATAAAAAATCAAAACTAAGTTTGAGGTTTAAGCTTCGTGCTTCCAACTTCGGACTTCCAACTTTTTATAACATGAAGAAATTCACATCAGTAAAAGATATTCCCAGCATTGAAAAAGCGCTGGCAACTGCATTCGAAGTAAAAAATAACAAGTTTGGATTTCAACATCTGGGGAAAAACAAAACCATGGTTTTGGTATTTTTCAACTCAAGTCTGCGTACACGTTTAAGTACCCAAAAAGCTGCCATGAACATGGGCATGAATACTATGGTGATGAACGTAAACGAAGACAGCTGGCAACTGGAATCGGAAATGGGCGTGGTTATGGACGGCAAAAATGCCGAACACCTGCGCGAAGCCATTCCTGTTATTGGTAAATATTGCGATGTGATTGGTGTACGTGCTTTTGCCAAATTCGAAAACCGTGAAGACGATTATTCGGAAAAAATACTAAGTCAGTTTGTTGAATTTGCCGATGTTCCGGTGGTGAGTATGGAAGGTGCTACGCGTCACCCATTACAAAGTTATGCCGATTTGGTAACCATTGAAGAACACAAAAAAGTAGAAAAACCAAAAGTCGTTCTAACATGGGCGCCACATCCACGTGCGTTGCCACAAGCTGTTGCCAACTCGTTTGTGGAATGGATGCGCGAAACCGACTATGAGCTGGTTGTTACACATCCGAAAGGGTACGAACTGGCACCTGAATTTATGGGCGATGCAAAAGTAGAATACGATCAGAAAAAAGCGTTTGAAGGCGCTGATTTTATTTATGCTAAGAACTGGGCTTCGTACAACGATTACGGACAGATACTTTCAAAAGATTTGAACTGGACAGTTGATGAAGCAAAAATGGCTTTAACCAACGATGCCAAATTTATGCACTGTCTTCCGGTACGCCGAAATATGGTGGTTACCGATGGTGTAATCGACAGCCCCAATTCAATTGTAGTAGACGAGGCTTACAACCGCGAAATTACAGCCCAGGCAGTGTTGAAAATGATTTTGGAAGATAAATAAGATGTTGTAGCTTTGTATCGCGATGAAGACAATTACAATTGACATATCAGACAAAGTATATAATTTATTCAGAGGGCTTTTGCAACAGCTCCCGAAAGGAAGTTATAATATTTATGATGAGGACCCTGATGTGTTAAGTGTTGAAGAAAAAAAGGAACTTTATTCCATCAAAAATAAAATTGACAAAGGGGACTTAAGTGATTTTGAAGATTGGAACGAGGTACAAGATAGATTTTAATGTATGCTCTAAAAATTCATAAAAAAGCGCTTAAGTTTTTTCAATCTCGGAATGTTACCGAGAAAAAGCTTATTAAGTTAAAGCTGAATCTTTTATCAGAAAATCCATTTTCACATCCAAAACTTGATATAAAAAAACTAAAAGGTATCGATGATACTTTTCGATTGCGGATTGGCAAAATCAGAATAATCTATCAAGTTGCTGATGAGAAATTAGTTATTCTTATTATGTCTGCCGGAGCAAGAGGAGATATTTACAAAAAAAAACATGACCAATAAAATAGAAATAATACCTGCCATCGACCTAATTGATGCCAAATGTGTTCGACTTTCGCAGGGCGATTACAACCAAAAAACGGTTTACAACGAGAACCCGCTTGAAGTGGCAAAGATGTTTGAAGATGCAGGAATCACACGTTTGCACCTCGTTGATTTAGACGGGGCAAAAGCCAAGCACATTGTAAACCACAAAGTACTGGAAACCATTGCCGGAAAAACCAACCTGGTGATCGATTTTGGCGGTGGTCTGAAATCGGATGAAGACCTGGAGATTGCTTTTAATTCGGGGCTGCAATGGTAACCGGTGGAAGTATCGCAGTAAAAGAAAAGGATACTTTTCTGAATTGGTTAGAGAAATTTGGCAGCGAAAAAATCATTCTGGGTGCCGATGCCAAAGACGGCAAAATTGCAGTTAGCGGCTGGATGGAAACCACCGAATTAGCAGTAATCGATTTTATTTCAGAATTTCAGAAACAAGGCATCAGCAAAGTAATTTCAACAGATATTAGCCGCGACGGAATGTTGAGCGGACCTGCATTTGAACTTTATACTGAGATTATGGAAAAGCTGCCCGAAGTAGAAATTATTGCCAGCGGAGGAATTGCGACAATGGACGACATATTAAAATTAGATGAAATGGGCGTTCCGGGAGTTATTACCGGAAAAGCCATTTATGAAAATCGCATAACTTTGAAAGAAATTGAGCAATTTATTGCGTAACAATTTTACTGTCATTTCGATCCGTCGGCTGACGAAGAGAAATCTCTCTCTTAGTTGATACAGATTTCTCCTCGCCTACTCGTCGAAATGACAAAACAGATAAAAAATGCTTGCAAAAAGAATAATACCATGCCTCGATATCCGCAACGGACAAACCGTTAAGGGAATCAATTTTGTTGACATTAAAGAAGTTGGCGACCCCGTTGAACTGGGTGCAAAATATGCAGCTGACGGAGCCGACGAGTTGTGTTTTCTGGATATTACAGCAACCCACGAAGGCCGTAAAACTTTTGTTGAGCTGGTAAAACGAATTGCAGCACACATTAATATTCCATTTACAGTTGGTGGCGGAATAAGCGAATTAAGCGATGCCGAAAAGCTTTTAGCTGCCGGTGCCGATAAAATCTCTATTAACTCATCGGCCGTTCGTAATCCAAAACTGATTGACGATTTGGCGCTGAATTTCGGAAGCCAGTTTGTTGTTGCTGCCATTGATGCACGCGGAGATGAAAACGAACACTGGACAGTAACCGTAAATGGCGGCCGAATTCCAACCGACAAAGAACTTTTTTCGTGGGCAAAAGAAGCTGAAGATCGTGGAGCAGGCGAGATACTTTTTACTTCGATGAACCACGACGGAACAAAAAACGGTTTTGCCAACAAAGAGCTTTCGAAGATGGCCGACATGCTGAAGATTCCGATTATTGCATCGGGCGGAGCAGGCGCTGAAGAACATTTTGTCGACGTTTTCACCAAGGGAAAAGCAGATGCAGGATTGGCAGCCAGTATATTTCACTACAACGAAATACCAATTCCGGTTCTTAAGAAATACTTAAAAGAACAAGGCATTGTGGTTCGATAGCCAATCAAAAAGTTAACTTCGCAGCACAATTTTAGAATTAAAAATTGCTCCGGGCTTCTGGCTTCGGACTTCTTACAAAGAATATGAGACAGCTTACAGATATTTCGCAGATCGATTTTAATAAAATGGACGGACTGATTCCTGCAATTATTCAGGATGCAGAAACACAAAATGTATTGATGCTTGGTTTTATGAACGAAGACGCGCTTGCCAAAACACAGGAAATTGGCAAAGTGACATTTTTTAGCCGCACCAAAAACCGTTTGTGGACCAAAGGTGAAGAATCGGGAAATTTTCTGAGTGTTGTTTCAATGGCAATTGACTGCGATAACGACACGGTTCTTCTAAAAGTAAATCCGGTTGGTCCGGTTTGCCACAAAGGCGACGATACTTGTTTTGAAGAAACAAACTCGGGCAACGATATTCAGTTTTTGAGCTACCTTCAGGATTTTATCGACAAACGCAAAGCCGATATGCCGGAAGGATCATACACGACTTCTCTATTTCAGAAAGGCACACGTAAAATCACACAAAAAGTTGGCGAAGAAGCAGTTGAAACTATAATTGGAGCCATGGCCAACGACAATGAAAACTTTATGTACGAAGCCGGCGACTTGTTGTATCACCTTATAGTACTACTAACGCACAAAGGTTACCGCATTGAAGATGTGGTTCGCGAGCTCAAGAAAAGACACAAATAATACGCTGTCCTTCAGCGCATTAAAACATTAACATATTTCCTTTCATCCTACCCGGCACAGTAATTTCTGATGCTACTGAACCCCACAAACATATTATAAAACACAGTTATGAAACATAGTTCCATAACATAACTGTAAAACATTGTAAATAACCACTTTACAATTAGGCATATTTAAACAGTACTCCGTAGCTTTGTTATATCTTCTAACTACAAAAAACCGCTTGTATGGAAACATTAACGATTTGCCCTACCAGTACCGCAACCATTTTAGCTTGCCAACAGATTTCCAAAACCTTTAAAGAAAACATCTACGAGTTATCGATTCTGCGAAAAGAATGGGATTTGGAATTTGCGACATCCCTCACGGTGTGGATCGACGACACCATTGACAAACACTACGCCGATAACCTGGATGTTTTGGAAGATGAACGTTATCGCGAATGGCACGAGATTATGGTTGAAGGCCTTCAGCATTTAAAAGTTTTAAGAGCTTCGTTAAAAGTCGATTTTAAAAAAGACAAAGCTTTTTTAAAAGAATTTTTCCAGACTACCGGATACACCGATTATTTTAGCGATGCCAAAAATGGCGACCACATTAGTCTGTTTAAGTTCCTGAAAACATTTGCTGCCAACTTAAACGAAAGTGTTCGGCAAAAAATCAGCGAAAAAGGAACTCCCGATGTTTTGTTCGACAAAATTCTTGTATGCGCTAATCGTGTCAGCAAATTCGAGGACTGTTTTGTTGCCCTGGAAGTAGAAGCTGAACTTGATAATTACGGAAAAAACGAAGTAGCCCAGATTTATGAAACCATTCAGGACGTTTGCCGGATTGCAATTGCTTACTACCAATTTGATCCGAAGATGCGCTGCAAGTTCAACTACTACAAAGTAATGGTAAACCTATAGATATTTTTTCGTCAACTACTTAATAATTAACTTAAAAAGCAGTCTGCCTGCCATTTTCTGACAGGCGGGCTGCTTTTTCTATTTACTGCTCCGGCGTTTCTTCACCTGAATTTTCGGTTTCTTCCGAAGCTTCGCTTGTCTCTTCAGGAAGAGTAGCTTCCTGCTCCTCTTTGTTATAAGGATTCTCTCCATCAGTAAATATTGGATTCTTTTTCTCAGCTGCCTCTGCAACCGGCACAAAACCTTCAGGTACTTTTTCTGCCGACTCCGATGGCTCATAAGGGAAAACATCAACAATAGGACTTACTGCCAGGGAATTAACCACAAAAGGAATTACCAGGTATTCCAAACTTTCATCCAAACGTGTAAGCGCTTCCTTAATATCGTCGGCCATTATCAGGTAGTAAGTCCGAATTTTTTTCTCTTTTCCTGCCTCTTCATCAATCGTTACCAGGTTAATTGTAGCTTTAAACCACCACTCTCCGTTTTCGAAAGGAAAAACTTCTGCAATACGCGACTTTTTAATATCGACAATTGTAAATTCTCCGCCTTTAACCATTTGTTGCATTTGGCGAATAATTCTTGTTTCGGCATCGGTGTACGATACGGCATCCAACAAGAAGTTTTCTGTTACCATTGATTCGCTTCCACTCTCGGAAACTTTCATATATTTTACTTTACTCTCGAACCAAGTCTGCATCATAATTTCTACATTTTTTAGAAGTGACAAAAATACATAAGCCTCATGGACTTTCCCTTAAAAGCTTTAATTTTTATCAACAAAAAACCGACTACAAAATTGCAGTCGGTCTCCGATTCTTTTAATCTAACTAAACTAACTAATAACTACCCTTGACCTTAATTAAAAGTAAAACGAAATGTATTTTGCAGTTAATCTTTTTCATTTTTTGAATCGTGTAGTTGAAAAGAAAAATGGCCCCGCCCAACGACGGGCCACAAACAGACAGCTACAGACTTAAAAGCTGAAGAAGATTATTAATTATAGGCACTCTCACCATGTTCGTAAACATCGAGGCCCTCTTCTTCAATGCGCCTAGAAACGCGCAGTATATTTGTTTTCTTCAGGATGAAGAATAATACCAATCCTAAACCAAATGCCCATGCAAAGAAGGCTAATACACCTACCGCCTGGATACCCAGTAATTTTGCACCATGGCCATAGAGCAAACCTTCAGAGGTTGAGAACAAACCAACAGCCAGTGTACCAAATGCACCGCCCACACCGTGAACAGAGATCGCACCAACAGGATCGTCAACTTTTAATATTTTATCGAAGAATTCAACAGCGAATGGCAGAATGAAACCTGCAATTATACCAATGAATAATGCTCCCATAGGATTAACGGCATCACAACCGGCAGTAATGGCAACCAAACCGGCCAACGCACCGTTCAACGAAATTGAAAGTGATGGACGTTTGTAACGTACCCATGCCACAAGCATTGCAGTAACCGCACCAGCTGCAGCAGCCAGGTTAGTAGTAACCGCGATATGACCAATTGCAACAGCGTTATCAGTACCGGCAGCTGCTAACTGAGATCCAGGGTTAAATCCGAACCATCCGAACCACAGGATAAATACACCAAGTGCGCCCATAGCAAGGTTGTGTCCAGGAATTGCTTTTGCTTTTCCATCTTTTCCATATTTTCCAATACGAGGTCCAATAATAGATGCACCAGCTAAACCAACCCATGCACCAACAGAGTGTACAATAGATGAACCGGCGAAATCGTGGAATCCAAGTTGGCTTAACCAACCACCACCCCATGTCCAGTGACCTGAAATTGGGTAAATAATTACAGTAATTACAATAGTGAAAATTAAGTATGCTTTAAACTCAGTTCTTTCAGCCATAGCTCCCGAAACAATTGTTGCTGCGGTTGCTGCGAATACAGTCTGAAAAAACAAGTCAGCATAATCAGAGTAATTGTCGCCAAAACCATCGCTCATAAAGAACAAATCCGGCGTTCCAATAAATCCTCCTATAGAGTCTCCATACATGATGGTAAAACCAATTACCCAATATAGTATTGAACCAATTGAGAAGTCCATCAGGTTTTTCATTAAAATATTTGCGGTGTTTTTCGATCGGGTAAATCCTGCCTCCACCAAGGCAAATCCGGGTTGCATGAACATTACCAGAAATGCAGCAACCAATAACCACATATTATCTATACCTACTTGTAGGCCTTGCAAAGTTTCTTCCATGATAATCTATCTTTTTTTCAGTTACTACTCTTCTTTTCCTTTAATAAACAGCGAGTCGTCGCCATGCTCTCCGGTTCTTATTCGGAACGATTCTTCGATAGGAAGAATAAACACTTTACCATCACCGATCTCTCCGGTTCTGGCCGATCCTAAAATGGCCTGAACTGTTTTGTCTACATTTTTATCGCGAACGATGATTGATAATTTTATTCTTTCAATTGTACTGGTATCGTAAACAACACCTCGGTACGAGCGACCTTCGCGAGCCTGACCAACTCCTCTAACATCCCAGAAAGAGAAGAATTCAATGCCTGCTTCATACAGCGCATCTTTCACTTCGTCAAATTTTGATTTGCGTATTATTGCTTCAATCTTTTTCATCTTATTTAATATTGTTTGTTTTAAAAAGTATAAGATGTAACAAGCCTGAATTACAGACTTGTTTCATATCAAAATATCTTCTCGGTTACAGTGAAATACCAACTGCAATGTGGAATCCTCCGGTTGATGGATTCAGCATTACTGCTCCTGAAACCGGCAGTGTAAAGCTTTCGCTAATCTGAACCTCTTTTGAGGTTCCAACCATTATGTTGCAGATGCTAAAGTCGCCATCATCAGTATACTGTCCGTCGCCACCACCAAGTGCAATATCTACAGGTCCTGCAGAAACAGCTGCTTCCAGGTACATGTCGCTTGTGGTATTGGAACCTTCTATCGCTGGATCATCTTCTCCAAGTCCTTCCATATAAGCTGCAGTGAAAGTAAAAGCACCTACTCCTAAGCTAACCATTGGTTCGAAATAATGTGATTCTCCTTCTGTCCAGTCCGATCCGGGGAAGTAGTAATCGGTTAAAGTTAAGCTTAACGAAGCATTTTCGCCTAAATCGAAACCATATCCCATGTAAAGGTCAGCCTCAGCGGCCTCTTCCGATCCGGTACTGTAAGATCCCCATGCACCAATGGCGAAACCTCCTGCACTAAACTCAACTCCGGGCTGAAATGCTGCCCCTGTTCCAAATTTGGCACCACGCCATAAATAACTGCTGTAAATGTCTAAACCGGTGCTCCATTCCTGCGCTTTCACATTCGGAATTGATACAACTAAAAGTAATAACATACTTACTGTAATCAGTAGTGTCTTTTTCATAATCGTAAATTTTTAAAAGTTAAACTGCTATTTTTATTTTTAAATCTAATGCTACCCTAAAAAACATGGTTGTTTTTTCTTTATGTCTGTTTTTAATTTCCCAACCCCCTGTTTTTTTTATTTCTTGATTCAAATAAATGCACTTTTTTTCATTCACACCCCGTTTTTTATCCATCATGCCAATTCGCTTAACAAATTATTAATATTTGATGCATTATTTTACCTTTTTGGTAGCTATTAGTGCTTTTTAATACCGTTTTTACACAATAACATTAACTCAGATCACAAAAACACGTTACACAGAGATACTTATTATTGCTTAAACAACGAGAACTGTTTAATCTGCAGAGAAAGAAACAATGAAAGAACTCACAAGTTAACATCTCCATTCGACCTGAACACTTAATACTTTTAGATTATTCTGAAAAAAACTAAAGATCGGGGTTACATTTCCGTATAAAGAGAATGATGTTCTGATGCTTATTCTTTAAACACAGAAGAAATATCTTTAAAATTTTACATAGTACGCACAGGAGAAATAAAAACTGACCATTCAGGTCGATCTTCTGTAAAGGAGAAAATAAAATATGGATGAATTAATTCAATTCCACAAGATACATGGTAAGAAACCGGCTGGCTCTGGTTTTTGGATTTAAAAACCGCCCCGATTGACTGGTCAGCTGTTTGTGCTCGGTAAACTTCTTAACAACGGTCATATTTAATCCCATTTCCAGCATATCTTCATAACCGCTTTCAGTGGTATAAATCCAAGCCCCGGTTCTGGGAAGAAAATCTTCCAGGTCTTCTTTTTCGATAAGATAGGTACCGGGCGATTTTGAATATAGGAACAAATTCCACAGACGCGCTCCTGATGTATATATACTTAAAGTTGATCCCTCGGAAGCCTTTGCATTAAAAAGTTCAGCAGCATCTTTCGAGGTATGATACTTCAACATATTGGGCAACATATTTACATTTACCATAAAAAGCATCATCGTAACGGTAAAGGTTAGCATTACGACCTGTTTGGGCAAATCGTTCTTTTTAAACACCATCATCACTACGCCGGTATAAAGAAACAGGTAAATAGCCCAAAACCACCAGCGTGTTTCAGGAAATACTACTATTGGCATTATCAAAAGTGCCAAAGGCCCAACAACAGCAATTACTTTATTTATTATCGCAATAGTATTACGCGTTTTTGATTTCTTTTCAGATGCAAACAATCGCACGGTCCATTTTGCACTTATTATGTATATAAACGGAACAGCAGAAAGCAGGTAGTGTGGGTTTTGCTGTTTGGCCACCGACAAGATACCAACAAAAACCACTACGGCCAGAATATTTACCACTTCAAAATCTGTGTTTTTGCTTTTTCGCAAGCCAATCAAACTTTTCACTTCCTGAATAAAACCATAAACCATAAATATTGTCCATGGTAATAATACATACAATGAGGTATGCAGGTAGAAAGTATAATCGGTACTGCTACCTTGATAGGAACCGGTAACACGCCCCACATTATTGGTCCAGAAATAAAATTTGATTCCCTCGAGCCCAAACTGGTTAAGCAAACCAGCTATTGCCGGCAAAATCATGATACCCACAATTACCAGGGCAATCAGCCAACGGTAGTTGAATATTTCTTTCCACTGGCGGTGAACCAGCATACTCCCGCCAATTGCTGCAGCGGGAATAACAACGCCCACCGGGCCTTTTGCCAGCATCGACAAGCCCACACCAACAGCACCAAGTAAAAAATGTTGCCACTTGTGGTTTTTTAAATAGGCCGAAAACTGCCACACCGAAAAAACCACAAAATCTGCGAGCAAAGTATCGGTATGTATATCGTTGTTAAAGTGTTGAAAACCTAAAGATGAAATCCAGAAAAAGGCTGCCAACAGGCCGGTTTCTTTTCCGTAAAAAAGTTTCCCCAAACGATAAGTTGAATAAATTCCAATAAATGAAAATAAAAGAACTGCCAGTTTGTATGCCGGTATTGACAAGCCAAACAGCTTAAAAGTTACAGCTGCTATCCAAAACAACATCGGAGGTTTCTGGTCGTAGGCTTCGCCGCCAATAGTCAGGTTTATCCAATCATTATTCATTAGCATCTCGCGACCAACTTCAGCATATTTTGCAGCATTTACCACTAATGGAACCGGCAAAGCCGAGCCAATTATTAAAAGAATAGGAATAACTAAAGCAAGGTATAAACGTCGATTATTCATTAGTGATAAATTTAAGTAAGCACGAAAGTAAAAAATATTAATTTTACGCCCACATTTTTAATTTGAGACAAATGAAGAAAAATATTTCGTGGATTACAATTATCGATGTTGTAGTTTATGCCCTGATTATTGGTTTTGTTGCTTACGGGAAAATCCAAAGCGACGTTAGTCCCGAGGCATTTGCCCGGGTAATTCGGGAAGATGGCTGGGTAGAATACCTGACTGCACTTTTTTTACTTTTAGGATCTGTACTTTTTGCCATTAAGGCCGTAAAAGCACGAAAAGATAATAATCGGAAAAAAATATTCTTTAATGCACTTGCTGCTTTTGTTTTCTTTTTTGGACTAGGCGAAGAGATTTCGTGGGGCAAAGAATTTTTTCGGTAGAAGCCGGCGAATACTTCATGCAAAACAACTACCAGGGCGAAACCAATTTGCACAATCTTGAAATTGGCGGAGTAGACCTTAACATTCTCATTTTTTCAAAACTGATGTTTGTTGCACTAATCAGCTATTTTGTACTATTACCATTACTTACCTGGAAAGTAAAATTCATCCGGAAACTGGTAATCGATTATGGAGTTCCTATTCCACGCCTGCATCATGTAATAATATTGCTTGCCGTTAATGCTTTTATTCCTCTGGCAATTAACATGATAAAAGAGAGCGAATTGCACGAACTCGCATTAACCGGAATCTTTTTCCTCATCCTTATCAATCCGGCAAAAAAAATAAAAGACGTTAGTTTATCCTACTGAATGAAAAGAGCTTCCCCTTCCTTTTTTTTACGACTATGATTCACCGTCCGAAGCTTTAATGCTGCATTGGTGAAACACCATTCGTTTTACGAGACAAGTTCTTCCTTTGAATTGTAAGGATCGAGAAATACAAGCAGCAAAACCGAAACAAAAATAGCTTCCCACAATTCCCATATTCGACGTTCCGGAATAAGCAGCACGATTCCCGTGCACAGCAATATAATTACTGAATACCGGATTTTAGGAACCGGAATTCCCCATAAGTCAATAACCCGTGTTAGGAAAGGCCACTTTTTATATAGCAAAAGTGTTAAAACAAAATAAGTTCCGAAAACAACCGAGAGTCCGGTTGAGAAAATAAGTTTATTCAAGTTTACTCCATTCACTTCCAGGTTGTGCAGGTTGGTTTCTCCCTGGAAATTATGCTGTGCAAAAAACTCTCCCGTTTCAATGGAGAATATACGCTGACCCCAGGATATTTCCTCCCCAAATCCAAAGAACGTACCTACTATCACCACCACGCTCATAGCAACCCAAAGCTTATTCCGGGTTTTATATTGCTTAAATAAACGTATGGCAAACAACACCGAAATAAGCAACAAAACCAACGCTGTAAGATTTTCCAGCGGACCATCTTCAGCCACCATAGTGTGGCAAAAATCATAATGAAAATAAAAACTTGCGGCCGAGTATAAAGATGCAGCAATTATTAAGTAGGCTAAAATTGATAATACTTTTTTCATCAGTTTAAAAATTTCCGGCAACGCCACCAAAAAGTGCGTTGTCAGAGCTATTAATACTAGAGTGCAAATCTAATAATATTCAGCAAGAAATTATCGCTGCCAATTAAGCTCATTTCGCGATTAACAAAGTATAACACTTGCCCCGATGATTTTACCGATGTTATTATTCAGCTTTCATATTGTAATATAAAACATGCTTTTCATTTGAAATTTTATATTTGCACTTAATAATATTAACTGAAGCGTTAAGGCTGCATTCCGGGTTTTCATCTTCCGTCTTCCGCCTTCCGTCTTCCAACTATCTTTAACATGAAACTCTGGGATAAAGGAACACCTGTTAACAAAGCAATTGAAGAATTCACCGTGGGTAAAGACCGCGAATTGGATCTATTTTTGGCCACACACGATATTTTGGGATCGATGGCTCACGTAACCATGCTCGAATCGGTTGGATTGATTGAAAAAGATGAACTTCCACCACTTCTTTCCGAATTAAAAAACCTTTATGCCCGTGCCGAAAAAGGCGAATTTACCATTGATGAAGGCGTTGAAGACATACACTCGCAAGTTGAATTTTTACTCACCGAAAAACTAGGTGATCTGGGTAAAAAAATTCACAGCGGACGTTCGCGCAACGATCAGGTTTTACTCGATCTGAAGCTATTTACCCGCGATGCTATTAAAGAAATTACGGAAACAACTTCCAATCTCATCGACACGCTACTAAAACGCGCCGAAGAAACAAAAGGCATTTTAATGCCGGGCTACACCCATTTACAGGTGGCCATGCCTTCGTCGTTCGGACTGTGGTTTAGCGCCTATGCCGAAAGTCTGGCTGATGACCTTGAACTGTTATTATCGGCATTCAAAATTACCAATCAAAATCCTTTGGGATCGGCAGCCGGCTATGGTTCGTCGTTTCCGCTAAATCGCCAAATGACAACCGATCTGCTGGGATTTGCAACCATGAACTACAATGTTGTATATGCCCAAATGGGAAGAGGGAAAGTGGAAAAAATAGTTTCGTTTGCTTTGGCTAATCTGGCAGGAACTCTATCGAAGCTGGCCTACGATGTTTGTATATTCATGAGCCAGAACTTCAACTTTGTAAGTCTGCCTACCGAGTTTACAACAGGCTCGAGCATTATGCCCCACAAAAAAAATCCCGATGTTTTTGAGCTCACGCGGGCACGCTGCAACAAATTGCAAGGCGTCCCTTCACAAATTAGCTTGATTATCAACAACCTACCAAGCGGTTATTTCCGCGATCTGCAAATGGTAAAAGAAATTTTCCTTCCGTCGTTTAAAGAAATGAACGACTGCCTTAATATTGTAGATATGGCCATTGATAAAATGTCGGTAAACAAAGAGATTTTAAACGACAGCAAATACGATTACCTCTTTAGTGTTGAAGAAGTAAATAAACTCGTGTTGCAAGGAATTCCATTCCGCGAAGCCTATAAACAAATTGGCGCTCAAATTGAAAGTGGAAACTTTACGCCCGAAAAATCCGTAAACCACAACCACGAAGGGAGTATCGGGAATTTATGTTTGGATAGTATTTCAAATAAGAAAGAAGAAATCATAAATAAATTTCTATTTAACAAAATTAAAGAAGCAAAAAACAACTTGCTGAAATAGAGCTTCAAGTTGCTGAAAACGTGACAAATGTCACATTGTTAAAAAATAAGTATAAAGGACTTAAGTTTTTTATGATTTTTCTCAAGGTTAATTGTATGTTATTAAACACAATTTACACCATTCAAGATTGCGAATGCACACCTCTTTGTTTATTTTTGGTTTCACTTCGTAAGTAAAAACGGGATTTTCACTTACATATTTGCAGCAGCTTGGTATTGACAGCGCCGGTTGTTGCACTAGTGCGAATTTTAAAGAGAAAGGATATAATGATGCAGACAAAAGAACCTGTAGCAAAGGGATTGTACCGCCCTGAATTTGAACATGGCAGTTGTGGTATTGGGTTTGTAGCAAACCTAAAGGGAAGAAAGAAACACAGTGTGATTTCGGATGCTTTATCGATGCTGGCTCGTATGGAACATCGCGGGGGTACCGGATTTGATATTAAAAGCGGTGACGGTGCAGGGATATTATTACAAATTCCACACGAACTTTTCATGGAAGAATGTCCTAAACAGGGCATTAAATTACCTCAGTTTGGGGAATATGGTGTAGCCATGATCTTCTTTCCAAAAGAGGACAGAAAACGTTCAGAGTGTAAAGATATTATTGGTAGAAACCTGAAGAAATTTGGATTACCATACATAGGTTATCGTAAAGTTCCGGTTGACAATTCTGACCTGGGACACGATTCACTGGCCTCAGAACCATATGTCCAGCAATTGTTTATTGGTAAACCTGTTGGCATGTCGGTTGAAGAGTTCGACCGCAAACTTTTTGTTTTCAGAAAATACACTGAAAAATTAATTCGCGAATCAATTGCCGGCATCGGTTATAACGGTCTAAATATTATTTCCTGCTCGTATAAAACGATCATTTACAAAGGTCAGTTAACAACCGATCAGGTTTCTTTATATTTTAAAGACCTGACAAACCCGCTGGCAGTGAGTGCCATTTCATTGGTGCACTCGCGTTTTTCAACCAATACTTTCCCATCGTGGAAACTGTCGCAGCCCTTCCGCTACATTGCGCACAACGGCGAGATCAACACCAACAAGGGTAACATCAACTGGATGCGTGCCCGCGAAGTACTTCTTGAGTGCTCAAAGTTCACAAAAAAAGAACTTGAGATGATCTTCCCGATCTGCGATTTAAGAGATTCGGACAGTGCCAACCTTGATATGGCAATTGAAATGCTGGTATTAAGCGGCAGATCCTTACCACATGTAATGATGATGCTTATTCCTGAAGCATGGCAAAATAATCCTGACATGGATCCGAAAAAGAAAGAGTTCTACGAATTTTATTCTGCAATGATGGAGCCATGGGATGGACCGGCATCGGTATGTTTTACTGATGGTGTACTTGTTGGTGCAACGCTCGACCGTAACGGCTTGCGTCCGTCGCGTTATTGCCTGACTGATGACGACACTTTAATAATGGCATCAGAAACCGGAGCAATTGATGTACCTCACGAAAAAGTTAAAATTCGTGGTCGTTTGCAACCAGGAAAAATGTTTGTTGCCGATTTGGAACAAGGGCGTATTATTTCTGACGAAGAAGTTAAAGCTGAAATTTGCTCGAGCCAACCTTATGGCGACTGGGTAAAAAACAATATGACTTATCTGGACGAGCTTCCGTTTATTCCAGACCTTGAATTGAAAGAGCCGGATACAAAAACAGTATTTAAAAGACAGAAGGCTTTTGGATTCACCAACGAAGATATTGAGGTGATCCTGAAACCAATGGCAACCAATGGTGGCGAAGCGCTTGGTTCAATGGGAGCCGACAACCCGCTGGCCGTTCTTTCTGATCGTCCGGTGCATTTGTCACACTACTTTAAACAATTATTCGCCCAGGTGACCAATCCTCCCATCGACCCGATCAGGGAGCGTATTGTAATGGACTTGAGAACTTATGTAGGTGGATTTAAAAATATTTTAACCGAATCAGCCGAGCATTGCCGACGCATTGCTATTCACCAGCCTGTTTTAACCAACGAACAGTTGATAAAACTGGCTTACGTGGATCACACACATTTCCAAACCAAAAAGATCACCACTGTTTTCCATGCCGACGAAAAAGAAGGTACACTGGAAACCAAACTGGAACGTTTGTGCCAGTATGTTGAAGATGCCATCGATGAAGCTTACTCAATTATATTATTGTCGGACTTTGCAATTAGCACCGACCATGCCCCGATTCCATCTTTATTGGCAGCATCGGCTGTTCACCATCACCTTATCCGTGTTGGAAAGCGCGGTAAAGCCGACATTATTATGGAAGCCGGTGATGTACGCGAAGTTCATCACTTTGCAACCTTGTTAGGCTATGGTGTTTCTGCCGTAAATCCATATATGGCCATCGACACTATCAAGGATTTGGTTAATCAAGGTGCGCTTGGAGATATTACGAAAGAACAAGCCATCCGGAATTATGTGAAAGCTATTGGCGGCGGACTATTGAAAGTATTCTCAAAAATGGGTATTTCAACCCTGGCTTCTTATCAGGGAGCACAGATTTTTGAGGCTGTAGGACTGAAGCAAGAAGTAGTTGACAAATACTTTACCGGCACCGTTAGTCGTGTTGAAGGATTAAGTCTTGATGATATTGCCAAAGAGGCCCGAATGCGTCACCGCAAAGGGTTCCCAACACGCCAGGGTGGAGCAAAAGTTCTTGAGCCCGGTGGCGAATACAATTGGCGAAAAGATGGCGAACGTCACTTATTAAGTCCTGAAGCCATTCAACTGATTCAGGAAGCGACAAGAAAGAACGATTACGACAAATACAAAAAATATTGTAGTGTAGTAGACGACCAGGCAGAGGCTGCCTTCACGTTACGTGGACTGATGGATCTTACATCGGACCGCAAGCCTATTCCGCTCGACGAAGTGGAACCGGCAGAAAGCATTCTTACTCGTTTTGCTACGGGAGCAATGTCCTTTGGTTCTATCTCGTGGGAAGCACACACTACACTTGCCATTGCCATGAACCGTATTGGTTCAAAATCGAACTCGGGCGAAGGTGGTGAAGACCCAATACGTTACACCAAATTGCCCAATGGCGACGACATGTGTTCTGCCACCAAGCAGATTGCATCAGGACGTTTTGGCGTAAACAGCTACTACCTGAGCAAAGCCAAAGAGCTTCAGATAAAAATGGCGCAGGGAGCAAAACCCGGCGAAGGAGGACATCTTCCGGGCCATAAAGTAAATGGCTGGATCGGACGAACACGTAATTCAACACCTGGTGTAGGCCTTATTTCGCCTCCACCGCACCACGATATTTATTCTATTGAGGATTTGGCACAATTGATATTCGACCTGAAAAACAGTAACCGCGATGCACGTGTAAACGTAAAGCTGGTTTCTGAAATGGGAGTTGGTACAGTGGCTGCCGGCGTTTGTAAGGCAAAAGCTGATGCTGTACTTATTTCCGGATACGATGGCGGAACAGGTGCATCGCCACTTAGTTCTATTAAACACGCCGGATTACCATGGGAGCTTGGATTGTCGGAAACACACCAAACACTGGTGCGCAACCGCTTACGTAACCGTATTGTTGTTCAGTCTGATGGTCAGATGAAAACATCGCGCGACCTGGCTATTGCAACACTGCTTGGTGCTGAAGAATGGGGAGTTGCAACAATGGCATTGGTTGTTGAAGGATGTATAATGATGCGTAAATGCCATAGCAACACTTGTCCGGTAGGTGTGGCCACACAAAACGAAAGATTACGTGGAAAATTCAAGGGTAATCCTGATCACGTTGTAAACTTCTTCGAATTCCTCGTTGAAGGTCTTCGTGAGATTATGGCAGAACTGGGCTACAAGACAATCAACGAAATGGTGGGTCAGTCGCAATGCCTGAAATTCAAAGACGATATAGATCACTGGAAATACAAAGGTCTTGACCTAAGCCCAATTCTTTACAAAGAAGAAATGGGCGAAGAAGAAGGTCTTTACTGCAGCAAAAAACAAGATCACCAGATGGAAGAAATTCTCGACTGGAAATTTGTTGAAGCAGCACAAAAAGCAATAAAAGATGGCGAAAAAGTAGCCGCAGAATTCGAAATTAAAAACATCAACCGTAGTGTTGGTACTGTGCTGTCGCACGAAGTAACCAAAGTACATAAAGGAGAAGGTTTGCCTGACGGTACCATCCATTTCAAAATGAAAGGATCGGCAGGACAATCGTTTGGTGCTTTCGTTTGTAAAGGTATTGAGTTGGAAGTTGAAGGAGATGCAAACGATTATTTCGGAAAAGGATTATCCGGAGGTCATTTATCGATCTACCCGGCTAAAAATGTACAGTTCATCCCGGAACAAAACATCATTGTAGGTAACGTTTGTTTCTACGGAGCAACAGGAGGCGAAGCTTATATCCGCGGTGTTGCCGGCGAGCGTTTCTGTGTTCGTAACTCGGGTGCACAAGTTGTTGTTGAAGGTATTGGCGACCATGGTTGCGAATACATGACGGGAGGAAAAACGGTTGTGCTTGGAAAAACAGGACGGAACTTTGGAGCAGGAATGTCGGGCGGTGTTGCTTATATTCTCGACATTGATGGTACTTTCCCCGGTCTTTGCAACAAGGGAATGATTCAACTGGAGAGAGTAACGGATGAAGCAGAACAGGAAGAACTGAAAGCAATGATCCGGAAACACATGGAAAAAACCGAATCAACGGTTGCTGAATATGTTCTTTCCGACTGGGAGGACACAATAGGCAAGTTTGTAAAAGTAATTCCTACCGATTACAAACGTATGCTGACCTACATTGAAGAGGCCCGCAAAACGGGTAAATACGAAAAAGAGTCGGATGTTATTGATGCTGCATTTGATATGCATCTGGCCAACTTGTAATTTTTATAGACGCTAAGACATGGGAAAGCCAACAGGATTTTTAGAATATAAAAGAGTTTCCAATCCTACACGAAAAATTGAGGAACGCCTTAAAGATTGGAACGAGGTATACATATTACGCGATAAAGAAACATGTGAAAAACAGGGGGCACGCTGCATGGATTGCGGAGTTCCATTCTGCCATCGCGGAGAGCTATTGCACAACGGAGCATCCGGATGCCCGGTTTACAACCTCATTCCGGAATGGAACGACCTGATCTACAAAGGTCGCTGGAAAGATGCCTTAGAACGCCTTCATCACACCAATAATTTTCCGGAGTTTACAGGAAGAGTTTGCCCGGCACCGTGCGAAGCAGGATGTGTGTTATCAATTAACGAGCCTGCTGTTACCATCCACGACAACGAACGTACCATTATTGACAATGGTTTTGATCAAGGCTGGGTAGTTCCTGAGCCACCGGAATCGCGCACAGGAAAAACAGTTGCCGTTGTAGGATCCGGTCCGGCAGGATTGGCTTGTGCAGCGCAGTTGAACAGAGCCGGTCATACCGTTACTGTTTTCGAACGCGACGACCGTATTGGCGGTTTGCTGATGTACGGTATTCCAAACATGAAACTGGACAAAGACGTAGTACAACGCCGTGTTGATATCCTGGAAGCGGAAGGTATTATTTTCAAACCCAACACTGAAGTTGGAAAAGATATCCGTTCCAAAAAGCTACTGGATAAATTTGATGCGGTGGTTTTAACTACCGGAGCAACAAAACCACGCGACCTGGACGTAGAAGGCCGCGAATTGGATGGCGTACACTTCGCAATGGAATTTTTGTCGGCCAATACCAAAAGTTTGCTCGACAGTAAACTGGAAGACGGAAATTATATTTCGGCAAAAGATAAGAACGTAATAGTAATTGGTGGTGGCGATACCGGTACCGACTGTGTAGCCACATCGCTGCGTCATGGTTGTAAAAGCATAACGCAGCTTGAGATTATGCCAAAGCCGCCAAAAGAACGTAATAGCGATGCCAACCCGTGGCCCGAATGGCCTGGCAACGAAAAAACCGATTACGGCCAGTTTGAAGCCATTGTATCGAAAGGAAAAGACCCGCGGAAATATTCGATAATGACCACAAAGGTTGAAGGCGAAAATGGCAAAGCAAAAGCCATACACACCGTTCAGGTGGAGTGGGTAAAAACCGAAAATGGCGGCAGAAGACCACAGGCAATTCCGGGAACCGAAAGATATATTAAAGCCGACCTTGTTTTATTGGCAATGGGATTTTTGGGACCTGAGGATAAAATTGCTGAAGAACTTGATATGAAGCGTGATTCACGCTCGAATTACAAAGCAGAATACGGCAAATTTAAAACCAGCATTAAAAAAGTTTTTTCTGCCGGTGATGCACGCCGTGGACAATCGTTGGTGGTGTGGGCTATTAACGAAGGACGCGCTGCTGCCCGCGAAGTAGATACCTACTTAATGGGCGATACAGTTTTGCCATAACAGGGCAAATTGTTCTATGACAAGAGCGATTAAATTCGCTTACATTAAAATTGAATTTTAGCATATGTCGTAGTGGACTATGCTTTTTTATAGTGCAGTTTTTTCAGGAGTTCCGGCCGGAAGAGGAAATTTATACCAATTGTTTTTCAGTGTGAGCCTTAAGCGAAACGGTGAAATTACAATGGTTAATGCCGATTGAAGAGGAGATTTATCTTAGATAAGGCTCGTTCTGATTTCACATCGGTATTATTTATCCGAAACGAAATCACTTTCCCTTGACCAGAATGTGAAACGCCGGTTCTCCTTTTTTCTTGTAAATTTTTAATTTAGATAGAGGGTTTCCGGTTGGAAGCCCTTTTTTTTTGTGGACGCTTGGTGGTATTAAACGTTGTCGATTGCGGGCGATTTCCGGTCAAGTCACTCAAAGGCTGAAGCGTACTACAACCCTTGAGTATGAAACTTTTCCGGCATTTTTTTATACCGCGTATTGTGTTGCGTATTTATTCAGCCAAATTCAAGACAGTTCTTCCTTTTAATTTTCCATTTAGCATTAATTCAATTTTTTGCGGTACGTCCTCCAAATTAATTTCATTGCACGTATCGTCTAATTGTTTAGGTTTCCATTCGTGAGCTAATTTATTCCAAACTATTTTTCTGTATTTCATTGGATAGTTTTGAGAATCTATTCCAATAAGTGTAACACCTCTCAGGATAAAGGGGAAAACCGTCAAATCAAGTTTTGGAGAGGCAACGTTTCCACAACAAGTTACAACACCAATTGAATTCGTCGATTTAATTATATTTTCAAGAATTACACCTCCAACAGTATCAATAGCGCCTGCAAACAAAGGTTTTAATAATGGCTTTTGGGCAAAATTTTCAACCTCACTACGTAACAGCACTCCCTCAGCTCCAAGATTTATTAAATAGTTTCGTTCTGTTTCCTTGCCTGTTATTGCAACCACCGAATAACCCAGTTTACTCAAAATGGAAACACTCAGTGCTCCAACTCCACCCGTTGCACCTGAAACCGCTATTTTTCCATCCTCAGGTTTTATTAATTCCGTAAGTCTTAAAACCGACATTCCCGCTGTTAAACCGGCAGTACCATATATCATGGCCTCTTTCATAGTCATTTTTTCAGGTAATTTTACGACCCATTCAGATGGAACCTGAATATACTCCGCAAATCCACCGTCGGTATTCATACCTAAATCATAACTTGTTACAATTACTTTTTCTCCAACAGAATATAAATCACTGTTCGATTTTTCTATTGTTCCAACTGCGTCAATTCCCGGTGTGTGCGGATAATTTCTCGTCACCCCTTTATTCCCCGAAGCCGATAATGCATCTTTGTAATTCAATGAGCTGTAGTACACCTTTACTCTTACCTCGTTGTTGTTTAATGTACCAAATTCCATTTCTTTAATGGAGCCTTGAAAATTACCATCCACCTCTTCAATCCGAAATGCTTTAAATGTAGAACTATTTTGTACCATCTGTTGTCTTTTAATTTCACTTATCTTTGTACAAAGGTCAGGATAAATATTGTGCCTGCCAAGAACTTACCTTTGGTTGGTATACGAACATTTATTTCTGTTTTTACTGTTTTCAAGACTTTGCGGGAAGAAAAAAAATGAAACGAGCATGATTCTGACATTAATTATAACCACGAATTATTATCTGCGAGTTCCATGAGTTACCTAAAAAATGAACAATATAAACGAATGAAAAAAAGTTATTGCCCGGTTGATACCTTTATAAATGTTGTTAAAGGGAAACGAAAAGGAACGATCATTTTACACCTTTTTCAGGGAGATAAAAGATATAGTGAATTGGTTAAACTATTAACTGATATTAGCGAACGAATGCTGACTAAACAACTAAAAGAATTAGAAGCAGATGGATTAATAAATCGTACCGTTTCCCCGGAAGTCCCTCCACGTGTTGTATACAGCTTAACTGAGCTTGGTAAAGAAATTCATCCTGTCCTCAAAGGAATGTATAAAGGAGGTATTCTTTTTGAAAAATCAATTGACGAATTGCATAACTAATTATTTACAAATCTTATTCTGGGTCTAAAGTTTTCCTAATCTGCAGCTGACGGTTACTTGGTCGAGTAGGCAAAGGGACTTTCACCCTAAGCCTCTCACAGAACCGTACGTGACAGTCTCCCGTCATACGGCTCTTGTTATACAAATCTAAACGCTTCATCAACCTAATCCAAGTTGCCAATGGTAAAACAGGCTCGGGAATTGTTCCTTAACTCTCGTGAACCATTGGAAAGCTCGTTTTATACTGGTTTTATAGCGTTTGTACCTTTTCCTTGCCCAGCGGATTAATCGCTTGTTCAGCCAAATAAAGATTGGATTCAACTCGTGTTTTCTGAACTTACCAAAATAGTTAATCCATCCCCGAATAAACGGGTTTAGAAATTGAGCTACACCAACAATGCTTTTATAGGTCAATCCAACAATGTTAAGTTCTTCCATTTTATCAGCAATGCGTTTCTTAGAACTAATGCTGATAGCACAATCGTACCCGAGAAACAGTTTTCCTGTTCTTGGCGATTTGGTTGTACATGGTTGAAACGAATAACCCAGAAAATCGAACTTTACAATTGGATGAGTGCCTTGTCTACGATAGTCAAGACAGTAAACCAATTTTGTCTTTTCTGGGTGGAGTTCCAATCCACAATCTTCAAGCCTTACACGTAACTTTTCCAGCAGCCATTCTGCTTGGGCTTTACTCTCACAGTGAATTATTGCATCATCGGCATAGCGAACAAAATTCACTGTTTTGTGCTTTAGTTCAAGCCATTTATCCATGGCATAATGCAGAAACAAATTGGCAAGTAACGGGCTTATCACACCGCCTTGTGGAGTGCCTTTCCCCTGCTTGTGAACCAGTTCTCCTGATTTCGTTTGCACGGGTGCATTCAGCCACCGTTTGATGTAAAATAAGCACCAATTCTCGGTTAAATGTTTCTCCAAGGCACGCAGTAGTTTTCCATGGTCGATATTATCAAAGAAACCTTTTATATCGAGGTCGATTACCCAGTCTGTCTTCCTACAATTCTCACGAACCTTTGCAAGAGCCTGATGGGCATTCCTGCTCGGACGATAACCATAGGAATTAGTACTGAATATAGCCTCAAACCTTGGTTCTAAATAATCTTTTACAACCATCTGTCCAATCCTGTCGGAGATAGTTGGTATACCAAGTAAGCGGGTTTTACCGTCTTTCTTTGCTATCTCAACTTCTTTAACAGGTGGCGGAAAGTAACTGCCCGATGCCATACGATTCCAAAGCTTGTACAAATGTTTCGACCTTTCGGCATCAAATTCTTCAATGCTGATTTGGTCAACACCTGCACTCCCTTTGTTGGCTTTTACCTTCTTATAAGCTTCCCATACCATGGTTTTGCTTATAGGTACTGATTTTGTCTCATTCCATAAATTCATCCTCTTGCGAGTTGTTCAATGTTATGATACTGTATAACCTAACCCCTTCGCTCCATTTCCATTACAGAAACTTCATCGCTACTACGGGTTAGTCCGTCTCTGTTCCTGCTCATCGGTATTCTGCCTTCAGGTTGTTCCCGTTGTGCGTTTCCCTTTGCATTGCAGGACAGATTCCCGAGTTCCATAATTAAGCCCAGATAAAGGTCATGCCGCCTGAATGACGTCTGCCGCACAGCCAGTAAACAGGTTTCCGCTGTGCTTATCACTGCATAACTTACTCTACAGCTTTTGACAGAATGTGGCAACTTCTCGACACCTCTTCAGCGGTTACGGTTAGTTCATCTCCTTTATCCATACCTGATTCTGCTCTTGACAGAACCTTTTCCTAAACGCTCAATACCATGCCTCTTAAACACAGCACCTTTAGGTGGTTTAAAACCCTTGCCTGTACAACGGTTTTGGTGGGTCGTTTCCACCATCTTAATTATAGCATGCAATGAACGTTAATTGCCGATTCATCGCTTCTCGGCACACCAAGTTGTCGTTGCGGATTTCGGAGCGCGTTCCTGTCCGGCAGGACGGAACGATGTTGCGAGAGCCGCAGTTGCAAACCGCACCAACCCCGCTCTGTTATGTCATATTTTTCTTCCGAAAATAAAGTGTCATTATTAGTTTTCAATTCTTCTTTTAGCAGTGAAAAAGATACATCCAAATCTTGGGTACGGTAGAAATCAGTGTAACTCAATTCATTGTTTCTAAAAGCAGCAAAAAACGAATAAATACCAGCTTTGGAAATTTCATTTTCATACCTGTTCGTTGACCATTCAGCATCGGTATTATCAATAGAAAGGCCAAAAAATAATGGTATTATTAGTCCGGCCACAAGGATAATACGTTGAATTGAAGTTCTGGGCGAAGAAAAAGAACTTTTAAATGCTCCAATTTTCCTGAGTATGAGAAATTGAAAAAACACCAGTGAAAAAATGATAAGGAGCAGTAACGGAATAGGATAAGATTCATTAATATTTTCCACTACCTCGTACGTATATACCAGGTAGTCAACGGCTATAAAATTAAACCGGCTCTGAAATTCTTCCCAAAATGTAAATTCCGCAAAAAAAGAAAAGGTTATTAATAAGGTTGGTATAAAAAAGAATAAATAGGTGACAATTTTATCCGGAACTGTTCCAATCCATTTATTAGGGAAGACCGATAAGTAGATTACGTATAGAAAGGTAAAAAACGAGATCGTTCCAAAATCAAAAAACAAGCCTGTAAAAACGATTTTTAGCAGTCCAAAAACTGAAAAATCGATCGTTCCAAAAGACCAAAAGTAAAAGGCTAATCGCACAAGAAACGATACGACTAAAAACACTACTACCAGCGAATATAAGACTGCGAGACGGTTATTGTTTAGTTTCTTAAACATATTGCTGAATGTATGGTATGTAGGTAATTAGAAAAATTATAAAGAAAGTAATCGCTGCGAAGGTTACGGCTCCGGCAGCAATATCTTTAATAAATCCTATTTTGGGATGTTGATCGATATGTACAAAGTCAGCTAATTTCTCCACCGCTGTGTTTACTCCTTCAATACTTAATACCAGGCCCATACCCAGTGTTTGATTTATCCAATCCTGTTTTGAAATCCCAACAATTGCACCCAATACTATAATAGAAAGGAAAATTGAAGTTTGAGCAATTACACTGTGTTCAGTTTTTATTAAAAGACAACACCCTTTTACTGCAAATTTTAAGCTTGCCGCTCTTCCTTTAAAAAAATCGTTCATTTATTTCAGAATTTTTAACTGCTTGTATTAAATCCATTTTTAACACTTTGCGTTGATCAGAATTTCGCTATAGTACACCCGATTGATACAATAATACGCTATGCCCTACCATGCAAAAATAACTACGCATTGAATGGCTTTTGTTTCTCGCTAATAAAAGTAATAAATAAATTCTATTCTAATATATCAATCAAACACGTTTACAACAATCCATTTCAGTCGCTCGGCATGAGGCGAATTATAACAAGAAATAAAATTAACGAAGATAAAATCGAATTCTAAACGGTTAACTCAATTCCCTCAGGCCGTGTATGTTTCCAGCGGCGGTGCGACCACAAATAATACTCGGGTGTTTCGCGAATCACTTCTTCCATCTTCCGAATGTAGGTAAGCAAGATATCTTTCGATTCTACCTTTGATGGATCTTCAAACAGCTGCGAAAAAACAGCCTCGTAATGGCCTCGTTTTAACTTTTTCAGGTGTAAGAAGAATATGGGCTGTTTGGTTTTTATGGCAATCTTTTCGGGGCCGGTAAAAAATGGGGCCTCACGATTCAAAAAATTTGTCCAAAATGGCGAATTTGCTGCAGGCGTTTGATCGGCTGCCAACCATAAAACTGCCGGCTCGCTACGTCGCATATATTCAATAGCTGTTCGTGCCGATTTATGTACCGGCACCGATTTGCCGCCCCATTTACTGCGCGAATGCTCAATAAACTTTTCAAGAGCCAGGTTCCCGCGTATCGGGTTCACAATCATCAGCAGCCTATGCGTCGCTTTGGTCTGAATAGAACTACACCACTCCCAGTTATTGTAATGAAAACCTAGCAGCATAATACTTCTTCCTGCCTCGGCATATTTCCTGATGCCCTCCAGCCCGGTAATTTTCAACCGTGTATCCATCTGCTTTTCGCTCATACCGTGCAGCTTGATCGTTTCCAATGAGAAATCGCAGAAATGATGATAATAACGGTTCATTATTTTAGTAATCTCCTGCTCGTTTTTTTCCGGAAAAGCATGGCGAAGGTTATCCAAAATCACCTTTTTACGATAGCCGATTATATGGCGAACCACCAGGTAGAAAAAATCGGCAATGCCATAAATCGCCCAAAAGGGCAGCACCGAAATAAATTTCAGTAGCAACACTACCAGTCCATTAAGCAGGCGTTTAAAAAATCCTTCGTAATAGCGTTTATCTTTTTTGCGTAAGCTCTCGTCAACCATGCTGTAATGTCTATTGAATTAAAGCCTTCCCTTCAGGGCGTTTGTGCTTCCATCGTTTGTGGCTCCAAAGATAATACTCCGGATTTGTTTTTATCACTTCCTCCATTTTTTCAATGTAACGTATCAAAATTTCATTCTCATCTATTTTCGCCGGCTCATCAACAAGTAAAGTGTATTTATATTCGTATTTGCCACGCCCCAAACGTATGGCGTGCTGAAAAAATACCGGCTGATTGGTTTTTCGGGCAATTTTTACCGGACCGGGGAAAAAGGCCGCTTCTCGATTCATAAACATCGCCCACATTTGCGAACTGGCCAGTGCACTCTGATCGGCAATTAGTCCAACCACAACCGGTCCTTTCTTTGCAAAATACTGAAAGGTTACTTTTGCAGCACGCCCCATTTGCACAGCTTCGCCACCCCATTTTTCGCGCGCATTTTGCAGAAACCCGTCCATCGCTTCGTTGTCGCGCATTTTGTTGTACACCATTAAAAGTCGACATCTTAATTCCTGCTGCAAAGCACTCGACCATTCCCAGTTATTGTAATGAAAAGCCAGTAAAATGGCCCCATTTCGCTTTTCGGCTAGTTCATTTAACTTCTCAGTCCCCGAAAATTGCACACGCTGCTTCAACTGTTCTTCCGACAAATGATAAAGCTTTATACTCTCTAACGACACATCGCAGAAATAGCGGTAAAATCTATTGCGAAGAAGAAATATTTCCTTTTTACTTTTCTCCGGAAATGCGTGTTTTAGGTTATCAGTAATTACTTCGTTGCGGTACTTTATCACACCTTTTATAAAAAAATAAAACACATCCGAAAACAAATACAAAAAGCCAAAAGGAAGCATGGCAATTGCTTTAAGTAACAAAACAACAGCCCATTTCCCGGGATGCTTAAATAGATCTGATGATTTTCGATTTTGTTTTTTCTTCTTGCTCATTGCGTGTACTGCAAGCCCTGTTAAAATAGCTTAAAAAGCCGTTTCAAAACTACACTTTTATACCAATACTACAATAAAGAAAATTCTTAAAGTTGACTATCCCCGTGGCAAAGCCAAGGGGAATTATTAGATTAATAATAAGCCTTATTATTTCGTTCTTTTAAGCTTATACTTCGTTTAAAAATATCGCCAGAACCTGGCTATGCCACAATTTTTCGCCTTGTCTAAGCTCAAAATATTCAAAACAATTTAAGACTGATTTAAAAATAGAATTGGTATGCTTACTTTCGCTAAAAATATTTCTATATTCGGTTAATGAAAACAGCAAACATGAAACGAGTATGTAAGTTATTCGCCACTAAGAATATGACTAAAATTATGCGAGTTACATACTATACCTCTGAAAACAAACAATTTTAATAGTATGAAAACAACACTAGCACTAATTTTTCTTTTGACAGGTATTAATACAATCGCACAAAATACATTTATCGCGCACCGCGGAGCCTCTTATCTGGCACCCGAAAATACAGTGGCCTCAGCCAAACTGGCCTGGGAACTGGGTGCCGATGCCGTAGAAGTTGATGTTCATTTATCGAAAGATAACCGCGTAATGGTTATTCACGACAAAGATACAAAGAGAACGTGCGGCGGTAAGACAAATCTAACCATTGCCAAAACACCATCGACTTTATTGCGCGATCTGGATGCCGGCAGTTGGAAAGGTGAAGAATTTAAAGGTGAAAAGTTACCCTTCCTTTCAGAAATTATTGAAACCGTTCCTGAAGGCAAAACACTGGTTGTTGAAATTAAAGCCGGAGGCGATGAAATAATCCCTGCACTGCGCCGAAATATAGATAACAGCGGTAAAAAAGATCAGATTGTTTTTATCAGTTTTGGCTGGAAAACCATTCTTGCTGCGCATAAAGAATTCCCCGATAACAAATGCTACTGGCTGAGCTCCGTAAAACCGGGATTAAAGAAAAAAATGGAACAGGCAGCGGAAGAAGAACTGGCGGGCGTTAACTTAAAACACTCCGTTATCGACGAGGAAATAATGGCACACGCCAAAGCGCTGGATATGGAAGTACTTACCTGGACTGTTGACGATCCGGAAGAAGCCCAACGCCTTACCGATATTGGCGTTGCCGGAATTACTACCAATCGACCTAAATGGCTGAAAGAACAGATGAGTAAATAAAAAAAAGGGCCGCCTCATTTCTAAGACAACCCTAATTTTCTGACGTTTTCTGAATACTATTCGCGGTATTCTAACAGCTTTAATTTTCTATGAACATTTCAAAAATAGAAGATAATAGTGTTAAGACAACTAAACGAATTTAAATTATTGTTAAACAAGTTTTATCAATGTTAAAATTGTTAATTTGGATAGCAAACCGTATAAGAAATACAAGAGATTACTGCGAATGATGGTGTGCAACCACCAAATGAAAAGCCTCTTTTCCTATTCGTTTCGATCGTTTGACAGTAAAACCGTTTGCGGGCAAAATAGTATTTAATCCTCCTGCTTTTGAATAGCTTTTAAAATTTTTGTTATGATCGTTACCTGCCAGAAACTCGGCCACTTTACTGCCTACTCCTACATAATTCTTTGGTAAAGGCACGGCGTAATCCAGCACTATAATTTTCTCAGCGATCTTTTTCACCTCGGCAAGAATGACATTATGTAGGCCCGGATCAAACTGGTGCAAAGCCATGGAAAGTATTGCCACATCAAATTTTTGCCCATAAAAACTACTTAAGTCGGTGGCATCGCAAACTACAAATGAAGCATTGGCAATATTTTTCTTTTTGGCTTTGTTTGTTGCATAACGTACCATCGATCCTGAAAGATCAACACCTGTTACCGTTTCAGCCTTTTCTGTTAATTCAAATAGTTGCGCTCCTGTTCCGCAAGCAATATCAATTACGGTATCGCCTTTGTTTATTTCCAATGCTACTCTTCTGCGAAGATTTTTCAAAAGAGGATCAACAATTGTGCTGTATACAAAGCCGGTTTCCAACATCTAATTTATTTTTACTGAGTTAAAAAATTCCCAAATCTCTTCACACCCGTCAATATCCTGATTCGTATTTCCAATCAACTTCGTTGGCAAATATTGCCTTGTTCCCGGCCAGGTATGTCCGCCGTTTTCAATTCGAATATTTACTACCCGTATGTTTGGATCATCGGGATTTTGCCAAACTGTTTTGTAAACGCTACAATCATCAGTTTTAATTATATCAGGTAATTCGCGTGCTTCTGCCAATTCTGAACAGTCATTTTGTTCTTTCCAGAATCGTACGCTTTCATCCACGCTAACAACTTCTCCTCGTTTCTGTTTTAATACCATCACCGGGCCACCGTTATACGGAACCAGCGGATCGGAAGTGCCGCAAATAAAGATCACCGGAACAGGATTTCCCGGAACAGTTGTCTGCTGGTCTTCACTCATATTTGCCGCAACCACACCGATTGCTTTAAAAACTTTCGATCGCTCGATAGCCAGCCGCTGCACCATAAATCCACCATTTGAAATTCCACAGGCAAAAATACGTTCGCTATCAATTGATAATTTTCTATCGAGATCGTCGATCATAGCATCAAAAAAGCCCACGTCGTCGATATTTAATCTCCGGGCAACGGTCAGTGTGTCGCGGTCTCCATCGTTCCACCCTTTCCGATAACCATTCGGATAAACGGCAATAAATCCATCGCGTGCCGCCAGCTCATTAAACCGGTATCGGGTAAATCGTGGCATCCGGCTGGATTTTCCGCCTCCACCATGCAGTATAAAAACGATAGGATAATCTTTCCCTTCCGAATAATTTTTTGGCACAAACAATTCGTAGTTCCGCTCCAGCCCGTCGACTTTAACATGTATTGTTTCCGTCCATCTTTGCGAAAAAGAAAGTTCAGCAAGGAAAATCAACGGTATTGAAAACAGAATTTTGTACATTTCAGGCTATTACTATACTTCATAAACTCTGTGAAGATTTTTTTGTTGTAATCTGTGTTTAAAAATAATTATAATGAAGAACTATCTGATTGTAGGTATCATCTCTTTGCTTTTATTCTCCTCTTTTAAATCCGACAAACCTGCGTACCTTCTTTTTAATAAGAATGGTAAGGCGGTGAAGTACGAAAAAATGCTAAAACAGCTGGAGGATGCAGATATTGTTCTATTTGGCGAACTGCACGACAATCCTATTTCGCACTGGTTACAATTGGAACTTACCAAAGACCTGTACCGGCAAAATGGTAAAAAGCTGGTTTTGGGTGCCGAAATGTTTGAAAGCGATAACCAGGTGATTATGGATGAATACCTTTCAGGAAAAATATCGAACCGGAATTTTGAAGACGAAATACGACTGTGGCCCAATTACAAAACCGATTACAAACCACTGGTAGAATTTGCCAAAGACAGTGGTCTATATTTCGTAGCAACTAATGTTCCACGTCGGTATGCATCGCTGGTAAACAAGCAGGGTTTCGAGGGATTAGACGATCTGTCTGATGAAGCCAAAACTTTTTTGCCACCACTTCCGGTGCCTTACGATTCAACACTTAACTGTTATGCCAGTATGATGAAAATGGAAGGAATGGGTAGCCACGTTACTGCAAACTTTCCTAAAGCGCAAGCCATAAAAGATGCGACTATGGCCCATTTTATTCTTAAAAACTGGGAGCCGGGAAAAATACTATTGCATTACCACGGAGCTTATCATTCAGAAAATTTTGAGAGTATATACTGGTACTTAAAACACGAAAACCCTGAACTGAAAATTGTTACCATACACTCCGTTTTGCAAGATGATATTTCGGAACTTACTGAGGAAAATACCGGCGCTGCCGATTTTACAATTTGCGTGGATGAAGATATGACGCGAACACGATAAAAAAAAAGCAGGGGTTTGGTTCCTGCTTTATGAATTTCGTGTGACCGGAGAATTTTTTAATTCTCGTTTATTGCTTTTTTAAAGCTCTCGCAAGTTATATCAGTAAAGGCAAAAAGTAAATACCTAATATTGGGTATTTTTGCATACCTTCAATGTCTCTAAGTTTTTTACAAAGCTTTAGAAAAACATGGATGAAAAGAGTATAGATAAGATTAGAAAAGCCTGGGAGCCCAATAAAATTGTGCATCCGGTAAAAAGTGAATTATACCTGAACATTATTGAGCAAATTGCTAATCTCTTTTCTGCCGGAAGTTTTTATTACTACATTATAAACTTCGACACTTACCTGATGGAGCATGTTGACCCACGTATTGAAAGTGTTTTAGGGCTAAAAACCAAAGATTGGAGCCTGGATAAATTGTTTGAACTGGTACATCCTGAAGACCTGAAACAAATGCACCGTAAAGAAGAAAAAGCGGTTGATTTTTTTCTGAATCGAATTCCAACAGAAGAAATTTTGAAATATAAAGCGGTATATGTGTTACGCCTTCGGCATGCCAATGGAAGCTATAAAACCATTCTGCAACAATCAAAAGCACTAACCGTTTCGGTAGATGGCAAGGTACAACAGGTGTTGGGAATTCACACCGATGTTACCTACCTTAACATGGCTGTAGACCATAAAATTTCATTCATCGGCGACGGAGGACTTCCATCGTATTATTCGCTGTCTACCGATGATGAGTTTCATCCTGAGGAACTGAATTATCATACGCTTTTTACTACACGCGAGAAGGAGATTCTGAGCAACATTGCCAAAGGAAAACCATTTGGAGAAATCGCTGAAATACTAAACATTTCGCCGCACACCATTAATACACACAAAAAAAATATTCTGAAAAAAACCGACTGCCATAATACCACGGAGTTAATTGCCCGCTGCGTTCGCGAAGGGGTAATTTAGTTATCGATAGAAATTCATGTCGTTAAGGTATTCCCAGGTTTTTTGCGGTAAAAAATGGCGCACATCTTTTCCCTCTTTAATGGCTTTGCGAATAAACGACGACGAAATTTCCATTAACGGAGCCTTTTCGGCAATGGTAATATTTTTTTCCACTTGCACCTTTTGCGGATCGAAACCCGGGCGCGGATAAACAATTATCCCGTAATTCTCAATAATTGTTTCGTAGTTCTTCCACTTATGAAAATTCTCGAGGTTATCCGATCCCATCAGTATTTTAAAATGGTAATTCGGATGCTTGTCTTTTAAGTAAGCCAAAGTATCAACCGTGTAACTGGGTTTTGGCAAACGAAATTCGATGTTTGAAGCTCGAAAACGATCATCATCGTTAACTGCCAGCTCTACCAGTTCCAAACGGTGGTAATCGTCCAAAAGGTTGTTTTTCTTTTTAAGCGGATTTTGCGGCGACACCACAAACCAAAGCTGGTCGATATCGGTATATTCAACCATATAATTGGCAATTGCCAAATGCCCGATGTGAATAGGATTATAGCTGCCAAAGTATAGTCCGACCGTTAGTTGAAGATTGGTTTTGGGTGCTAGTATATCTGTTACGAAATCACTCATTTAATTCCTCTTTCAGGTACCAAATTACAAATTTAATTGTCATTTCGAGAGAGATAGAAGCTCCGAAGTAAGAGATTCCTCACTTTGTTCGGAATGACATATAATAGGATTAATTAGCTTTTTAGAAAATTGGTGATAATTTTTTCGGCTTCTACAAAAGCGTCTTCCAGCTTGTCGTTTATAATTACTACATCAAACTGCGAGGCAAAACTCAATTCGTGCTCGGCTTTGGCAACCCGCATGGCAATTTTTTCTTCACTGTCAGTCGATCTTCCAACCAGGCGATTTCGTAACTCGTCGACCGAAGGTGGCTGTACAAAAACAGCCAGTGCCTCATCGCCGTAGTATTTTTTAATGTTTAGGCCGCCAACAACATCCACATCAAAAACTACATTTTTGCCCTGTTCTCGGATTCGTTCCACTTCGCTTTTTAGTGTGCCGTAACTGGTTCCCTTATAAACTTCTTCCCATTCCAGAAACTCGTCGTTTGTCACTTTTGCCAGAAACTCTTCGCCCGATAAAAAGTAGTAATCCTTACCGTGTGTTTCGGTGTGCCGCGGTTCGCGACTGGTGGCCGAAATTGAAAATTCAAGATCGAAGCCTTTCTGTAATAAATGATTTACGATGGTAGTTTTACCGGCACCAGACGGCGCCGAAAATATGATCAATCTTCCCTTCATTGCTCAAGTAAAAAGTTAAAAGTAAAAAGGCAAAAGTAAGGTTTTCACAATTAAAGTTTAAAAGTAAATGTAAAAAGGTAAAAGTTTAAAGAAAAATAGCAAAAGAGAGAATCAGTGACTACTTATTTCTTTTAGATTTTGAAACAATACTTCCTAAAATCAATTTTAATTCTCCTGATTCATTGATGAGATATTCTAACTTTTCATAGTTTGCCTTTGAATCTCCGCTAATGGAGCGAATCAACCTCAACCAATAGTTGCTCTCTCATCTCCTTTAACGATATTTCTGTCTTGTAAATAAAATCTGGTTTTGAGGATGCAGCCTGAGCTTCTTTATAATTTGCTCCGGTTGAAGAAGCCGCTTTTATTAATTGATATTTTATAACCTTATATTCCTGCTAATCCGGCAAAGTCCTTAGAAAAAGTATTACTTCAGTAACAAATTCGAAGATTCTTTTTTGAAGGTTATTTTCTATTTGGATTAATTTTTGCCTTTCTACTTTTGCATTGTTACAAAACATTAAGCAGTTGTTCCTTCACACGTTCCAAATGGTCTTTCATTTGAACAACAATACGCTGAATATTGGTCTCGTTGGCTTTTGATCCAATAGTGTTAATCTCGCGACCAAGTTCCTGAGAAATAAAGCCAAGTTTTTTGCCGGATGAGCCATTTTGTTTTGCCGTTTCCAGGAAATACTCGCAATGATTGGCCAAACGTACTTTCTCCTCGTTAATGTCCAGTTTCTCCAGGTAAAAAATCAACTCTTGCTCAAAACGGTTTTCATCCACATTGCCATTCATTTTCAGCGCCTCCAGATTATCCGTTAAACGAACTTTCAAAGCTTCGATACGCTGTTTTTCAAATGGCTCTACTTCTTTCAGCAATCTACTAATACTTTCTACATTCCCCAGAATATCAGTTTCAAGTGCCTCTCCTTCTTTTGCACGGAAATCGTTAATTTCGTCAAGTGCAGACAAAATGTTGGAATAAATGTTTTCCCATTCCGTTTCGTCGAGTGTTTCGTATTCGGTTTTTACCACATCGGGCAAACGCATGGCAGACTGTAAAGTACTGTGATCGACAACCAGACCTAAATCTTTGCTAATCTCACTCAGATGGTTGTAATATCCTTTCAGAATGGGCTCATTAATCTTCGAGTTGGTTTCGTCGCCCAGATTTTCCACATAAATATTAAAATCAACTTTCCCGCGTACCAGTTTTTCCGCAATGGCCTTACGAATTATAATGTCCTTCTCGCGATACAATGCGGGAGTCCGGGTATTTATATCAAGCTGTTTACTGTTCAGCGATTTAATTTCAATGGTAATCTTTTTGTTGCTTACCTCGAATTCTGCTTTACCAAAGCCGGTCATTGATTTTATCATGTGGTTATATTTTTTTTACGAAATTAACATTTAAGTCGTAAGTCAGATGTCAGAATCCGGAAGTTTTTAGACAATTGCCCCCGATCCGATCAGTTCATCCCCCAGATACCAGGCAGCAAATTGCCCTGAGGTAATTCCCCGTTGCTCGTTTTCGAAGATGAACCAGGCGCCGTCGTTGCGCACGTGTATCGTTCCTCTTTCCAGTGGTTGCCGGTAACGGATTCGGATATCAAAATCACGTTTTTCGCCCACTTCCATTTTTAGATCGGGGCGAATCCAGTGCATATTTTCAGTGGCTACAAACAATCCTTTGCGGTACAATCCGGGATGTTCGGTGCCCTCGCCCACATAAATAATATTGCGTTTTACATCGGTGGCCAATACAAAAAGTGGTTCTTTGCGGCCACCAATATTCAGCCCTTTACGTTGACCAACCGTATAAAAATGAGCGCCCTGGTGTTCGCCAATCACTTCGCCATTCCACGGTTTATACGGAAACGGGAAACACAGTTTTTTGTAGTTTTCTTCCGAAACTTCAAGCTGTTTTTTCTTTTCCATGAATTTAGCCGGGATCTCGATCACATTCCCCACTTTTGGTTCCAACTGTTGTTGCAAAAAGGTTGGCAGATCGACTTTCCCCACAAAACAAATACCCTGCGAATCTTTCCGCTCGGCAGTTGGCAGGTTTTGTCGACGGGCAATTTCACGCACCTCAGGTTTCAACAATTCACCCACCGGAAACATTGATTTGGAAAGCTGGTTCTGATTCAATTGGCAAAGAAAATAGCTTTGGTCTTTATTCGGATCTTTACCGGCCAACAACTGATGAATGGTTTTGCCATCCACTTCCACCTCGCTTTTTCGGCAATAATGCCCTGTTGCCACAAAATCAGCGTCAAACTTCAAGGCTTCTTCCATGAAAGTGTCGAATTTAATCTCACGATTACACAGCACATCGGGGTTTGGCGTGCGGCCGGCCTGGTATTCGGCAAACATGTAATCAATAACACGTTGTTTATAGTCTTTGCTTAAATCGACAATGTGAAAAGGGATATCGAGTTTTTTTGCTACCATTTTGGCAATCAGCGAATCTTCTTCCCACGTACACGAGCTGGTGAGCACTCCTTCACGTTCGCGGTAGTTAATCATAAACAACCCGATAACTTCATGCCCCTGTTCCTTTAACAGCCAGGCTGCCACACTCGAATCAACACCACCAGAAAGTCCAACTACTACCCTGCTCATTTATACATTTTTAGGGCGGCAAAAATACAATGAAAAAGTAGAACGAGCAAAAGGAATGACGAATGTGGAATGATGATTAACAATTTTAAATTTCGGCATGTATAGGCAAGGAGCACATAACAATATGTACACTAAAAAGGGCTCACAGACTCCCCCTCCAAATACCCGACTTTCGCCCCTGAAGGACGGTACAAAATAGACATTGCCGCCATCGTTACAAATGAGGCAGACGATAATCAAACAACACATATTCTACTGAAAAAGAGCACACTGAAACACAACAATTACGCTTTTGTGATACTTCTGTGATAAACCCAAACTACCTTTCGCCTGTTCAACTTAGAAAACAATAGCATGGAAAAGGCATTGATCATTGAAGACGACAAGGATATTTCCGAATTGGTAGCGATTCATCTGTCCGATATGGATTTGGAAGTTGACAAAGCTTTCGACGGAAAAGATGGGTTAATGAAAGCCCTGAACAACCACTACCGTTTTATTCTGCTTGATCTCCGACTTCCGCTGCTCGACGGTTTCGAGATTTGCAAACGGCTGCGAATGGAAAAGGTAAATACCCCCATTTTAATGCTCACATCGAAATCGGAAGAGATCGACAAAGTACTCGGGCTTGAAATGGGTGCCGACGATTACATCTCGAAACCCTTTGGTATTCGCGAATTGCTGGCACGGATAAAAGCGGTGCTCAGGCGGTACGATTCGGCGCGAAACAATGATGAGATTGAGGAAAAAGAAATTCGTTTTGATGATCTTTATATTAATGTAGGTATGCGTATTGTTGAACTAAACGGGAACCGGATTGAGCTTTCGCCAAAAGAATTCGACTTGTTAATTCACCTGGCATCACACCCCGGCAGAACCTATTCCCGAATGCAGCTGCTCAATAAAATTTGGGGCTACGAGTTTGAAGGATTTGAGCATACCGTTAATTCGCACATTAACCGCTTACGCTCGAAGATAGAAACCGATATGAACCAGCCGCAATTCATTTTAACCACGTGGGGAGTTGGCTACAAATTCAGAGAAAATTAAAAAAACACAAATGAAGCAATCAAAAATATTTAATCGCTTATACTTGCAGGTATCTGCCATATTCTTGCTGGTACTCTTTATGTTTACAGCTATCGCGCTGTACATTTCTGTTCAATCTTCAGCCAAGTATTCGGTGGAGGTAAACCAGCGTCTAAACCGAAATCTGGCAAGCAGCACCGTGGAAGTTATACAACCGCTGATGAAAGACGACATTGCCAGCGATGAAGCTATTGCCGACATCATGCACTCGATGATGGTGATCAATCCAATTGTGGAAGTTTATTTGCTCAATCCCGAGGGGAAAATCCTGAATTACGTTGCTCCTGAAAAAGTAGTAAAACTTGAAGAAGTAAATCTGGCTCCCATAAAAAAGTTTATTGCCGATCCCGATCATAGCATTATTTATGGCGACGACCCCCGGAATCCGGGAGAATTTAAAACATTCTCTGCCGCCACCATTACCGAAGGCGATGTGCTGAAAGGTTACATTTATATTGTTCTGGCCAGTCAGGAATATATTTCGGCAGCGCAAACCGTAATCGGAAGTTATATCCTCGGCTTGTCCATTCGCTCGGTAATCATCATCCTCATCATATCGGCACTTGTTGGCTTGCTGGCGATTTGGTTTATTACCAAAAAACTGAATCCGATCATCAATGGAATTCAGGAATTTAAAAAAGGAAATCTCTCTGCCCGAATCAATGTTAAAAGCGAAGGAGAGCTGGATCGTATTGCACTTGTTTTTAACCAGATGGCAGATACTATCGAACAAAACATCAGCGAATTAAAAGGAGTGGATAACCTTCGCCGCGAACTTATCGGCAATGTATCGCACGATTTGCGTACACCGGTTGCCTCCATTCAGGGGTACGCTGAAACACTTCTCCTGAAACAGGATAATATTACAAAAGAGGAACAGAATAAATACCTTACGATCATTTTTAAAAGCTGTGGTCGACTGCAACGTTTGGTTGAAGATCTGTTTGAATTATCAAAACTGGAAACGAACCAGATCGAACTGCATACCGAACCATTTTCCATTTCCGAGCTGGTATACGATATCGTAAATAAATACCGTATTCTTTCACAAAAAAAGGGTATTAATATTGACACAGTAATTGCGAAAAACGTTCCGGTGGTGGAGGCTGATGTTTCGCTTATTAACCGGGTGTTACAAAACCTGATTGATAATGCCATGAAATTTTGCCACGAAGGCGACAGTATTCAAATTGAAATTGATACACAGGAACCTGAAAAAGTGGAGATCCGTGTTGTCGATTCCGGTCCGGGAATAAAACAGGAAGATCTTCCGAATGTATTTCATCGCTATTTTAAAGGACGAAACGATGAGCACGGTACAGGACTCGGACTGACTATTGTTAAAAAGATCATCGATCTGCACCATTCTCATATTCGGGTGCAAAGCCAGTACGGAAAAGGGGCAATATTTATTTTCGATCTGCCTAAAGCATTTACGGCGTAAAATTCGTTCTACTATTCGATCAGGTTCATTAGGTTGTTCCCCTGTCCGTCAACCTCCTATTTAATTCGCAACTAATAAAGGACAGCATATCGAAGGGCCGATCCATATGCGTCGCATAGCAGGCCACATTTTCAATAGAATTAGTGATTGCGCCCCTTCTCAATTGATCTTATTCTCCCCGGGCGACACTCTCCGCCGTCCGGCTTTTCGTTTTGCCCGGGGCTGAAATATTACGGACTTTCAGCCCTGTATTATTTTACTTGTTGTAGTTCTTTGGATAAAAAGCGCTGAAAGTGCGCTCTAATATAGCCCGGGGCAGAGTAATTCAACGAATTACATCGCCCCGGGTCAGGATAATGTGTCTTGAATCGTCCGGCGAAGGAAGATGATCGAAACTCTTGGTTCTTCCGGACCAAAATGAGCTAAAACATTTTTAAATTGCAGGCAAGAGTTGATCCTCTACTTGTCTTAATTCACAACCTCCTAAAAACCAAATCACCACCAATCACAGAACCATTAAAAAAGTTTATAAAAGCTTGAAATCCTTGTGACTTTTTTGTGATACTTTCTTCGGAATTTTGATGTGAGTTAACATTAAAAAATCTAAAAAAATGAAAGCATTACGATTAACAATGGTAGCAGCTTTGGCTGTATTACTTTTTACACAATGTGAAAAGGACGAAATGATGGAACCTGAAACGAAAAGTGGCACTTTGCCTGATGTGGTTCCTGCAAAAATGTACACAGTTACAGTTGAAAACGTTTCTGTGCACTATGATTATTTTGCTGCCGGTGCCGAATTTGGCGTTACCGGTGGCGATGCAACTCCTCCGGCTCATCCTGGTGAAACCATAACGGTTCATTTTCATGCCGGACCAAGTCACAAATTATCTTTTGCCTCAATGTATGGTGCATCAAACGACTGGTTTTATGCACCTAACGATGACGGTATCGAACTCTTCCCCGGCGGATCGGCACTAGAAGGTGACATTACAGGCATGACCTATTTATGGGATGCTGGAACAGAGGTAGACGGATCGACAACCGACGAAGAGGAAAGTAACCCGGTTGGCATGGTTTCAACGACAGAAGAAAATATTCAGGTGCTCCTGGATTACAATGGTGAAAGTATGTTTACTTTAACTATAAATGTACTTCCGGGATCGGCAACTCCACTATCTCCGGTTGCATGGGTGGTTCATTCAATGGATCAGCACCCAATTTTTATGGAAGGTGAACTGGATTATGGAATGGGACTGGAAGCCTTGGCAGAAACCGGAAATGCCGGACCACTGGGAGAATACCTTTCCATGCATAGTGGCTATGTTTCGCCAGTTGCTCCTGTACTTTGGGCCGTGCACGAAAAAGGTGACATGCCCATATTTACCAAGAATATGGTTGATCGTGGCAAAGGACTGGAACTACTGGCCGAAACAGGAAATCCGGGAGAGTTAGCCGACACCCTTGTAAATAGAGGTTACAATGCTGGTGCTAGCGCCATTCCTGATGGACAAGATAATATTGCCCCATTGTTTCCGGGAGATACATATACTTTTTCATTTAATGCAAAACCAAATCAATACCTAAGCATTGCCAGCATGTTGGGTAAATCAAACGACAACTTCTTTGCCTTTGGCGACAGCGGTTTTAAACTGGCTGCCGGTAACAACATGAGAGACATAACAAGCAAAGTGATGCTTTGGGATGCAGGAACCGAAGTAAACGAATATCCGGGAGCAGGTATCCATCAAGGACCATCTGAAGGCAGCACTGAAAATGAAGTTGTGCAACCTTTAATGGATGTTAATGACGGTTTCTGGTGGCCAGATGCTTCTCAGGTAATTAAAGTTACCATTCACAAAAATAAGAATTAGGTAAAAATATTGAGGGAAAGACATTCATGAGAAATCCACTGGTATGTACCGGTGGATTTTTTTATTTCTTTTTTTTAGGCGGTTGGTTCCAAAACAAGCCATTTCCCGCTCTGGAAAACCCACATCAAAAACGGTTCCAATTTCATTGTCTGAAAGAATTTTTATGGTGAAACGCGCCCGTCCACTCGGTACAAAATTTTCTATCCGCTCAGTTTCAAACACCAGTTGTTCCGGTGTTAATATGGAATCGTTTAGTGCATATTCGGTAAAATAACCTTCGCTGTGGTACTGACGAAACATCACCATCTTTCGGGCACTATCAAAACTTAAAATTCCTTTGTCATCGTGCACCTCGCCTTCCGCATTTTGTTCGGTCGGTTCAAATTCAGAGTGATGTTTTACTTCAATGTATTGTTTATTCATCAGCCACGAATAGTCGGCTGTAATTTTCGATTTGGCGTTACCAAAACCTCCGCCACTTCCTTCCCAATGTCCGATCAGGTTTTCAAAACGACTTAATGGATTTTCTTATGCAAACAAGCTAAACGACGCGATTATCAAAAAGATAATGACAAATCCTTTTAACTTCATTATTTCTTCTTTTGCTGATAAGTCTTACGGTGTTTGTGCTGGCTGTTACCTTTTTTGTATTTATGAAATTTCCCGTGTTTGTTCCTTTTCGAAGGTGTTCTCCATGCTGGTCCCTCTCCAAACTGTTCCGGTAAGGGAATTTTAAATACCTCACGCTCGATCAACTCTTCGATGCGGTGAAATTTGTACATGTCGTCTTCGTTCACCAACGTAAGTGCCACCCCCGTTGAATCGGCACGGGCAGTTCTTCCCACACGGTGTACGTAGTCTTCGGCATCGCCCGGCACATCATAGTTGATTACCAGATTAATGTCTTTTATATCAATTCCGCGGCTCATTACATCGGTGGCCACCAAAATACGAATTCGTCTTGACCGAAATCCGTTTAGTACATTTTCGCGCTCGCGCTGTTCCAAATCCGACGATATAGCTTCGGCATCAAAACCAATCTTTTTAAGTTTCCTTGCTAATTCATTGGTTACCCGCTTGGTAGAACAGAAGATTAATACGCTGCTGTAATCCGGATTCTCGGAAATAAGATGTGCCACCAGATCGTTCTTTTGTTTGTCGTAAATAAGATACGCCGCCTGCAATACACCTTCAGCCGGTTTCGACATGGCAATGTTTATCTCCTTGGGTTTGTTGAGTATTTCCGATGCCAGTTTCCTGATCTTCGGAGCCATGGTAGCACTGAACATGAGCGTTTGCCGCTCTTTGGGCAAGTACGAAATGATCTTTGTAATATCTTCGTAGAAACCAATATCCAGCATACGGTCGGCCTCATCAAGAATCAGAAACTCTATTTTATCAAATTTTACATAGCCCAGATTCAGGTGTGAAATCAATTTCCCTGGAGTGGCAATAATAATATCGGCTCCTTTGGTAAGCGCCATTTTTTGCTGTCCCCATTCGTCGCCATCGCCACCGCCATACAAAGCAATGGAGTGAATTCCCATGGTGTAACCAATTCCCTGTACCTGATGATCGATCTGCGTCGCCAACTCTCGCGTTGGTACAATTATCAGTGTAGAGGTTTCTCCTCCGGGCAAATCAGCAATTAAATCAAGTATAGGGAGCAAAAAAGCTGCGGTTTTACCTGTTCCTGTTTGCGCACAGCCGATCAGGTCATTTCCTTCGAGTATAATGGGGATGGCTTGTTCCTGAATAGGAGTAGCGTTTTTAAATCCCATGTAATCTATGGCATCTAACAAATCGTGATTAATGCCAAGTTCTTCAAACGTCATTCAATTCTTTTATTATGTGCTTACAAATGTAGTGAAAATAAACTGCACGGTAAGGTTACACATCGCTATGTATGTACCAAACTGTCAACAATTAAAAAGATCATCATAAAAAGGTAGAGGAAGTTGAGTTTGTAAAATGATGGGCGCACTTTAAATTCTTCCTGAACAAAAACAGCCATGGTTAACGACGAAAGCAGGTAAAAAATGTAGAATAGCAGCAAAAACATGATGAGTTTGTTGCCGATAACAAAAAAAATAACCAGAAAGGCCGATGCCACTGTTGTGAGAATCCAGGTGTAAGTAACGCGTTTTATTTGTACGTTGGTAAACAGCTGGGTAAGACTGGGCATTTTTGCCAGTTTGTACTGCTCGCCAAACATAAGCAGCAGCAACCAAAAATGTGGAATTTGACCGATAAAAAAGAATGCGGCTACCAAAAGAATCACTTCAGAACTAAGACTTCCGCCTGCTCCTGCCCAGCCTATCATGGGGGGAATTGCCCCAACCATCGATCCGGGAATTACGGCAAAAGCCGATACTTTTTTCAGAGGCGTGTATACTCCGTTGTAAAAAAACAGCGTAGACCAGCTTAATAGTAAAGCAAGAGGTGGATTACTTAAAATAAGAATGATGGAGCCAAACACTGCAAAACCAATAGCTACTAATAATGCATTTTGAGGGCTGATTTTACCGGTTGGCAGCGGACGGTCTTTTGTACGTGGCATTTGTGCATCAATGTCGCGCTCCTGCCAATGATTAATAACGCCTGAACTGCAAGCCATTAAAAACACTCCGACTGTCAACCACCATCCCTGCGCATCAACATTTCTCGTGTACAGCACATAACCGGTTAGTGCCGACAAAGCAATTGGCAATGAAATTCGCACTTTGCCCAGTTCGTATATTATTTTTAATTGTTGTTTCATTATTAATTTTGAACCACATTAGGCACATAGATCACTACTCTTTGCATTTTGTTTTTGTCTACTGCCTATTTATTCCAAGATATTATAATCAGTATTCGACATTCAACATTCCTTTGTTTTTTTGCCTTGTTGCTAGTTCAATGTTTTCAGATATTCAATAATATTGTCGATGTCGTCATCCGAAAGCTGCCCTTCGTACGAAAGCATTAATCCTTTATTAAAGCCCTCAACCACATCGGCATTTGGCTCGTAAATTGATTTTCGGATGTATTCTTCATCCACCGTAACCTGACGTGTTTCACGCCCGGTTTCAACAGTATGCTCTGCGCCCCAAATTCCTTTAAAACTTGGTCCAACCAGCCTTGTTCCGTCTAAAGTATGACAAGCAAAACAACCGATATTTTGCATAATACGTTTTCCGGTAGCTGCCGGCGAGTCAATTTCGGCCGCCGAAGCTGCAACATTAGTTGTATCGGCGATCCAGGTTTGAAACGCAGAATCTTCCATAACCTCCACATAGGTATACATGTACGAGTGCTGCAATCCACAATACTCGGCACAATACAGTTCGTAGGTTCCAACTTTTTGCGGCTCAAACCACATGAAGTTATCTTTTTTCCCGGGAACCATATCTTGTTTCACACGAAAAGCCGGAATGTAAAGACTGTGTAATACATCCATTGCCATAAGATTCAATTTTATGGGCTGGTCTTTTGGCAGAAAAAGCGTATCGGTACGACGTCCATTTTCGTATTCAAAACTAAAGTTCCACATACGTCCGTAAGCGGTAATTTCCATAGCATCTTTTGGCGCTCGTTGCATGGGTTTCCAACCTGCCCAGCCGTAGTAAAACATCAGCATGGTTAAAAGAAACGGAACAACGGTCCAAACGATTTCAAGTTTTGTACTTCCTTCAATCTGTGTTGCTTTTGGGTTCTTTTTCTTGTTATATTTAAAAATAAACACAAGCATTACTACCGTTAGCCCAATAAGGAACAAAAACGATATGCCCATTATAACAAGAAATGCAGTATCGACACCCTGAACAAAATTAGAAGCTTTGGTTATTTCTGAGCTATACATAGTTATACTCTATAGAGGTAATCTAAAAAGGTCATCACAATTACAATCAAAAAAATGGCAAAAACAAGGGCCACCATAAGTTTTATGTATGGTTTGTCGTATTTCAGGTGCATAAAAAAAGTTAACACCAAGGCCGATTTTACTACGGCAAACAACAACGCTGCGGCTACGGTAAATTCACCCAATTCTATTGAGGTAATTCCTATAGATGCAAAGGTGAGTGCCAGCAAAGCAACCAACACAATAACATATAAACGATATGGAACAATATGATGATGTTTATCTTCTGACATGATTTTAGTTTAATGGATTAGATAAAATAGCGGAAACAGGAAAATCCAGATCAGGTCGACAAGGTGCCAGTACAAACCACAATTATCGAGTAACGACGGACGTTTGGCATTTACCTTGCCGTTGCTGACACCTTTAATTGCAAAAACCATAATTATCAGCCCAACAATAATATGCAGGGCGTGAAGGCCGGTCATTACAAAATACAGCCCAAAGAAAAGGATTTCGCCCTGGCTCATTTCGTTCAGCATTTGCTCCGATCCCGGCCAGATTCCGTGCGAGAATTTTATGCCCCACTCAAAATACTTATTCACCAAAAAGCCAATACCAATAATGAAAGTTATTACCACCAGTGCAATGGCCACTTTTTTGTGTCCTTTTTGCAAAGCAGTGGTCGACATGGCAATCGTCATACTACTTACTAACAGAATAACGGTATTAAACGCGCCAATAAAGGTATTTAGCTCTTCGGCCGCCAGGTGAAAGGCGTCGGGATTAAGATAACGATAAACCGAGTAAACAATAAACAGGCCGCCAAACAACAGTAGTTCGGTAAATATAAACAGCCACATTCCGATTTTGGACGATTCAGGATCGTACATGTCGGGGTGCTCCACATGAGCATGTTGATGTTCAGCCATATTAGTCATAGTTATAAGGTCCGTCTTTTTCTCCCAAAACAGGTTCTTTCTCAAAATTTAATACCGGTGGCGGCGAAGTAACTGTCCATTCCAGTGTCTTACTGTGCCACGGATTCATTTCTGCAGGCTCTCCCTTTCGCGCCGAGCGAATCAGGTTAACAACAATGATGATAAAACCGGTTACCAATACCCACGAGCCAATAGTGCTCAGGATATTTCCTCCATGGAACTCTTCGAGGTAGTCGTAATAACGCCGTGGCATGCCCATCATTCCAAGATAGAACATGGGCGAATACAACGCCAGAAAACCAATGGTGAAAATCAGCCAGCCAACATTGGCCCAGGCCTTATCATACATTCTTCCAAATATTTTTGGGAACCAGTAGTGCATTGCCGCAAAAAAGGCAAAGCCTGTTCCTCCAAAAACAATGTAATGGAAATGGGCAACAACAAAGGCAGTATCGTGCACATAAATATCGGTAGCCAGCGCACCTAAAACCAGGCCACTTAAACCACCAACCATAAACACAAAAATAAATGACACTGCCCAGTAAAAGGGCGTTTGAATATTGATCGATCCTTTATACATCGTCGATATCCAGTTAAATACTTTTATTGCACTTGGTATAGCCACAATAAATGTGAGGAGCGAAAAATAGTATTGTGCGGTTCCACTCATCCCGGCAGTAAACATGTGGTGCCCCCAAACCAGGTAGCCTACAAATGCAATAGCCATAGTGGAAACAATAATTGCTTTATATCCAAAAATATGTTTTTGCGAGAATGTTGGAATAATTTCGGAAATGGCTCCCATTGCCGGCAATATCATAATATAAACCGCCGGGTGCGAATAAATCCAAAACAGGTGTTGGTAAAGTACCGGATCTCCGCCTAGTGCCGGATCAAAAATACCTATTCCGAAAACCCGTTCGAGTGCAACCAAAACCAAGGTGATACCAATAACCGGAGTTGCCAGTAATTGTATCCAGGCTGTTCCGTACAATGTCCAAATGAACAGGGGCAGTTTTGTCCATTTCATTCCGGGGCACCGAAGACGGTGAATAGTCACCAAAAAGTTTAATCCGGTAAGGATGGATGAAAAGCCCAAAACAAATGCCCCGAATATGGCGGGCAACAGATTGGTTCCACTCTTAAAACTGTAAGGTGCGTAAAACGTCCAACCAGTATCGGGCGTACCTGATCCAAATAGTAAAGCACTAAGGACCAAAAACACTCCGGCAACATACAACCACCACGAAAGCAGGTTCAGCTTTGGAAAGGCCACATCTTTTGCACCAATCATTATGGGCATCATCAGGTTACCAAAAACTGCCGGTAACCCGGGCACAACTACCATAAAAATCATTATAACTCCATGAACAGTAAATGTTGCATTGTAGGTCTGTGCCTCCATAATGGTTTTACCGGGCGCCAAAAGCTCAAATTTCATGGCCAGCCCCAACAAAACACCCGTTGTAAACATGGCAGCTATCGAATACAAATAAAGAAGACCAATACGTTTATGGTCAGTAGATAAAATCCATCCAAGCAAACCCTTGTATTTTCCCTGATAGGTTAAGTAATTTGCTCCATTAACAGCATTTGTTGTATGCATAAAGTTTAGTTTAATTTACCTTTTTTCTTTGGTTTTAATACCAGGTACAGCAGTAAAACCAATGCGAAAAACAGAATTATGCTTCCGCTAACTTTAGTTATATTTAATACATATGTTTGTCCTTGCGGATCGTAAGAATAACAGAAACGAAGTACTTTATTCAGTGTTGGTCCTGACTTTCCTTTCGAGGCTTCTATTATGGCCATTTTCCATTCGAATGGAAGAAAATACAAACCATTTAAATAACGTGTAATCTTTTCATCGGGGCTTACAACTATTAACGATGCTGCATGCAGAAAATCGTTACCCGTTTTCTTGTATTTAAATCCTGTTGCGTTGGTAGCTTTTATAATACTTGCACTGTCGGAAACAAAAAATAACCATCCTTTTTTGCTTCTTCCACTTTCACCGGATTATTCATCAGCTGCAGGTAATTTTTCTTTTTCCGTATTCCTAAATCGATTGTTTCGCTCGGATCAAAACTAATAGTCAGCACCTGGTAATCCTCTCCAACAACAAGATCCGATTTATCCATCACTCCGGCAACTCCTTCCATTAAAGGACTGCAAATCCCTGGGCAACGATAATACACAAAATTCAAAATGGTTGGTTTATCAATTAAATCGGCCAGCCAAACTTGTTCGCCTGCTTCATTAATCAGCAAGATACTGTCGGGTAAATAATCATCAAGATGTTCAACAACTCCAATTTCAACATCATCGTCGCTTGCAGCTGGATTAATAACACTCTGTGCATTTGCAACATTTACAAACAGAAATGTAACTGCAACAAGCATTATAATATGATATACAGTTTTTTTCATAGAAGCCAATAATTACGGCAAGGTTTATTTAGTTTTTTAAATGATATAGTACGTTATTATTGGTTTAAAGTTTTAGAAACCCCGGTTTCTGCCGAAACACAATAATATCTTTTTACCTTATTTCATACTTAAAACCACAAAATACTGATAATGTTTATGTAAAGAATCAGTTTCTTTTGTTTTTTTACCGATCACCTACTTCTGTTATATACATTAGAAAAAAATAAAAATATTTAAAGGCTTGAATTTTCTGGGAATCATGTAGCTTTATCCGATTCAACTAACAACGAGTGCTTATTTAGAATATGCTTTACAGCATACTTTTACATGATTTAAGTCGCAAACAAGTAGGTCTTAATCCAGCAAAAAAATCTTTTATAAACACCCCCAAAATGTAATTGTTCATCAAAAAAAATATATTTCTTTATGTCCTAAAACCTATCTGTTCATATATCAAGTTATTATACTAAAAATAATATTTTACAGATGCACGAAAACGCTGTAACTAACTCACTTATAACATATAAAGTCCTTTTTGTCTTTTATTGTTAGCTTGCTTTTAATAGTTTGTTGCTTTGCGCTTATTTTATAAATTCGTAAGGTTGAGAAGCTATATTTAGCTGAGTTAACTATTAATTTCAGTGCCATAGTTGTAAAAAAAATGTCTGTTTATGGAAAATAAATCACGCAGAAACTTCGTAAAAAAACTGGGTGTATCGATTGGTGCAGCCGGATTAGTTGGAGGTTCCAGTATATTAAGTTCGTGCAACCAGGTGGAAACCGCCTCGGGCGATACAATCACGCTACTTACATCAAGCGGAAACCTTGTTGAAGTAGACAAATCACAGCTTAAACCTGCAGAAATGCCGAGTCTTTCCGAAAATCAGAAACGGGGAAGAGCAGGATTACCAAACCGCAAATGGGTAATGGTTATCGATTTATCGAAATGCCGGAATGCACGCGAATGCATGAAAGGCTGTCAAAACCATCACCAATTGCGCCCTGAGCAACACCATATTAATGTATTGCAAATGCAGGATGCTGAACACACGGCTCCGTATTACATGCCAAAACCATGTCAGCACTGCGATAATCCACCATGTACAAAAGTATGCCCTGTTAACGCCACTTTTAAACGCGAAGATGGCATTGTTCTCATTGATAATGAGCGCTGTATTGGTTGTCGTTTTTGTATTGCCGCGTGTCCTTATTCTGCCAGGGTATTTAACTGGTTTGAGCCACGCGATGCTGAAAAATACGAAGGCGTTACTTATAACATTGAAGCCAACGTACCTCAGAAAAAAGGTACCATTACAAAATGTTTGTTTAGTGCCGATCGTTTGCGCGATGGAAAACTTCCAACCTGTGTTTCGTCGTGCCCCAACGGAGTGTATTGGTTTGGCGACCAAAACGAAGACGCTGTTACAAACGGAACCACTCACGAGACCACCGTTTTCAGTAAATTAATTAAAGACAATGCTGCTTACACTATAATGGAAGAATTGGGAACCAAACCTCGTGTTTACTACCTGCCACCAAAAGACAGAGCTTTCCCCTTTCAAGGCGAAATAGAAGACAACCACTCATAAACCGACTAAACTTTAAACGATGGAAAAAACAAAATCGCCGGAAGAATCCCGGAAATTATTGGATAAAATAACTTTCGACCTCACCCGCTCGATTGTAAAACGGGATGAGCTCACGCATTTTTGGTATTTCTTACTAATCATGTTTGCCGCCGTTGGTTTGTGGGGTTGGGGAATACAAATTCGCGACGGGTTGGGGGTTACCGGTATGCGCGACTATGTTTCGTGGGGAATGTACATTGCCAACTTTGTATTTTTTGTAGCTGTTAGTTTGATCGGTTTTTTGATTAGCTCAACACTTCATCTGCTAAAAATCAGTTGGTCGAAACCCATTTCACGGGTAGCCGAACAGATTGCAATTGCAGCGGTAGCATTGTCGGGCCTTATTATTGTAATGGATATGGGGCGTCCCGACCGCTTTCTCAACGTATTTTTACACGGTCGTTTTGCCTCGCCAATTATTTGGGATGTTACCGTGGTTACTACCTATCTTACTATTTCGGTGTTGCTCTACTACATTCCGCTTATCCCCGACCTTGCTTTGTTGCGCGATCGAGGTAGCGACGACATTCCAAAATGGAAAATGCAGGTATATAAAATAATGGCACTAGGCTGGAAAGGAAATGCCGAACAATACAAACTGGTTTATCATGCCATGCGTGTTCTAATGATTCTAATCCTTCCGGTAGGTTTATCCATTCATACCGTTACATCGTGGCTATTTGCTGCCACCTTACGCTCGGGCTGGGATACCACTATTTTTGGTCCTTACTTTGTGGCAGGCGCTTTTGTCGCCGGTTCAGCTGCTGTAGTAATATTAATGTATGCATATAGGGTTCGTTACCGGTTAAGCGATTATTTCGAAGAACTTCACTTTGATTATATGGGGAAATTACTGGTTTTTGTTTGCCTGGTGTACCTGTATTTTAATATCAACGAATTTTGGGTACCGGCCTATAAAATGAAAACAGCAGAAGGAATTCACCTACGCAACCTGTTTATCGGAAGCTATGCTCCAATGTTTTGGTCGGCTCAAATACTGGGATTACTCCTCCCCATATTCCTGATGCTTTTCAGGTATTTTAGGAAACCGGTGCCTTTAACCATAATATCAGTATTTGTACTTATAGCCTCGTGGATAAAACGATATATAATTGTTATTCCAACCCTGGAGCATCCGTTTTTACCGATACAAAATGTACCCGAGCATTTCAAACACTATTCGCCAACAAGTACAGAGATCATGATCACCATTTTTTCATTTATGGCAGCTCTGCTCATAATTACTGTATTGGCAAAAATGTTTCCGGTAATAACTATTTGGGAATATGCCGAAGAAAAAGGCATCGACAAAAAATTTCTTGCTGAACCGAAAAAATAAAAGAACATGAAGATCAAATTATTATTTGTAGCATTCGTTTTTCTTGCGCAGCAAGGAATCGCTCAGGAATGGACGGTTCCTGAAGATCAGAAGAATATTGAGAACCCGTTGGAATATAATCTGGAAAACGTATCGAAAGGGAAGGATCTTTACGTATTAAACTGTAAATCGTGTCATGGCGATGTTGGAAAAAACAATGGATTACCACTGGTTCCTCCCCCACCCGATTTTACAAGCAACGTATTGCAAGCCAATACCGATGGCGAATTATTTTATAAAATTACACACGGACGTGGTGGTATGCCGCAATTTGAAACTACCATTTCGGAAGACGATCGCTGGCGTTTGGTGAATTATATCCGCAACTACAGTCCTGATACCGAGCCGGTACTGATAGAAGAGCCACCTAAAAATGCCAAAATTCTGGCATCAGTTAACGAGGCAGAACGAAGAGTGGAAGTGTTTGCCGAGTATCAGAATAAGGATAGTAGTTATGTTGTTTTGGCTGAAAAACCAATTTCAATCGGTGTAGAAAAAGCATTTGGAACACTTCCTATTGGCGAGGTACTTACCAACAATGAAGGACGTGCAGAATATATAATTCCTGAAAGCCTGATCGGCGACGAGCAAGGAATGGTAACACTTGTGATTGAACTGGGCGAAGGGTTTATTACTGAAGATGTTGTGCTTGACGCATCGAAAGTTGGACAACCCAAGCCTACACCGGTTCTTATTAAAGAAGAAGTGCTTTGGTCAACAAACGACAATATACAAACCTGGCTGTTACTGTCGTACCTGGCAGCGGTAGGTGGAGCATGGGCCACAATTGGCTATGTTGTATTTCAGATTTTTAAAATTAAACGTGCCGGCAAAGAGTAAGCAATGAATATTTTTTATCTGCTGATAGGAGTTAGTTTACTGGTGGCACTCATTTTTTTGGGCGCTTTTATCTGGTCTGTACGATCGGGCCAGTACGACGATAGCGAAACTCCATCAATGCGAATACTTTTTGACGACGACGATGTGGAATCGGAATCTGAAACCAATGAAGAAAAGAACAATAAAAAATAATTATCCAACTCATGGAAAATCAAAAATTTAATTACGACAACAAAATTGTTAAGTTGTTTATTCTGGCTACGCTTGTTTGGGGTGTTGTTGGTGTGCTGGTTGGTATTCTTGCTGCTACACAACTTGCTTTCCCTGTATTCAACTTCGGCTTGGAATATACCACCTTCGGAAGGGTGAGGCCATTGCATACCAATGCTATTATTTTTGCATTTGTAGGAAATGCCATTTTTGCCGGAGTATATTACTCGATGCAGAAACTGCTTAAAACCAGAATGTTCAGCGACACCCTGAGTAAAATTAACTTTTGGGGCTGGCAACTTATTATTGTTCTGGCAGCCGTTACGCTGCTGCTGGGATTTACTACCTCGAAAGAATATGCTGAACTGGAATGGCCAATTGATATTTTGATAACCATTATTTGGGTGGTTTTTGGATGGAACATGATAGGAACAATTATTGTTCGAAGGGTTCGGCACATTTATGCTGCCATTTGGTGGTACCTTGCTACCTTTCTCGGAATTGCCATGTTGCACGTGGTAAACTCATTCGAACTCCCTATTTCGTTGTTTAAAAGTTACTCCATTTATGCAGGAGCCCAGGATGCAGTTGTACAATGGTGGTATGGACACAATGCCGTGGCCTTTTTCCTTACAACACCTTTTCTGGGATTAATGTACTACTACTTGCCAAAAGCGGCTAATCGCCCGATTTACTCGTACAAACTGTCGATCATTCACTTTTGGTCGCTCATATTTTTGTACATGTGGGCCGGGCCACACCACTTGTTGTATCAGGCTTTGCCAAACTGGGCACAAGCTTTGGGTACAACTTTTTCGATTATGCTAATTGCCCCAAGTTGGGGAGGTATGATTAACGGTTTGCTAACCTTGCGTGGCGCCTGGGATCGTGTTCGCGACAGTGCCGCATTGAAGTTTATGGTAGTAGCAATAACGGCTTACGGAATGTCAACTTTCGAAGGCCCAATGATGTCGCTAAAATCGGTGAACCAAATTACCCACTTTACCGACTGGACCATCGCTCACGTACACATTGCAGGAATGGGTTGGAACGGAGGTCTCGTATTTGGGATGCTGTACTGGTTAGTACCAAAACTATTCAAATCAAAACTATTCTCGGAAAAACTGGCCAATACGCACTTTTGGTTAGCAACACTGGCTATTTTAATTTATGCCATCCCGCTTTACTGGGCAGCCGTTACACAATGGCTAATGTGGAGAAACTATACCGAAGAAGGATTCCTTCAGTATCCAAACTTTCTTGAAACGGTAACACAGTTGATTCCGATGTACATGGCTCGTATAGTAGCAGGAATAATGTTCTTGGTCGGATTCTTAATCATGGTATACAACCTGGCCAAAACTATGGCTGCCGGAAATTTTGTCGACAACGAAGCTGCCGAAGCACCTGCCCTGGCACCTGCCGGATCACGTAATCCGGTAAAAGAATCAGTTCACCGCTGGATGGAAAGAAAAGGAGTTCGGTTCTCTATCTGGGTATTTATTGCGCTGGCTATTGGTGGAGCTGTTGAGATTATTCCCATGGTATTTATAAAATCGAACGTACCAACAATAGACGCGGTAAAACCATACACACCTCTTGAGCTGGAAGGTCGCGATCTGTATGTTAAAGAAGGTTGTTATGCATGCCACTCGCAAATTGTACGGCCGTTCCGCTGGGAAACCGACCGTTATGGCGAATACTCTAAAATTGGAGAGTTTGTTTACGATTATCCGTTCCAGTGGGGATCGAAACGTACCGGCCCTGATTTGGCCCGTGCCGGTGTTGTGGGCGGACCAATGTATAAAACTGCGGCCTGGCATTACAACCATTTTATGGATCCGCAAAAGATGAACGAACAATCGATAATGCCGAATTATGCATGGCTGGCAGTAAAAAACACCGACCTTTCGCAAACACCAAAGAAAATAAGGGCAATGCAAACGCTTGGAGTTCCTTACGAAGAAGGATACGACGAGAAAGCCGTTGACGACTACCTGGCACAGGCCGAAGAAATTGTGGCAGATCTGAAAGCGTCAGGGATTGAAACGGATGCTAAAAAACAGATTGTTGCGATGATTGCCTATATGCATAAACTGGGACGAGACATTTCGGAGCAACCCGATTCTACTGCAATTGATACCACTTCAGCAGCTGACAACACTGAATTGAAAGAAGTAACTCTGCTGGAAAGCGAAGAAGATTTGGCAGCAGCAGAGAAAATATTTCAGACAACCTGTGTAGCTTGCCACGGAGCTGATGGAAAAGGAATGGCAACATTCCCCAGCCTTGTTGATGATGAATGGATAAATGGCAACTCTCCGGCTGAAGTTTATCATTCTATTTCAGAAGGAAATGTGGCAAAAGGAATGGTGCCTTATAAAACACAGTATTCTGAAAAACAAATTACGCAGCTGACAAGTTACGTTTTAACAACTCTACAAAACAAGTAAAATGAAGATCGTAAGTAATCTGTTAACAAGTATTGAAGGAATCCAGATTTTCTACATCATCGGATTGCTAATATTTGTGGCACTTTTTATTGTAATCGTTATACGAACCATACGAAGACCAAAAAAGGAAATGGATGATATAAAGAATTCAATAATTGAAGATGATGATACTGAAGATACCGATAACTTAAAATAAACCAAGCTATGTCTGATAAAAATAAACAAATACTTGAGCAGGATGAAAACCTGATGGACCATGATTATGATGGTATTAAGGAATTGGACAATCCTCCGCCACGATGGATAATGTTGTTGTTTTACATTACCATTGGTTGGTCAATCATTTATGGAGCCTACTATTTCTGGTTAGAAGAAGGCAATCTTCAGGAAGCTGAATATGAACTGAGATCAGCGAAACATGATCAGAAATACCAGACTGCATCACTTTCTGCTGATGACCTTGTTGCATTTACCGATGAAGAATCGATTGCTGAAGGGAAACAAATTTACACCGATATGGGCTGTATGGCTTGCCACGGAATGAATGGCGAAGGGAATGCAATTGGCCCAAATCTAACTGATGATTACAGCATACATGGATGCGATTTTCAGAGCACTTTTGATATGATTAAAAATGGTGCCCCGGCAAAAGGGATGACCGCTTTTAAAACACAAATGAGCGACGAGAAAATCCAAAAGGTGGCTAGTTATATTCTAACGCTAAGAGACACGGATCCGGCCAACGCCAAAGAACCGCAAGGTGAAAAATGTGAGGAATAAATACATCATAAAAAGTGGGGAACAATGTTTCCCATCTTTTTTATCGATTTATTGAACATATGACAAAGGAAAAGCTCGACTTTAGAGACTACCCCATAAACTGGAACGAGCGGGGAGGAAGAAAATGGGTGTATGCAAAAAAGCCCTCGGGAAAATGGTTTAACCGGCGAACTATCGTCAGCTGGATACTTCTGCTATTTTGGATAGCAGTACCCTTTATTAGGGTGAATGGGAATCCACTTATTCTGCTTGATATTGCCAACCGAAAGTTCATCATTTTCGGAGCCATTTTTTGGGCACAAGACACTTTTATCCTGGCGCTGTTAATGCTTTCGTTTGTTCTGTTCGTCGTGTTGTTTACGGTAACATTTGGACGGCTTTGGTGCGGCTGGACATGTCCGCAAACCATATTTCTGGAAATGGTATTTCGCAAAATAGAATACCTGATTGAAGGCGATTACCGCGAACGGCATAAATTGGATAACAGTCCGTGGACAACAAATAAAATAGTTAAGAAAGCACTGAAACACACTATTTTTATACTCATCTCCGTGGCCATGACCAATGTTTTTCTGATGTGGTTTATTGGCAGCGAGCGCTGGTTGGAGATGATTCAGGAACCGATTACGCAAAACATTTCTGGCTTTGCGGTGATGCTGCTGGTTTCGGCCTTTTTTTACTGGGTGTATTCCTTTTTCCGCGAGCAAATATGTACAATGGTTTGTCCGTACGGACGAATGCAGGGTGTTTTGCTCGATTCAAAATCGATTGCCGTTACGTATGATTATGTGCGTGGCGAACCGCGTGGCGGACACGGCGATGGCGATTGTACCGATTGTAAACAGTGTATTTCGGTTTGCCCAACCGGAATAGATATCCGTAACGGTTCGCAGCTCGAATGCGTAAACTGCTCGGCATGTATCGATCAGTGTAACAAAATTATGCACGTAACCGGAAAACCTCCGGGGCTTATCCGTTACGCCTCCGAAGCACAGATAAAAGGCCAGCAAAATTCAATATGGAATGCGCGTAACCGGGCTTATTCAGTGGTGTTGTTACTTATATTTTCATTCTTTGTTTATACCCTGGTTTCGAGGCCGGTATTGGAAACAACGATTTTACGAACACCCGGACTACTATACCAGGAGCAGGATTCAACTTTATCGAATGTTTACAACATTAAAATAGTAAATAAAACACACGACGAACTTCCGCTTGAATTGCGTGTTATCTCTCACAAGGGTAAAATTCAAATGGCCGGAAATACCATGCTTTTAAAAGACCAGGATATGTACGAATCGACCTTTATTCTTTTCTTGCCAAAAAGTGAAGTAACAAGCGATAAAACAAAGGTTGAATTTGGTGTTTTCAGCAATAATGAATTAATTGAAACCTATAAAGCCACGTTTGTTGGACCTTAGAAAAGTTGCCAATTGGCAGTGGCAGTTTGCAGTAAAGAGACAAATTAAAGACCTTGTCATTTTGACGAAGAATGAGGAGAAATCTATTACATCAGCGCTAAGTCGTAACAGATTTAGCTCCGCTGATTTTCAATTCTCACTCCGTCCGAAATGACAGAGATATGAAATTATAATAAAAAGAAAAACAAATGAAGTTTAATTGGGGAACGGGAATTTTTCTTTTTCTGGCATTGTTTTTAGCCGGATCAGCTGTATTTATTGTATTTGCTGTGCGCCAGCCGGTAAATTTGGTACACAAAAACTATTACGAAAAAGGCGTTGATCATACCGACCAAATGAATGTTGATGCCCGGTCAAAACCATTCACCCGATCATTTGAGGTGGCTATGAACAACGAAGCTTTTGTGATCAACATTGCAAATGAGCTGGCCACAAAAATAGATTCGGGAAATATGCAATTGTATCGTCCGTCAGACTATACAAAAGACATAAACCAGAAAATTATAGCGGGAAATAATTCTGTTCAATTCGCCAAAAATGATTTGATAAACGGCAGATACATCTTAAAGTTTACCTGGTTTACTAACGGGCTGCGCTACGAAGTGGATCGTCCGGTAAATATTCAATAAATTGATTACCTTTAAACCCGATAACAACCTTTTGTTCGAATTAATATCGCCATGACCATTTTTATTTCAGCACTTATTTTAGGATTGATGGGTAGTTTTCACTGTGCCGGGATGTGTGGCCCGATTGCAATTGCACTGCCGCTTCACGGTAACACGATTCCACAAAAAATATTTGGAGGAACCCTGTACAATCTGGGTCGCACCTTAACCTACGGAATTATGGGAGCTGTTTTTGGCTTCCTCGGGCAGGGACTTCAACTCATCGGATTTCAGCAAAAAGTTTCAGTACTTATGGGTGCGTTGATGATTATTTCTGTGCTATTCCCAAAACTGTTTAAAAACCAGTACAAAATGGATAAAAGCTGGTTTTCGGCAGTAGGAAAACTAAAAAAGAAAATTGGCGAGATGTTTTCCATTCGCTCGTTTCAAAGCCTTTTCTTTATTGGAATGCTGAATGGACTGCTACCGTGTGGACTCGTGTACATGGCCATTGCCGGAGCCATTGGCATGGGCGGTGTTGCCGAAGGTTCTTTGTATATGATTCTGTTTGGTTTAGGAACGATTCCCATGTTACTGGCCATTTCGCTGGCAGGCAATGTTTTAAGCTCAACAGTAAGAAGCAAAATCAACAAACTGATCCCGGTGTTGGTTGTTGTTGTTGGAATTCTGTTTGTATTACGTGGCTTAAGTTTGGGCATCCCCTACCTTAGCCCGCCAAAACAAAAAATTGAGCAGAAATTTGAAAAAAGCCTGGAAACAGAAAGTGCAGCATTGCATACCGAGACAAAGGGCGATTGCTGTACAGTAACGGAGTAAACTGAGCGAAAAATTGACCGTAGCAAATGGGGAAAAAGGAGGAGAATAGCTGTGTACATTGTGGTGCCGATTGTGGAAACAATCCTGTTGTTTGGAACAACCAGAATTTCTGTTGCAACGGATGTAAAACGGTTTATCAACTCCTAAACGAAAACAAGCTATACAATTATTACAACCTGGAAGAAACGCCGGGAATAAAAGAGGAAAGCACCACCGAATTTGGTAATAAATATGCTTTTCTTGATAACGATGAAGTAAAGGAAAAACTAATTTCGTTTACCGAAGGCAGCATTTCGAAAGTAAAATTTTATGTGCCTGTTATCCACTGCGCTTCGTGCATTTGGTTGCTCGAGCACCTGTATAAACTACACAAAGGCGTCCGGCATTCGTTTGTAAATTTTACGCGTAAAGAGGTTGACATTACTTTTGATGAAAAAGAAATTTCGTTGCGGCAACTGGTTGAACTGCTGGCATCCATTCATTACATTCCCGATCTTTCGCAAAGCCTTACCGATAAAAAAGAAGATAAATCATACAAAAAACTGCTTTACAAAATTGGCGTTGCCGGCTTTGTGTTTATTAACGTTATGACTTACAGTTTGCCGGCCTATTTTAATGGCGAACCGCTGAGCGACAAATTGCAATCGTTGTTTAGTATTCTAAGTTACATTCTGGTCATTCCGGTGACTTTTTACAGTGGCAGCGATTATTATATATCGGCCATTAAAAACCTGCTGAAAAAGAACATCAGCATCGACCTGCCCATCGCGCTGGGAATTATTGTGCTTTTCGTGGTTACCAGTTACGAGGTGCTTTTTACAGGTGGTCCGGGTTACAGTGATAGTTTGTCGGGCCTCATCTTTTTTCTTTTAGTAGGAAAATGGTACCAAAGCAAAACATACGAAGCCCTATCGTTCGACCGCAATTACAAATCGTATTTCCCGATTGCCGTTACTAAAATCAACAAACAGATTGAAGAAAGCATTCTGATTGAAAAAATTGAAGTGGACGATGAGCTGATTATTCGGAATAAAGAGCTCGTTCCGGCTGATGCAGAGTTGATCGATGGCGAAGGCCGAATCGATTACAGTTTTGTTACCGGCGAATCCACTCCGATTGTTAAAAAACCCGGCGATTTTATTTATGCCGGAGGACGACAAATGGGTGGGATAATTCGTATTCGGGTGAAAAAAGAAGTAAACCAGAGTCACCTCACCAAACTCTGGAACCAGGATAAATCGTACGAAAAACCAAGCGACTCCTTAAAAACATTGTCAGATCAAATAAGTCATTATTTTACCTTGATTGTAATTGCCATTGCAATAATTGGCTTTACTTTTTGGACAATTAAAGGAGAAATGCATACCGCAATATTTGTTTTTACTGCCGTTTTAATTGTGGCTTGTCCCTGCGCTTTGGCACTTTCTATTCCCTTCACTTTTGGTAATACCATGCGTATTTTTGGCAAGCGCGGTCTTTATATTAAAAACACTGAGGTAATTGAAAAGCTTTCGCACATTAACAGCATTGTGTTTGATAAAACCGGGACACTAACTCAGCCCAACCAAAACAAAGTAGTTTATTCAGGAGTTGAACTTTCATCCTCCGAAAAAGAGGCTATTTTCTCGCTTACCCGACAATCGACACATCCGTTGAGTACAGCACTTTCGCAATCATTTAACGGATTGCCATACCATGCGCCGGAGCATTTTGTGGAAGTTGCCGGGCGCGGGATTTTTGGGAAAGTAAACGACATTAACCTGCGTATCGGCTCAGAAGAATATGTGACCAACTCACCCACTTCTCAAAAGAAAAAAACTTCGATGGTTTATGTGGCTATTGATGATGAACTGAAAGGACATTTTACGATTAGCAACCAGTACCGCTCAGGTTTTAATAAGGTATTAAGTTCGCTTAAACAGGGGTTTAGCCTTTTCCTAATTTCGGGTGACAACGATGCTGAAGCCGATAACCTATCAGAATTTTTTGAAAAGGAGCATATGCTTTTCGACCAGAAACCCGGCGACAAAGCTGCTTTTATACAATCACAACAAAACAAAGGAAATACCGTGCTTATGACCGGCGATGGACTAAACGATGCCGGCGCATTAATGCAAAGCGATGTGGCACTTACCATTGCAGATAAAGTATACCACTTCTCGCCTGCAAGCGATGCAGTTCTTGAAGCAGAAAAATTTAATCAGCTGGCAAACTTTATACGTTTCACAAAAACATCGCTGAACATTGTAAAACTTAGTTTTGCCATTTCATTTTGTTACAATATTATCGGAATTGCTTTTGCGCTTAGTGGAAATCTTTCGCCGGTGGTGGCAGCTATTTTAATGCCTATTTCTTCGGTGTCGGTAGTTGCCTTTGCAACCTTTGCAACGCGGTTGGCCGGAAAGGTTAAATTGCGCAGAATCACAGACGACTAAACCACAAAATCTTCTCTTTAATATTTTACGTTCTAACTCGAATTCACCCTCCAAATGAGCATCTGTACAAATTGTTTAAAACAAGTATTTAAGTATTTTTGTACAAAATCAAGTTAAATGAGCAAATTGGTATACGTTGGGATGAGTGCAGATTTGATTCATCCCGGCCATTTGAATATTATAAAGGAAGCCAGCAAGTTAGGAAAAGTAACTATTGGCTTATTAACCGACAAAGCAATTGCAAGTTATAAGCGGCTACCTACCTTAAAATATGAGCAACGTAAAATCGTAATTGAAAACATAAAAGGCGTAGACCAAGTTGTCCCTCAGGAGGAACTGGATTATACCCGAAACCTGGAGAAATATAAACCGCATTTTGTAGTTCATGGCGACGATTGGAAAACTGGCGTGCAGAGTAAAACTCGCCAGAAAGTAATTGACACCCTGGCACAGTGGGATGGAAAACTTATCGAAGTTCCTTATACAGCAGGTATTTCGTCGTCGCAATTGAATCAAAGTATAAAAGAAATTGGCACAACTCCCGAGGTTCGGATGGGTAAACTCCGTCGCCTTATTTATGCAAAACCTATTGTAAAAGTAATGGAAGCACACAACGGCCTTACAGGTTTGATCGTTGAAAATTCGAATGTGGAAGTTAACGGACAAAAGCGTGAGTTTGATGCCATGTGGTTAAGCAGCCTTACTGATTCTACAATAAAAGGAAAACCCGATATTGAGGCAGTTGACGTAACATCCCGTCTTCATGGATTGAACGACATTCTGGAAGTTACAACAAAACCCATTATTTACGATGGCGACACAGGTGGTATTCCCGAGCACTTTGTTTTTACGATTCGTTCGTTGGAACGTTTAGGCGTTTCTGCAATTATCATTGAAGATAAAACGGGTTTAAAAAAGAATTCTCTTTTCGGAACCGATATCGCCCAGACTCAAGATAGCATCGAGAACTTCTGCATTAAAATTCGGGCGGGAAAAAAAGCACAAGTCACCAAAGACTTTATGATTATTGCCCGTATTGAGAGCTTAATTTTGAATAAAGGAATTGAAGATGCACTGAAGCGTGCTGAAGCTTATATTGCTGCCGGTGCTGATGGAATTATGATTCACAGCAGACAGAAAGACGGTAAAGAGATTATGGAATTCTGCGATGCTTATAATAAGCTTGAAAAACGTGCACCACTTATCGCTGTGCCAACAAGCTATAATCATATGAAAGAGCAGGAACTTATTGATGCGGGCGTTAATGTTGTAATTTATGCCAACCAACTCCTTCGAGCAGCCTACCCTGCAATGATGGATGTGGCAAAAGGTATTCTTAAACACGAACGCTCGTTGGAAGTAAGTAATAAGTGCATGTCGATAAAAGAAATTCTGGAACTTATTCCGGGAACTAAATAGTTGCTGAAGCTACATATTACGCAAGACAAAACTTATGAGTAGTTATAACATCAATTCAAAATGATAAAACCGGAACTTTTTTATAAGTGGCTGACAAACGCTGACATCGATTTTTTTAGTGGTGTCCCCGATTCGCTGCTAAAAGATATTTGTGCGTATATAACTGATCATACTTCTCCGGAAAAGCATATTATCGCTGCTAACGAAGGAAATGCAGTTGCACTTGCTGCCGGGTACCACATGGCATCCGGGAAAATTCCACTGGTTTACATGCAGAATTCCGGTTTAGGCAATATAGTTAATCCACTGCTTTCGCTTACCAATAAACAAGTGTACAATATTCCACTATTAATGATGATTGGATGGAGGGGAGAACCCGGGAAAAAAGACGAACCTCAGCACGTTGCACAAGGCCGTTTAACATTGGATTTACTCGAAACGATGGAAGTTCCTTATCAGATACTCAGCGACGATGCCGATGAGGCAAAAAAGCAGTTTGATTTGGCCATTACACATATTTCCGAAAATAATCAACCTTACGCATTGGTAATCCGCAAAGGACTATTCGAGAGGTATAAATTAAAAGCCACCATCAAGAATAGCTACACGTTAATTCGGGAAGAAGCGATTAAGCAAATAGTGGAAAAACTATCGGGTAACGAGATAATTGTTTCTACAACAGGCAAAACCTCGCGAGAGTTATTTGAAATACGTGAAGCATTAGGTCAGGGACACGATTCAGATTTTCTGACCGTTGGTTGTATGGGTCACGCCAACCAGATTGCCGTTGGAATGGCCATTGCAAAACCCAATCGTAAAGTAATTTGTATTGATGGCGATGGTGCCTTGTTGATGCACATGGGTTCGATGGCGATAAACGGAGCAGTATCTCCCAAAAATTTCATTCATATTGTGATAAACAACGGTTCGCACGAATCGGTTGGTGGCCAACCTACTGTAGCCGACAGTATTGATGTGGTTAAAATTGCGGAGGCCAGTAATTATAAATCAGCTATTTCAGTTTCCTCATCTGAAGCTTTGAATTCAGTACTTACAGAAATTGACGCAATTGAAGGACCTGCCCTTATTGAAATAAAAACAAAAGTTGGATCGCGCGACGATCTTGGTCGTCCAACAGTAAAACCTGTGGATAACAAAAAAGCTTTGATGCAAAACTTTAAATCAAAGTAAACCATGCAGCATGTCATTTATCAGAATAACGAATACGCCGAATTAAAGAAGCTACTTTCAGCACACAAACCTGAGAATATTTGTGTTGTACACACAAAACGTTCGTATAAATATTCAGGGGCTGAAACATTCATAATAAAATTAATTGGCAGCGGTTATTCTACTTTTTCCGATTTTAATCCGAACCCAAAGTACGACGACCTAAAGAAGGGACTAGACCTGATTAACTCGGGAACATTTAAACTTATTATTGCAATTGGTGGAGGAACAGCAATAGATATTGCCAAGATGATGAAAGCGCTGGCATATAAAAACTGCAACCTGGAACGTGTAATAAAAGGAAATGAACAAATAACCGAAACCGGCATTCCTCTGTTAGCCATTCCAACAACAGCGGGAACAGGAGCCGAGGCTACCCAATTTTCGGTAATGTACATCGGGAAAAAGAAATATTCCATTTCATCGGAATATATTTATCCTGAATATGTTTATCTCGATCCCACATTTTCAATGTCGGCACCGCCATATTTGACAGCATGTACAGGGCTGGATGCTTTGTGCCAAGCTGTTGAAGCCCTTTGGTGCGTTAATGCAACAGAAGAATCAAACACTTATGCAGAAGAAGCTATATCGTTAGTGCACAACAACCTACCAGATGCAGTTAATAATAACACAGAAGAAGCAAAAGCCGCCATGCAAACAGCGGCTTACCTTGCGGGTAAAGCCATAAACATAACACGCACAACAGCTCCGCATGCACTTTCATACGCTTTTACCAGCTACTATGGCATTCCGCACGGTCATGCTGTTGCAATGAGCCTGCCTTTTTTTGTTGAGTTTAATTATGCAGTTACCGCTACCGATTGTATGGATAAACGTGGAGCTGATGCAGTGCGCCAACGAATCGAGTTATTTTTTAAAGCATTCAACACGAATAGCGACAATGCGAAAACTGATCTGCAGGAATATTTCTCAAAAATTGGCATTGAAACATCCATATCAAGACTAATCGAGAACTTCGACCGTTCTATCATAATTGATAATGTAAATACACAGCGTTTAGGTAATAATCCGCGAAAAGTAACCAGCGAGACAATCTCTCAATTTATTGCCAGAACCACTTAAACTCAACCTATGATTCTATTATACATCGATCCCGCATCAACAAGTGCTTTGCTCTATATATTTATTGCAATTGGTGCAACGCTTGCTTTCACCCTGAAAGGTTCTTTTTACCGAATCGTAAATTTTGTAAAAGGGAAAGGCTTTAGAAACAATTACGATTTTGAAGGGCATGATATCCTGTTCTATTCGGAAGGGAAACAATATTGGAATGTTTTTTTACCGGTTATTCAGGCATTGGAGAAAAAAAATGTACCATGCGGCTATCTGACATCGGATGAAAATGATCCCGGGTTAGCGTATGAATCGTCGTTAATGAAGGCAAAATACATTGGCAACCTGACCATGACATCGGTTTATTTGAATAAACTGAAGGCCAAATTTGTTGGAATGACCACGCCGCAGTTGGATGTTATGATGATTCGCCGCTCGAAAAACGTTGAACACTACGGACACATTGTTCATGCCCCAATCGACATCTTTTCGTACCGGAAGTTTGCATTCGATTATTTCGACTCGGTATTTTGTTCAGGCTATCATCAGATAGAAGGGATTAAGAAACTGGAAGAAAAACGAGGAACGGATAAAAAACTACTTTTGAAATCGGGGCTCACTTATTACGATGTAATGTTGGAACACAACAAAAAAAATGGGTTTGCAAAGCTCGACAATAAAGTAGTTTTGGTCGCGCCAACCTGGAAAGAATATTCAATATTAAACCGTTTTGGAGTTCGCTTTTTCGAAAATCTGCTGAAAGATACAAGCTTTGACGTTATTCTTCGTCCTCATCCGCAAAGCTATGTGAGTTTTCCGGAGGTGATTGGAGAAATTGAAAAGCACTTTAAAAACGAGCCACGTTTTTCAGTGGATAGAAATCCTCTGGGAAATGCAAGTATGGAAAAATCGAGCGCGATGATAAGTGATCTGTCGGGCGTTATTTGGGATTACGCATTTTTGTATGCAAAACCTGTAATACTGCTTAAAACCGAGGCCGATGCGATGCTTGGTTTCGAAGGAAGCGAGTTGGATTACGAGATGTGGGAAATGCGCGAGCGACCACGTTTAGGCAAAAATTTCGACGAAAACGACATTGATGATATTGGAGCGATTGTAACTGAAACAATTGAAAATCCGAGTGTAAATACCCTGGAAAAATTACGGAATGAATCGGTATACAATTTTGGCAAAGCCGGTGAAACTGTAGCCAATCAGATTATTGACATTGTAAATAACTAATACGGGTCTCGCTAACAAATCCTATTCATTTTATGGATTCAATATTATCGCCATTTATATACATCATCCGCACCATTTACGAAGCCTGTTACAGTTTAACAGGCAACTATGGCGTATCAATATTGCTTTTAAGTTTTGCCGTTTCGCTGTTACTACTTCCCATATTTGTCTATATCGAAAAAGCCAAAAAACGCGACGATGCTATAAAAAGAAGAATGCAGCCTTTGGTAAACGAAATTAAGCAGGTGTACACCGGACAGGAGCGTTATTATTACCTAAAAACACTTAACCGACAGTTTGGGTACAGCCAGTTTAAATCACTCGTTCCGATACTTAGCCTGTTAGTTCAGATACCTTTTTTTATTGCCGCATATCAATACCTCGACAACTTGGAAGCCATTCAAGGTGTTTCATTTGGCCCACTAGCTGATCTTTCAGAACCCGATCATCTGTTTGGATTCGTGAATGTGCTTCCCATATTAATGACGCTTGTAAATTTACTGACAGTCTGGTTCTATACCCGAAACGGCAATACATCGGAGCGAATTCAAATGACTGTTGTTGCCGGGGTTTTTCTTGTTCTGCTTTACAATCTACCATCAGGTTTGGTTCTTTACTGGACAATGAATAATGTGTTTGCCTTTTTGCGCCTGTTCATTACTAACAGAGAAGTGTTTAGTCGAAAAAATGTACCTGATTCAATTGAAGCAAATAAAAAACCAGATCAGAAAGAGTGGTATTATATATTTCGCACAAAACTGAAAAAAGAGCTATCACTTAACTGGCAAAGCTATCTTTCCATTACGATTATTTCATTCATAATCCTGCAACTATTTTATACTACAATTATTAGTGAACAACTTCATGTGGTTAGTAAAATAGTTGGGCGCACAATAGCGGCATTAATTATATCTTTTATAGCAAGTACTTTAAGCATCTACTACTCTGCCATTAAAAATGGAATAGAAAAAACACCTACAGCTGTTATACTGTCAGCACTATTTGTTTCGCTATATCTATACCTGGCATCACTTTTTAATTACAACGGAGTAAATGAAGATTTAGCAATAATGTCCTTAGTGCTATCGGTAATTCTTCAGATTATTTGTGTGATTAAAACAAAGCTATTATCGGAAATAAAGTTTAAGTATTTCTTCCAGTTCATTTTGTTGATCTGCCTAGTTATTCAGGCTTTTCACTTTCTCTCTTTAGAAAATACTCACATACTTGAGTTATTGAATTTTGGAAATAGCAAAACCAACTCAAAAATGCAGGATGTTGCGTTATGGGGCTTGCTGTTTGTCTTTATCATATTGCCATTTACATTCAGAAGCAAGGCCAAAACCAAATTAAATCCGGGCTTCATTTCGTTTTTTCTGAGCGTTCTATTCGTTTCAGGTTTTGTGCTAATCTGGAATCCCTTAGTTACTTTCTCAACTTTCCCTGAAGCTTTTCAGTTTGGAGCAAAATCAATAATAAATAGTGGTTTAATTCTAATGCCTCAAATTATTTTGGGATTGCTATTTCTATACTGGCTTCTTCCCAAAAGTGTTCGTTTCTATTTTTCTGTCATTTCCGTGATGCTGGTGTTTATTAGTGTTATTCATAGCAGTATAATTCCAATAAATGTAGGAACGCTGCAAGGATTAAACTACTCCAGAAGTAGTGAGATTGATACACCATATCTAGAGTATTTGTTAGAGGCATTTGCTAATGTTGGGCTCTTTTTTCTGGTTCGATTACTATTCCGGAAATATAAAATACGCCACCTCAATATACTCCTTATTATTCTGAATCTGATAGTTATTGGTCAGGCGCTTTATGCTATACAATCGAAAGACCTTCATCGTATTAATGAGGGCGACAGAATTGTAAGCCTATCAAAAAACATTGATATTTCAGATCATAATATTACCTTATCGAAAGACAAAGAAAACGTAGTCGTTATAATGCTGGACATGATTGAAGGATGGTATTTTCAGCGTTATCTGGATGAAAATCCTAAAACCAAAACTATTTTTGATGGTTTCACCTATTACCCCAATACCGTTTCATCTACGAATTACACGGGTGGATCTATGCCTGGCCTGATTGGCGGATATGATTTCGCGCCATTAGTTCTTGATGAGGATAAAGAGCACACGCTTAGGGAAAAAATGACAATGGCCGGAGAACAGCTACGCGATAAATCGCAGGAAAATGGATACTTTTATACCTGTAGCGATTTACCTTATTGCAAGATTGACAAAGGTACTTACGACCGTTATATCCCAATTTGGAGCGATAACTGGAGCCCCTTGAAAAAGGTGTTGAACATTGGCCAGAGTCGCAATATTGGAGTTGAAATACTGCGGTATAATGCCTTGTTTTTTAGCTCTCCGTTGTTATTTAAACCTGTAATTTATGACAATGGCTCGTGGCATATGCAACAGAAGGGAATGAATGAACAAAATGACATAACCCGACATTATAATTCGTTGCGTGCATTGCCCTATATCACCGACAACAGAGCGAGCAAAAAAACATTCACATTCATGTCGTACAAAGCAACACATTTCCCGTGGGATATCATCGCCGAGGACGGTTCATTTGTACAAAATGTAGATCCTTATACAAATAATAAGTGGGGATTGGATATTGTTTCCAACTGGCTGAAGGTTCTAAAAGCCATAGATACATATGATAACACGCGTATTATAATTGCCAGTGATCATGGCTTACGCCACGCAAAAGATACAGCTGCGGTAATGATTAATCACCCTTATAAAAACATTAATTACGATAAAGTTCCCTGGGCCGATATGTTGAACTTTTCTTCGTTATTATTGGTAAAAGATTTTTCTTCCACAGGAGAGATAACAACAGATTCAACATTAATGAGTACGCTTGATGTCCAGAATATTTCGTTTAACGGTAATTCGCCATTAATGATTGATTCTATTGACAACAGAACGCTTGATGCTGTAAAAGTATCCTGGGAAATAAAAATGAATGAGAATAAAGTCTATCCAATTTTACGCCAGTATGAGATAAATCAAAACATCTTTGATATTAATAATTGGACGCGAATAAAATAACCAATTATGGATAAACTATTAGCACCGTTTATATACCTTATCCGTAAGATCTTTGAAATCAGTTATAGCCTAACAGATAACTACGGCGTATCTATACTTCTGTTAAGTTTTGTGATTTCGCTGTTGTTGCTTCCCATTTTTATTTATATCGAAAAAGCCAAAAAACGCGACGATGCTATAAAAAGAAGAATGCAGCCTTTGGTTGACGAAATTAAACAAGTGTATACTGGGCAGCAGCGCTATTATTACCTTAAAACACTTAACCGACAGTTTGGATACAGCCAGTTTAAAGCCCTTGTTCCGATACTTAGTCTTTTGGTACAGATCCCATTTTTTATAGCCGCTTATCAGTACCTCGACAATCTGGAAGCTATACAACGCGTTTCGTTTGGTCCATTAGCTGATCTATCAGAACCCGATCATTTGTTTGGGATAGTGAATGTGCTCCCGATAATCATGACGGTTGTGAATTTACTGACAGCCTGGTTTTACACACGCAACGGCAATACATCGGAGCGCAAACAAATGATTGTTATTGCCGGGGTTTTTCTTGTTCTGCTTTTCAATCTGCCATCAGGTCTGGTTCTATACTGGACAATGAATAATGTATTTGCATTTTTACGCCTGTTTGTTACCAATAGAGAAGTTTTTAAAGGAAGATATAACTTCACTTTTGAAATAAAAACTACACTCCTTTCATCTTATTTATTTTTAGTTTCGGTGATGTTTATCGCTCAAATTAACTGGGCGATGGAACATGGCTTTGCAAGTTTACCTCTTCGGTTGTTTTTAGGTGCTTTTGGGTGTTTAATTTTGGTGTCACTTGCAGCGCCTATCTGGAAAAATTACAGAGCTAAATTTATTTATGTTTTCAATCAGAATAAGCGCAATTATATGCATTGTCTTCATGCCTCATTGCCCTTAAGTGTATTTGTAAACCTTATTCTTTATACTGTTTTTGAAAACAATGATTTTCTGAACAATACACTTCTTTTTATTGGCGCTTGTGTGCTACTCATCGTGCTTTTTCAATTGTTAATACTACCTGCCCGCACCATTAATAAAACCTTGCAACATAGCCATATTCCAAATCATTTACCATTGGTATTTTTTATTGCCGGGATATATTTCTATGTGTCGCACAAATATTACCCAGGCGAAGGTTACTCTCATCTCCTGAGTGCTTCATTAATCACAATAGTAGTATCTCAATTGCTATACTCGATATTCGTGTATAATCGAAAACCGGCCATAAAATGGGTAGCATATGTTATACGATTTATAATTCTTGTTTTAACCACAATTCAACTGTTATATGTTGCGCAGTTTGTAGCCGACACTCCGCTAAAGCTGGGATTATTTGGTCTGCGTATTAATATTTTGGGCGACAACACAGCCGAAGGAATAGTAAAACCTGGCTTAATTATTTTGGGGTTGATGCTGTTACGGACAATGTCCGATTTTAAAATATCTCCAAAAGCGAAATGGGTATCAGATATGATACTTGCAGCTCTGACTGTTACCTTCACAACAGCACTCATTTTCTTTTGGCATCCTTTGATGGTTTACGCCTCATTGCCCAGCGAATTCGATTTTAATGCTGTAGATATTTTCACCAAAAATCTTCATTTCGTTTTAATGATCTCGGGATTACTTTGTGCGTTCTTTTTTATTGTACCTCGTAGCTATAAACCATTTGTATTAATCGTATTTTTGACAACTTCAATCCTGAGTTTCATTAACAGTATTGTTATTCCTTTAGATTTAGGTTCGCTTCAAATTGACAAGTTTTCGAAAGCACAGAATCTTGCAGCGCCCTTTTCAAAATATCTGTTAGAGCTAGGAATAATATTAGCCCTTGGTTTTTTATTTACCCAAATTCTGAAAAAACGGTACAACAACTATCTGATATGGGCTATTTTTAGCTTACATCTATTGGTTGCAGGCCAGGCATTATTTGCCGTTCATCAATCAAAATCTGATTCCGGAAACGATAACATGGATTTGTCGCAGAATAAAATAATGTTCTCGAAGTCAGAAGAGAATATACTTTTTATTTTAGCTGATGGAATTCAAGGAAAGTTTATCGAACAGATGATGAGGGAGAACAATGATTTACGCGAATCATATACGGGTTTTACGTGGTATTCCAATAGTGTTTCTGTTTCTAATTACACCCACACTTCGGTGCCTGTAATTATGTCCGGAACCCGGTTTTATGCCGATTCGTTAAATGCCGATTCCAAACATGATATTCGGTATAAAATAACCGATGCGGCCGATTCGTTCATTAATAAAGTTCATGCAAATGGATACTCAATGACAAGTACTCACATGCATTATTCCCGGGCAAATTACAATGCAATAGAAAACTTTATACCCGAATATGGTAGTAAAATTGATGAATTGGCTCTAAAAAATAATTTCAAACTAAAAACATTTGAAGTTTGGTATAACCGACTTTGGGAAAATGCCTTACTGTTCAGTTCTCCATTGTTTATGAAATCCGCCTTATATAACGATGCAGAGTGGATTATTCAGACTGACGAGATCTCACAAGATCTGGATAAATACAATTATTTGAAGTTGCTGGTCAATCTTTCTGATGCCTCATCTAAGGAGCCAAGCTTTATTTACCTTCACAATCATTCAGGCCATAATCCGTGGTATATTTTAAACGATGATGCTACATTTGAAGTCGATGTTCATCCGTACGACAACAATCTGTGGGTAATGCAAGAGTATGCGCGACTGTTTAACTGGATGAGAGAAGAAAATGTTTTTGATAACACAAAAATTATTGTGGTGTCGGATCATGGTATTTCATGGGGGCATCACGATGGTGAGATATCGTTACCAATGCCTAAAAACTGGGATGAAAATGTTGCAAAATCACTCGATTTAAACTTAAAAAAATATTGGCGGCTTAATGCCTTGCTTATGGTAAAAGACTTCAATGCAAAAACAGATTTTACAGAAGACAACATGCTAATGACCAATGCCGACGCTTCGTACATAGCCTTCAACAATGATTATATTGATTCGTTGAAAGCAATGGATCAACGTACAGTAACATCCTTCCATGTTGATTGGCAAGGATCATTTGCAAAATATAAGAAACATCCGATTAGAAATACATATCATATTAAAGACAATATTTTTGATTTAAATAATTGGACCAGAACAAAATAACCACATATGGATAAAATATTCTCACCATTTATTTTTTTAGTCCGTACCATTTTCGAAGTCGGTTATAACCTGACTGGCAGTTATGGAGTAGCAATACTACTTTTAAGCTTTGCTATTTCGTTGTTGTTGCTTCCCATATTTATCTATATCGAAAAGGCCAAAAAAAGCGATGATGCTGTTAAGAAAAGAATGCAGCCTTTGATTGATGAAATTAAGCAGGTGTATACCGGGCAGGAACGATACTATTACCTAAAAACACTAAACCGACAATTTGGATACAGCCACTTTAAAGCACTCGTTCCGATACTTAGCCTGCTGGTGCAGATACCATTTTTTATTGCTGCATATCAATACCTCGATAATCTGGAAGCCATAGAAGGTGTTTCATTTGGTCCTTTAGATGATCTCTCAAAACCTGATCACCTTTTTGGAATTGTAAACGTACTCCCTATTTTAATGACGGTTGTAAATTTACTGACAGCATGGTTTTACACCCGCCATGGAAATACGTCTGAACGCAAACAAATGGTGGTTATTGCCGGGGTATTTCTTGTTCTGCTTTTCAATCTACCATCGGGGTTGGTACTTTACTGGACAATGAACAACGTGTTTGCATTTTTGCGCCTGTTTATTACTAATAGGGAAGTATTTAAACAGTCCGACAAGGCCGTTACAAGTATGTCCTCATCGACTCTACTCCCGGCAGTCTTTTTTGTTTTAACATTTCTAACCGTGATCGGTCAAATTAACTGGGCTTTAAGTCGTAGTTTAGAGCCGCTGCCTGCGCGCATCCTTGCATCTTTGTTTGGTTCAATGCTTTTAACCAGCTTAATTGGTTTACTTTTCAGATCGTTTCGAATAACTGTAAGGGAAGATATTCGAAAGAATAAAAAACAATATTTCCAGACAACTCAATGGTCGGTTATAGTTGCGCTACTTGCGGTTGTTTATTGGTCAATTACACACCGCTTTGATCATTTTATTGGTCTGGCCCTTCAACTGTCAGGGGCAGCAATTCTTATTGTATGGTGGTGCATTTTGATAAAAACACCGGTACAAAAAGCGACACATAAAATTCAAACGCTCGACATTGATCACAGATACATTTATATAGCGTTTGCCGCTGTTATCTATTTTTATCTTTCCGGCAAATATTATTATCACGGAGTAAATAATGAACTACTTGTTTTATCTGGCATTGTGCTCATTCCGTTACAAATACTTTTGGCAATCAGGTTTTTTAGCACTAAATACCGAGGCTCATTATTATGGAGTCTGTCGCTTATTATATCAAGTATTTTAATGCTTATTCAAATCGAAATATTTTTGGTTACCATGCGCAACAGCTTTGTGCTTTTCAGTTGGTTATCGCTACCGGAAAGTATTAAAGAACAGTGCAACTTTGCCTCCATTATCTTCGCTGGAATTTTGTCCTCCGTTTTGCCATTTTATTTCGCTATAAAAAGGAAGCCGGAACAAAAAAATGACTTCAGCAGAAAATGGATCATTGCATTTGCGTTGGTAACATTCTATTTAGTAACACTGGTATTTTGGTGGAAACCTATGATGGTTTATGCATCTTTTCCGTACAACTTCAACTTTGTGGCTACCGACATTATTGAAAACAATTTTAGCATTGCGGCATACTCTTTTCTTTTTGCACTGATTCTGTTTTTGGTTGCTCCCAATAAACTGCGAAAAGGGCTCACAAAGCTGATGCTGGGTTTATCGATATTGTTTTATGTGAATACATTTCTTGTGCCTGTAAATGTAGGAACGCTGCAAGACGCCATGTTTTCGGAAGAAAACAAACTCGCATTTAATTTGTGGTTTTACGTATTGGAATTTGCGTTTATTATCGCAGCGATGACATTCGTTTCGTTCCTGATAAAAAAGAACTACCATAAATATGTATCGATAGCTTTTATAGCTTTTATCATTTTAACAATTGGGCAGAGTAGCTACGTTGCTGGCACCAAAGGCAATCTTTTTGTTGAGAAAAAGGGAGATAAAAACGGAGTAGCTGTTGAAAAGGTAATACCGTTTTCGCAAACCAAGGAAAACATTTTATTCTTTATTCCGGATGGATTACAGGGCTGGTATATGAAAGACCTTCTCGAGGAGCATCCCGAGTATAAAGAAATTTTCAAAGGTTTCAAGTGGTACCCGAATACGGTTTCTACATCGAATTTTACCTATGCATCGATGCCCGCAATGATGTGTGGAGACGACTTTAATATTGCCAATATGAATGCAATGGACGAAGAATCTATCCTGAAAAAATACCGCCTAGCAACCGAAACCTTCTACGACCGAATAAAAGAAAACGACTACTACTTTTCGAGTGGAAAAATGGGTTACTCAAGTGTTGATTATGATCGTTTCGATAATTTTATTCCATGGTGGGATCCATCGTGGGATAAGGTTCTAAAACTTGGAAGCAGTGTTGAAATTTGGTATACCCGTTTTTGGGAAAACTCACTTTTTTATGGAGCTCCTCTATGTCTAAAACCAATAATTTATAACGAGCGGGATTGGTTGGTTCAGTTCAATGAGTCGTATCAGAAGAACAACGAAACTATTCCGCACTATTTTGTGCAAATACTACCCAATATTTCGGTAAATACCAGTACCGACAAGAATTTTATTTTCTTTCATACTTCGTATACACATGCCCCATGGAACGTGGTTGAGAATGGACAAATCACCAAAAATATTAGTCCTTACCGAAATCAGGTGAAGTTTTTTAAAGACTTTTCGAAATGGATGAAATGGTTACAGGAAAACAATGTTTACGATAACACCAAAATTGTAATTGCATCCGATCATGGTCCGGAATGGTACCATTATGATGGAAAAGCAGATGTAGATGTTCCTTTAGAAAACTATAACTACGACAAGTTCAGAAAAGACCTGTTTCTTCGCTTAAATTGCTTAATGCTGGTAAAGGATTTTAATGCTGAAGGACCGCTGCAAGAAGATTGGCGAACAATGAGTAATGCTGATGTTCCTTCGATTTTATTTAACGACAACGATCCAACCCAGGGAGAAGAGCAGGTTGGACGCGAAATCTATACCTTCCTGACCTGGTGGCATCAGGACCTGAAAACCCGGTCGAAATATAATATCCGTCAATCGTTTAAGGTGAAAGGAAATATTTACGATTACGATAATTGGGAACAGATGGAAGCCAATGAACAAGAAAAAACAGACGAATAACAAGTAGCCTATAAATCATATTTTGACTAAATTATTTATATAAAACCAAAAGATATTCCGAATGAACAAGCTATTTCAATTTATATTGTTGATGGGCACGATAAGCTCAATACTTTATTCGTGTTCAAACACTACAGATAGCATAATCAGAAATTTCAATCCCCTTACCAATTTGGGAGGGAATGATACCGTTTCTTTCACAATGGATTTAGACAATGCCATTGTTGATGGGATAATTATCCCAACCTCAAACCAAACCCGCGATGGATCCTTTTCATTTAGTTTTGAAATCGACAACCCAAATTCAGACAATCAATACTATTACAAAATATACTACCAGAATAGCAGCTATAAATTTCCGGAGGAGAAGAATGGAGCCATCCACCCCTATTGTCACGAAAATTTTTATGGAAGTTGGGAAGATGTTTCAACTGGTTTTAAGACAGTGAATGGCTACAGTGTAACAGATGAATTTCGGATTGTTGGAAATCCCAGAGATGAACGCCTGTATTATGGTGGCGATATGAGCAAGCAGGTTTTTAGCAAGGAACGTATTGAAAATCTCAAAAATTCCATGCGAAATACCCCTGAATGGATCAAATCAATTCAGGCGAAGGCGGAGAAAGAAAACCGGGATATCGAGCAACAACTGTTCCTCGATGCATTGTGGATGATCAAAGACGAATCACGAAAAGGCGATTTTAATCATCGCTGGAAAAGAAATCCACGCGTTGGAAACTACGAGTTTATGCTGGTTGTAGCTGATGAAGCAGCTTATGAAAAAATTCCTGATTACATCAAGAACGTCGGACAAACCGACGGTAACGGTTCGTTTATTAACCCGTTTTACTACTTCCGAAATGGAGAAGGCAGCAAAATGGAGGGAGTATCTGTGGTAACTTCAGAACGAGTTCTAAAAGTATCGGCAACCATCGATCCGGCTAAAGGCTTATACATAAATCCGGCTCAACAACGCGACGAAAATATCGATACACAATACCAGTCGGATATGTGCAACAGCACTGAAAATTTATATGAGAATGCTCATTTCGAGCAATATTCGCATGCCATCGACAGAGGATACACAATGAGAAATGTTCCTTTAATTCGTGATGTAATTGACGAATCCTATTCTCAGGATGATTTTTTTGGTGCCATGGAAAGATACGATTCTACAGAGTTAATTGTAGGCCATTCATTTAACAGCCAAACGCCATGCGAAACGGCTTATATAGAAGACGGTGCACTAACTTTAATTAATCCGGGCAATGTTGAGGGGGAGGAATTACGAAAGCAAAATGTGGGGGCAAAAACCCGGATCGGTTTTACCTACGGAAAGTTTCGGGGGAAAATAAAATTCCCGCGACAATTAAATAACGACAATGTTTGGAACGGATTGACAAATGCATTCTGGCTGATTTACCAGGACGAAGCCGAATGGAATAACCGCCGGCCTGCCGAAAGCGACGGGTATATTCCGAAAGGAGAAGACGGTGAAGAGTCGTTAGAAAAAAAACAGAAAAATTACTTCTATTCCGAGATTGATATTGAGATTGTAAAAACATCGCCAACCTGGGATAACGAGGAGTTTTTAAAAGACGACGACCGGGAATCAGATAATGTCATGTTCTGCTGTACCAACTGGGATTTGGCGAATCAGGATCCAAAGAAATTTTTCAAAGGAGTTGACAATATTTCGTTTAAGGACAAAACTTTTGAGCTGCACCGCTGGACCGATCACTACAAAGCAGTAACATCGAAATACCCGATTAAAAACGACAAACTATACGATCCCGACTTTTTCTACTACGAAATTGAGTGGAAACCAACCGAGATTATCTGGAGAGCAGGACCAACTCCTGATAATATGGAACTTTGTGGATATATGAACGACAAATACACCTCGATACCCAATAACCAAATGTTGTGTATTATTACGCAGGAATTCCATTATGCCGAGTGGTGGCCGTTTCAGCCCTTCTCGCAAAATGGGGTACCTTTCCCAAAAAACGATATCGAAGGTAAAGTATATGAAATTGTTGTTGAATAAGTTATCTCAGAAATATGCTGTTTAGTAGTATCCTTTTTCTTTGCATCTTTTTACCGCTGGTATTAATTGCATATCACACTGTTGGGCACAAATTCAAGAATTATGTCCTGCTTGTTTCAAGCCTCGTGTTTTATGCCTGGGGTGCTCCTAAATTTGTGTTTCTGCTACTGGTATCGCTTACCATCAACTTTTATGTTGTACGCCAGATACATCGCGATGCCAAACACCGGCAACTTTACCTTTGGACTTCGGTTCTAATAAATATAGGATTACTCGCCTATTTTAAGTACGCCAATTTTTTTATCGAGAATGTTAACGCACTGCTCGAGGCTGCAGGACAACATTCTGTGCAATGGACGTCGGTAGCTTTACCAATCGGGATCTCATTTTTCACTTTTCAGTCAATGACATACACCATTGATGTTTACCGAAAAGTGCATGCACCACTTAAAAACATTGCCGATTACTTCCTGTATATTTTGATGTTTCCTCAGTTGATTGCCGGTCCGATTGTTCGCTTTAATACGGTTGCCGACGATATTATTGACCGACGAAAAAATGAATCAATCAACGAGAAGCTACACGGAATGTACCGTTTTGTAATTGGCTTATCAAAAAAAATGCTGATTGCAAATGTATTGGGCGAGCAGGTTGATGCGATTTATTCACTCCCCCACTCCGAGGTTACCACCACTTTAGCCTGGTTGGCGGCACTCGCCTACTCGTTTCAAATTTATTTCGATTTTAGTGGCTACTCCGATATGGCTATCGGGTTGGGACGTATTTTTGGATTCAAGTTTCCCGAGAATTTCAATAACCCTTATATATCGCAAAACATAACCGAATTCTGGCGCCGTTGGCATATCACGCTTAGCGACTGGATGCGCGATTATTTGTACATTCCACTTGGCGGAAACAGGGTAGAAACCAAAATGCGTTTATACGTGAATTTAATTACCGTATTTTTAATTTCCGGCTTGTGGCACGGAGCTTCGTGGAACTTTGTGATTTGGGGAGCCTGGCATGGCAGTTTTCTTATCCTCGATCGCGTTTTTCTAATAAAGCTTTTTAAAGGAATAGGAAAACTGCCACGCGTACTCTTCACCTATTTAGTAGTAATAATTGGCTGGGTAATATTTCGTGTCGAAAACATACCTGACATTCGTTTTTACTTTGGAAAAATGTTCTCGGCTGATCAGTCTGCAGCAGATTATAACATTTCGACTGAATCGAAATACATCATGATTCTGGCAGCATTGTTCTCCATTATTACGCTTTTCAATTTCGGAAAACGTCTACAGACATTTGTATTTTACACCCAGTATAAACGTTCAATACATATCGTAGCCAGTGCAATTCTGTTGGCCTTGCTTGTTATTAATCTGAGTGCTGTTACCTCATCCGACTTTAACCCGTTTATTTACTTTAGGTTTTAATCATGAAGAATCAGAAAACAAAACTAGTCCTGTTTATTGCTTTCGTATTCGTGCTTATTTTACCACTAATACAGGCTAAAGTAAACGTATTTCAGGAAGAGCCGCTTCATGGAGGAGTTGTCATCGCACCAAAACCGGAGTTTTCTTTTACCGATTGGTTCAATGACGAGTATCAAACGGGCATGGAAAAATTCATTAACGACAATATTGGATTTCGCCCGTTTTTAGTGCGCCTGCATAATCAAATTCAGTTTTCGCTGTTTAAACAGGCATCGGCGAAAGGAGTAGTTGTTGGAAAAAATAACTACTTATTCGAGCAGGCTTATATCGACGCTTATCACGGGCAATATTTTTCAGGACGGACTGACCTTCTAAAAAAAATAGAAGCGCTAAAAGAATTGCAAACAGAATTAGAAAAGAAAGGGAAAACACTTATTGTTGTTCTCCCTCCGGGGAAGGCATCGTATTTTCCCGAATATTTTCCCGATAGTAGTAACGACCAGGCAACCGACAGCACATTTTATAAAGAATACCGCAAATTACTGCCCAAATATGGTATAAACTGTTTTGACGTGAACGGCTGGTTTTTAGAAATGAAAGATACAACACAGCATGTTTTGTATCCTAAATACGGAATTCACTGGAGTGAATACGGAGCAGCGATTGCTGCTGACAGTTTAATTCAACAGGTTGAGAAATTATCCGGGCGGAACTTACCAGACCTGAAAATTACCGACATCCAAAAACAAAATTACAGTCAGGGAACCGATAATGATATTGAGTGGGGAATGAATCTGTTGAAGAGTCTTCCTTCGCAAACATTATCATATCCTACCATTGAATGGGATTATACAGGAAGCGACACAACAAATATGCTGGTAGTTGGAGATAGTTTTTACTGGAATTGGTATTACTTAGGCTTAGGCGAAAAAAGTTTTAATAAAACATCGTTTTGGTATTATAACAACGAAGTTTACCCTGAGAGCAAAGAGTCGAGCGTAAAAGTAAAGTCAATCGACCGAGCTTCGGTTATTCAAAACAGCGATGTTGTATTGCTAATTGCATCCGAATCGAACCTGGTAAATATGGCCTGGGGATTTGTTGATGATGCTATAGATATATTACAAGGACGTGTTGAAGACCCTGCACTAAAAAAGCAAAAGATACAGGAAGTAATCAACCGGATCAAAAGTGATGAAAACTGGATGAAAAGTGTAGTTGAAAAAGCAAAAGATCAAAACATTTCTGTGGATTCCATGTTAGTGCTGGATGCCATTTGGGTAATTGAAAATGAATGACATACAAAGCTTAAAAACCTTGCTAATTGCGACAAACACCAGTATTTTTTTCGAAATAGTTTGAAATTTCTAAATTATATTTCACCTTTAAAACTACAAACAGAGTAAATATGGCAAAATCGCTGGTAAACACAAATGCGAAATTCGGAACAATGCCGGTTTTTTTAACCGCGCTATCTACAATTCTGGGAGCAATCTTATTTCTGCGTTTTGGATGGGCTGTTGGCCAGGTCGGTTTTTGGGGCGTAATTGGAATTGTGGTGTTAGGCCATATCGTTACTATTCCCACAGCTTTTGCCGTTGCCGAGATTGCTACCAACCAGCGCGTGCAAGGGGGGGGCGCTTATTACATTATCAGCCGGTCGTTTGGGTTAAACATTGGTGGCGCCATTGGTATTGCGTTATATGCCTCGCAAGCTATCAGCGTTGCTTTTTACGTAATTGCTTTTGGCGAAGCGTTTGAGCCGGTTATCAGGTGGCTAAGTGAGACGTACAATTTTCTAATCCCCGACCGACGGTGGATTTCAATTCCCACAATGGTTTTACTCTCAGTATTAATCCTTACAAAAGGAGCCAATGTTGGCATGAAAGCTTTATATGTTGTAGTTGCCATACTATTAACCTCTATCGCGATGTTCTTTTTAGGCGAATCTTCCCTAAAACCCGAAACGGTTGATTTTCACAGCACCGTCTCAGGCAATCTCGATTTCTTTTTTGTTTTCACCATTATCTTTCCGGCATTTACAGGACTTGCCGCCGGCTTGGGGCTTTCAGGCGATTTAAAAGATCCCAAAAAATCGATTCCAAAAGGTACGCTTTGGGCCACTGTGGTTGGCATGCTGGTGTATATTGCCATTGCCTACAAATTTGTGATATCTGCTTCGCCCGAACAACTGGCATCCGATCAGCTGATTATGAGCAAGATTGCCATTTGGGGACCAATTATTCCTATCGGGCTGGCAGCTGCTTCATTAAGTTCGGCACTTGGTTCGATAATGGTTGCACCACGTACATTACAAGCCATCGGCTACGACAATATTTTTCCGCAAGGACACGTGAATAGATGGTTTGCACGAGGAAGAAAAAACGATAATGAACCCATTAACGGATCATTAATCACCATTATCATTGCTTTTATTTTTGTAATAGTTGGCGATGTTAACTTTGTAGCACAAATCATCGCCATGTTCTTTATGGTAACCTACAGCGCCATCTGCCTCATTTCTTTATTAGAGCATTTTGCTGCCGATCCGGCTTACCGTCCAACATTCCGTTCAAGATGGCATATTTCACTTCTCGGAACACTTTCATCGATGTGGTTAATGTTTAAAATGAACGCCACTTACGCGGCTGTTTCAGTGATTATTATGAGCATGATTTACTACATCATCATGTTAAACAATGAAGAGAACCAGGGATTGAATAAACTTTTCAGGGGAGTGATTTTCCAGCTGAGCCGCAAGTTGCAAATTATTCTCCAACGTGCTGATAGTGAAAAAGACAAAAGTTGGCGTCCCTTTGGTGTTTGTATTTCACACGATACGTTTAAACGCCGCTCGGCATTCGACATTATGCGCTGGATTTCGCACAAATATGGCTTTGGCACCTACATTCATTTTATTAAAGGCTTGCTGAACGAGAAGAATACAAACGAATCGAAAAAAATACTCGACCGTCTCATTCAACTTTCAGCAGGGAGTCAAAACCGCGTTTATCTTGATACGATAATCTCGCCATCGTACACTTCGGCAATTGCACAGGTAGTGCAGCTTTCAGGCATTTCGGGCAAGGGAAATAACCTCATTCTTTTTGAGTTCTCGAGAACCGACCCGGGCAACCTAAAAGAAATTACCGGCAATTATCAAATTGTTGAATCGGCTGGTTTCGATATTTGTATTCTGAATACATCGTACAAAAGTTTTGGTTATAAAAAAGAAATTCATATCTGGATAAGGCCCGAGGATTATGTAAATGCCAATTTGATGATTTTATTGGGTTACATTATTTTAGGTCATCCGGAATGGAAAAAAGGAAAAATTAAAATATTTGCCTTTTACCCTGAAGAAGATGTTGAAGACAAACGTAAACAATTAATGGAGTTGATAAAAACCGGACGCTTGCCCATCAGCCCATCGAATATATCGATGGTACCGTATGAATCGGGCGACCGGAAAAGTAAAATCATGAAATATTCGGCCGATGCCGACCTTACAATTATTGGGTTTACAACCGATGCACTGAAAAATATTGAAGAATTCAGCGAAGGCTACACCGACCTGGGTAACATCCTGTTTGTGAGCTCAAACCGTGCAAAAGCAATAAACTAGCTGCAGTCTTCGTTTTTACACTTAGCATTTTTAGCTAATTTTGAAGCACTTTAAACGATTCAAAATGGAAAGAATAGCCATATTCCCCGGATCTTTTGATCCTTTTACTATAGGACACGAGTCGATTGTTCGACGCGCCATTTCAATGTTCGACAAAATTTATGTCATGATCGGTTTCAACGCCAATAAGAAATCGTTCTTTCCCATTGAAAAAAGAATGAAATGGATCAACCAGGTTTTTAAGGACGAACCTGGTATTGAAGTGCGACTGCACGAAGGGTTAACGGTAGATTTTTGTAAAGAAGTTGGCGCAAAATATATCTTACGCGGCATACGTACATCATCTGATTTTGAATACGAACGCGCCATTGCCCAAATTAATAAAAAAATGCACCCCGAAATTGAATCGGTATTTCTACTCACCCTCCCGGAACATACACCGATTAACGCAAGCATTATTCGCGATATTGTTTCGCATGGCGGCGATGCAAGTATGTTTCTTCCCAGCGCCTTGGACATGAGCGATTTTAAAGTTGAATAACACCTATGAACAATAGCATACAATTTCTGATAATCCTCATCTGTTCGCTGAATTTTCCATTTAATGGAGATGCAACTACCATTCGTTGCACCAATCCCGAATATGCCAATGAACAGCTCATTTTTTATTCCTTTGCCGACCCGATTTCGAACAACAACAAAGTAGCCTTTACCTTAAAGTTTAACAACGAAGGAACAAGTGAAACTTCGATACAAATTGATGAGCCGCTTTTTACATTTTCTGAATTTGGAATTTACCGCGGAATGTTATTGCTGGAGCCCGGAAAAACAGTCGATTTAAAACTTCCGCCACTCAAAAAGAAATCGTTTGCCGACCAAAAGAATCCATATTTTAAGCCCATCTCATTTTGGATTTTCAGCAACAGTGGACAGATGCTTAACGACAAAATCAGCCGTTTTGAACAGAAACTAAACGAATTGACCGATAAAGATTTTAATGCCCTGTATTTTCAACAGTCGAAAAGTGCCTTTAACAGACTAAAAACGGGTATTGACGAAGCATTTCCTGAAACCCAATCCGAAAGTTTTGAGCTGCATAAAAAACTTAGGTTAAAACTTATTGAAGCTGATATTTTCCGCTTGAGCCCCGAAGATTATTCAGCCATTTTTCAACCGATAGCTCCTGAATTCTGGGAGTACGAATCGTTTAAAACCCTGCTTGACAAAACCTTCGACAAGCAACTGAGTTTCTCGGCAAAAGCCATCGGTGGCGGAAGAGTGTCGGAAGCAGTTGCAAGAGAAAACATCAAAGATCTACTTGTTTTTATTTCTGAAAAATACCAGATCACGGGCAAAATGGCCGATTTGGTTTTATTAAAGATGTTGCACGACGGTTTCTATTCAAAAGAGTTCCCTGAGAAAGCTATTAAAAACATGATAGCCGATAAACATTTTACAAACCATCAGGAAATAAAAATCCGTGATGCAGCAAGTAACATCGCCACAAAAATTACATTCCTGGAAAAAGGAAGCGTAGCTCCGGCGATTTGTTTAACCGATATTAACAGCGAAAAGTGCTGCACAAATAACAGCCAGGAGAAATTTAAATACATCATTTTTGCCGATGTGGAAACACTTATTTGCCAGGAACATTTAAAATACCTGAGCCGTGTAAACGAACTGTTTAGTGAAAACCTCGAGATTTTTGTGGTGCTTCGAGACACTGAGCGCTCCGGAATCGACAGCTTTTTTACAGCGAATAAAGTACCTGCAACAATTCTGGTTGACAAGGAAAACAAAACCATTGCCGAATACAAAATTCAATCTTTTCCGCAGTGCATTTTACTAAATGAAAAACACCAGGTAGTTTTTGACGATGCCAAGGCTCCATTAAATGGTTTTGAGCAACAATTTGGGAAGTGGCTACGCAACGAGCTTTTTATGCGTCAACGCAATCAGGCGCGATAAAGCTGAATCAAAGCTTTTAGGTTTTCGTAGGTGTTTTCAAGAACTTCATCCAGTTCATTCGGGTGAAACCAGCGCACTTCGGTTATGCCTTCATCTAATTGTGGAGTTCCCGCAGAAGATCCATTATAGTCCATTTCAAACCAAAAAGTTTCTTTAAAAATCCATTGTCCAAATGTTTTTTTATACGGCGATTGGTAAATGTGATAAGTTGATGGAAGCGCTTTTACAATTGAATGATTGCTAATTCCGCATTCTTCTTCCACCTCCCGTAAAGCCGCCGTTTTGTTGCTTTCGCCTTTGTCGGTTTTACCTTTTGGAAAATCCCACTTTCCGTTTCTGAAAATAAAAAGCAATTTCCCCCCACTTTTTACTACTCCTCCGGCAGCATCAAGCTGTAAAAAAGCCGAACTGAAATTCTGAAACAGTTTTTCAACATTGGGATGTTCTACAACAGTTTCGAGATGATCATTTTTTTCAAAATTCAGTAACCAATCTTTTATAGCTTCAACACTGTTGTTTTCATTTAAAATTCGGCTTAGTTTACTCAATGTTATATTCGCGCCCGGCACAAATACTATCCTCTTTTGATTCAAAAAAACTTTATACTTTTGCATTGAATTAAAATTGCACATTATTATGGAATCGATACAAACAGAAGTAACCAAAAGATTACTTGAAATAAACACCATAAAGATACAACCGGATAATCCATTTACATGGGCATCGGGTTGGAAATCTCCAATTTATTGCGATAACAGAAAAACGCTTTCATATCCTGACACCCGCGCTTACATTCGTGATGCGTTTGTAAAGTTGATTCAGGAAAAATACCCGGAGGCTGAAGTAATTGCTGGTGTAGCAACCGGAGCCATTGCAATTGGCGCATTGGTTGCCGATAAACTGGGACTTCCTTTTATTTATGTTCGTTCGAAACCAAAAGGACACGGGTTGGAAAACCTGATTGAAGGCGATCTGAAACCTTTCAAAAAAGTTGTTGTGGTTGAAGACCTTGTATCAACTGGAGTTAGCAGCTTGAAAGCTGCCGAGGCAGTGAACAATTTTGGTGGCGATGTTGTGGGTATGGTATCAATTTTTACTTACAATTTTCCGCTGGCGAATGAAAACTTCGCAAAAGCAGGTATTGAACTTACTTCGTTGAGCCGTTACCAGATCCTGATTGACTTTTCACTTGAAAGAGGCGACATTACGAAAGATCAGGTAGAGTCGCTGTTGAAATGGCGCGAAGACCCTGCAAACTGGGGAAAATAATCTGAATATAAAGACATTATATACTTCCCGCTCCTGATGGCTATCGGGGCGGGATTTTTTATAAACCTGAGTTCTTCTTTAAATCTTGCCTCAGTTTCAACTAATTTTTAGTAGAAATTGATTCAGATTTTTGAAGGACTATTGGTATAATTCAAAAAAATATGAACCGATTTATACAAAAATTAGAAGAATCCGAAGGAAAATATAGAAATGCACAATCTTTGAACCAAAAATATTTTAAAATAGCTCGCTATTCTTGCAATATTTTCAATCCAAATCTTGCACATTTCTGTTTTTCTGAGGCTAATATTTAAAATCGAATTCAGGTTATTACTACTATGGCAGTCAATAAATACATTAGTGAAGTAAAGGTTATCGATCATAACCAACAGGTTGTTTTTAATTACCTGTCGAATTTTGAAAACCTTTCCGGCTACCTCAATTCAGGATTGATAGAAAAAATTACGGAAAAGATTCCTCAAGTTAAAATTACCGATTTTGAGTCGGATCGTGACTCCTGCAAATTCAACATTACCGGACTAGGACTTGCCAAGATTAAAATCATTAATCGTGAGCCTTTTAAAACGATAAAAGTTGAAAGTTCGGGAGGATTGCCGCTAAGTTTTACTTTCTGGATTCAGTTGATGCCCGTTGACGAGTACAAAACAAAAATGCGACTTACCCTGCATGCCGAAATGAGTATGATGATTAAAATGATGGCCGGAAATAAACTGGAAGAAGGTATTAATCAATTGGCCGATACGCTTTCAAAGCTACCGTATCAGTAACGGTTCCAAAGAAAAAGGAAGAATGAATATTAACGATTTTCGGTTCTAGAAGGAGTTGGCAATTGGCAAAATACAATAGGCAAAGTGTTTAAGAAACCGGGTGTAGATAGATTAAGATCAATCTGTCTTCAATCCAATTCAACTTTCATCAATCTTTACTCACCACACTTCAAACAACAAACTCTACCTCTTTAAACATATATTCCGTTACCTTTCCATCCGGCTCTTCCAACTCAAGCTGCCCAAAACTGCCAATCCCTGCAATTCTGGCGCGAAACTCTTTATCGTCTTTTCGGTACCGGTGTAAGCCTTCATTTCTGAATAATAATTGAAAATATTCCGCATCAACCTGTTCAACTTTCCCCTCTCGTAAAACCTCAAAATAATTTTCCAGTTTCTGCAAAAAAGCTTTTAAAATATCGCGAATATCAATTTCTTTTTTCAAGAGCTGTTTTAACGACACCGGGTTTGGTGCCACGGATTTAAATTGCTCCTGATTTACATTCACACCAACTCCAACTATCGAAGAATCAAGCGCAATTCCTTTCACCGTATTTTCAATTAAAATGCCGGCTATTTTCTTTTCACCCACATAAATATCGTTCGGCCACTTAATTTTCACATCTTCTAAATGCTGCTTTAAGGTGTTTGCCAAAGCCAGGCTAACAATTTTTGAGATATAAAACTGTTTCCCTGCATCTAAAAAACCGGGGTATAAAATTACACTGAAAAGCAAATTTTTGCCTCGTTCACTTTCCCAAAAATTACCAACCTGCCCGCGGCCATTTTCCTGATAATGTGCCAAAACGACAGTGCCTTGAGCCGCCTTTTCCTTTAGCAGTTGCTTGGCATAGTTGTTGGTACTATCGAGCTCGTTTAATACAATAATATTTTTGTCAGTTAAAAACATATAAAATCAAAAGTAAACCATTCTCTTAAAAAATGGTTAATGGACAAAAAGATTATCTTTGTAGGGTACAATAAAATTTTATGAACAAAGCGGAAGAATCAAAGATTTTAATAGAAGCAATTCTTGAAGGTATTCATCGAATAAAAGGGAAAGATATTAAACACGTTGATCTTGAAAGCATCGACCATACGGAATGCGGACATTTTATCATATGCCACGGAACCTCTAAAACACATGTTGATTCAATTGCACACACAGTAGAACAAACGGTAAAAGAAATTGCCGGCGAAGATGTTTGGCACCGCGACGGTTACCGAAATGCAATTTGGATTTTACTGGACTATGGAGATGTAATGGTACATGTTTTCCAGCAAGAAGCACGCCAGTTCTATAACCTTGAAGGACTTTGGGCTGATGCAAAAATTACTAAAATTGAAGAAGAAGAGTAAAGACCATGACAGACAATAAAAATAACAAGAAAGATCAGAATAATCTGAACAACCCTTTTGGGAAATTCAATCCTAAAAAAAACGACGGCAAGCCGCCTAAATTCAATGCCTATTGGATCTACGGAATTATAGCTGTTGTTTTTCTTATTGTGCAGTACTACATCAGCAACAGCAAAGGCCCTGTCGACACTTCGTGGCCCGAAGTAAAACAAATGTTGCAAAACGGCGATGTAAAACGTATTGTAGTAATCAATGAGAAAATTGCCCGGATTTATTTGAAAGAAAACCGGATAAAAAATTACGAATCGCAGTTTGAAGGCAACTTCTCGAAACCGTCCGATATGGGACCTCATTTTAAGTTGAATACCGGACCAATTGAGAAATTTGCTGAAAATCTTACGGTGGCACAGGAAAACCAGCAAGACAAAGTATTCCCTGTTTACGAAGATGAAACGAATTGGGGTCGCGACATTATTTGGTCCATCGGGCCATTTGTACTCATCATTTTACTGTGGTGGTGGATATTCCGCCGAATGAGCCGTGGTGGCGGCGGAGGAGGTGGCGCAGGCGGCATCTTCAATGTCGGAAAGTCGCAAGCCAAAGTATTTGACAAAGACCAAAAAGTATCGACAAATTTCAAGGATGTTGCCGGACTGGCAGAAGCCAAACAGGAAGTGGAAGAGATTGTAGAATTCCTGAGAAGCCCGTCAAAATATACCAAACTTGGAGGTAAAATTCCAAAAGGCGCACTCTTGGTTGGCCCTCCGGGAACGGGAAAAACCCTTCTTGCAAAGGCAGTGGCCGGCGAAGCAAACGTTCCGTTTTTCAGCATGTCGGGTTCCGATTTTGTTGAAATGTTTGTGGGTGTTGGAGCATCGCGTGTTCGCGACCTGTTTAAGCAAGCCAAAGAGAAAGCACCGTGTATTGTATTTATCGATGAGATTGATGCAATTGGACGTGCACGAGGTAAGAATCCGAATATGGGATCGAACGATGAGCGCGAAAATACGCTTAACCAGCTACTTACCGAAATGGATGGTTTTGACACCAACAGCGGGGTAATTATTTTGGCAGCAACCAACCGTGCCGACATTCTCGACCGTGCATTAATGCGTGCCGGCCGATTCGATCGACAAATTCATGTGGAACTACCTGACCTGAATGAGCGTGGAGAAATTTTTAACGTTCATCTGCGTCCTTTAAAATTAAGCGAGGAGGTAAAAGTTGATTTCCTGGCTAAACAGACTCCCGGATTCTCGGGTGCCGATATTGCCAACGTTTGTAACGAATCGGCGCTAATTGCCGCTCGCAGAAACAGAGATGCGATAGTAAAACAGGATTTCCTTGATGCTGTTGACCGGATTATTGGAGGTTTGGAAAAGAAAAATAAAATTATTTCGCAGGAAGAAAAGAATACGATTGCCTACCACGAAGCAGGCCACGCAACCATAAGCTGGTTGCTGGAATATGCACATCCGCTGGTAAAAGTAACCATCGTTCCGCGCGGAAAAGCGCTGGGGGCAGCCTGGTATTTACCTGAAGAAAGGTCAATTACTACAAAAGATCAATTGCTCGACGAAATGGCATCTGCATTGGGCGGACGTGCCGCAGAAGAAATTACATTTGGAAAAATATCGTCGGGAGCACAAAACGACCTTGAAAAAGTAACCAAACAGGCTTATGCAATGGTGAGCATTTTCGGGATGAGTGAGAAAGTTGGTAATATCAGCTTTTACGATTCAACAGGTCAGTCAGATTATTCTTTCACCAAACCATACAGTGAAAAAACGGCCGAGCTCATTGATCAAGAAGTAAAAATTCTGATCGATGGCCAATACAAACGTGCTAAACAAGTTTTACAGGACAATAAAGAAGGACATTCCAAACTTGCTAACCTGCTGCTTGAACGAGAAGTAATCTTTAGTGAAGACCTGGAAGAGATATTTGGCAAACGCCCGTGGGACAAAAAACACGTAATCTCGGAAAATGGCAACGGCGAAACTCAACCAAAAGCTGAGCTGAAAGAAAAGGAAAAAACAAAAGCTGAAGAAAATTCGGAGGAAGAACCAACAAAAGAATAGATGACATCGGCTCGAGAAGAAATATTGAACAGGCTAAAAAATGCCATTCACCCCGAGCCGGAAATGCCTGATTTTGATGCTCCCGTTTATCACGCCATTGAGAAATCTTTAGACAAAACGTTTAAAGCAAATCTGGAGGCTGTAAACGGGAGTGTTTATTTATGCCATTCGGAGCAAGAACTCATAGAGCAACTAAAAACGCTTATAAAAGATATTCCTGCATCAGCAGTAGTTTGTGCCGAAACAGAGCTTCAAAAATTGCTTATCAGAAACGGAATCGAACATAAAAACTACGACGGTCCCGGCACGATTGAACTTGGAATCACTTCCTGCGAATTTCTAATTGCACACACCGGTTCGGTAATGGTAAGTGCAGCGTTACAGGGAGGGAGACAACTATCAGTTTATCCGCCACAACATGTTGTTATCGCAAAAAAGGATCAGTTGATTGATTATTTGCATACCGCTTATAATAAGATTCAGGAGAAATATCCGGATCAGCTGCCATCGCAAATAACGTTAATAACAGGACCAAGCCGAACTGCCGATATTGAAAAAACACTGGTTATGGGTGCCCACGGACCGCGCGAATTGCATGTGTTTCTTTATTAGCTTTACACTATTTAACTTCTTGCAAACCATATTTTGTTAACTTTGCGGCATGGAAAAAGGTTGGGAAATGATTTTTATGACAGCACACGAATACAAAGCCGAAATGGCCAAAGACTTACTTGAAAGTGCGGGAATAAAAATTGTTGTTATGAACCAACACGATTCGGCATACCAAAATTTTGGCGAGTATAAAATTTATGTTGCCGAAGAAAAACGTGAAGAGGCCATTAACCTAATCAAAGAATTAAAAGGTGAGTAATATAATTAAACGCTCTCTAACAGGAATTATTTACATTGCCGTAATGCTTGGCGGAACGCTGCTGCATCCTATAATTTTTGCAGTGGTTTTTGCAACACTTTTATTTATTACCCAATACGAATTTTATGCCCTGGTAGAAAAGGCCGGCCATCATCCTTCGCGAATTATCGGAAGTATTTTTGGCGTTATCTTTTTCCTTATTTGCTTTGGCTTGTCAAATAACTACCTGCCTCGTCAGTTTGGTTTTACATTTATACCTATTGTTGTGGTGTTGCTTATTGTTGAAATCTTTAGGAGCAACAAACACACCTTAGAAAACGGCGGTTTTAGCACACTCGGTTTTGCCTACATTGCCTTGCCGTTCAGCCTGATGAATTTTGTTGTAAACACAACGATAAATGGGCAAAATACTTTTTATCCGTGGATATTGGTTGGCGTCTTTTTTATTTTGTGGATAAACGATTCTGCAGCTTATCTGGTAGGCACACAATTTGGCAAACACAAAATGTGTAAGAATATTTCGCCGGCAAAATCGTGGGAAGGTTTAATTGGAGGAGCTGTTTTTGCAGTGATTATGGGAATAGTAAATTCCGTAATGTTCCAAGCGGTAAGTATGGTTAGTTGGATTGCAATTGCAATATTAACTGTTGTTTTTGGAACATTGGGCGACTTATTTGAATCAAAGATAAAACGCGAAATTGACGTGAAAGACTCGGGAACTTTTTTACCCGGACACGGCGGTTTTTTAGACCGATTAGATAGTTTGCTTTTTGTTATTCCTGCAATTTTTATTTGGCTAATTTTTACCGGAAACGTGTAAAACGTATTGACGAATGAAGAACATAATTAAACAAATACCCAATTTTATTACCACTCTTAACCTCTTATCAGGAGTAATTGCAACTATCTTTGCCATTGACGGACACCTGATTTGGGCAGGAATTTTTATTTGTGCAGCCGCCGTTTTCGACTTTGCCGACGGACTGGCCGCGCGCGCTTTAAAAGCCTATTCTGAAATCGGGAAGCAGCTCGATTCTTTATCCGATTTGGTGTCGTTTGGTGTAGCTCCGGGAGCCATATTATTTACCTTACTCGAGTTTTCGCTGTTTGGTAAAAACCAACCCATACACGAAATTAGTGCCGATTGGTGGCAGTGGATTATTCTTTTCTCAGCATTTTTAGTGCCGGTTTTTGGTGCTATTCGCCTGGCAAAATTCAATGTAATTACCAGCGACGAACCTTTTTTCAGAGGACTGCCCATTCCATCAAGCGGAATATTTTGGGCTTCGCTCGGGTTGATGCTCGAATTCCCGAAATACCATGATAATTTTCAATTGCTGTATTCTACAAAAAACCTGGTTATTCTGGGTATTTTCATGTCGGGAATGATGGTGATAAACTTGCCAATGTTCTCGCTAAAAGTAAATAACCTGCGTTTAAAAGAAAACTGGTATCGTTACCTTTTTCTCGCATTATCGGCTGTTCTACTAATTGTTTTTAACGTTTACGGACTGGCGCTGGTTATTCTACTCTACATTATTCTGAATGTAATTTTTTACCTGTTTAAGGTGGAGTTTTAGCAAAAGAAAAGGATCACGTTGAAAAACTGATGGATTAAAATATTGAGAAAGCAGTAGAATTGTTGTAAACAATGGAATGCTGTATAAACAAATTCTTGTAACTATAATTCAGATAAAATCACCTGAGAATAAAAGGGTATTAATTGACTGAAAACTTTGTGCGGGCTCGTCAAAAATCCCTGCCTACCGGCAGGCAGGCGTCAATCGGGGCATTGGGTTACATTGAAAAAACTCAAAGGTTTTTTTGACAAGATTCCCGCCTACCGGCCGGCAGGTTTGGTTCCTTTTTATCGAGTGAAAAAGGAACTGCCCGTCTGGCATTAAGACGAAAGTTACAGAAAGGAGCTTCTGTTAGAATTTTTCGCCATGTACTTTTCCAGGTGATACAAAAGAAAAGCCTCTGAAAACGGAAGAAAATATTTTCCCGAGGGAAAGATTAATAATACGCCATGACAAATTGACTTCCGAAACCAGAGGCTGATATCTTTAACTAATAGCTTAAATGCAGCTAATAACTGCACCTGTTACATACTTAACAACAAAGGGGGAAAGTTGTTTTTAATTTATCTAAATAATTGAATAGGAACTACTTCAAAGGTGCTGCAAATTTTATTACATCAGCATCGGTAATTTCTTTATCACAAAGAATGATCAGACGTTCAATCACATTTCTGAACTCGCGGATATTTCCGGTCCAGTTTATTTTTTGCAGCTCTTTTATCGCCTTGTCCGAGATAGATTTTTCCTGCATACCATACTCACCACAAATTTGCTTTATAAAATGACTGGCCAATAAAGGAACATCTTCAATGCGTTCGTTAAGCGTAGGAACACGAATTAGAATTACACTTAAACGGTGGTACAAATCTTCTCTAAATTTATTCTGATCAATCTCATCGGCCAGGTTTTTATTGGTTGCTGCCACCACGCGTACATCAACATTTATGTGTTTATCGCCGCCAACACGACTAATTATACTTTCCTGCAGCGCACGCAGAACTTTGGCTTGCGCCGAGAGACTCATATCGCCAATTTCATCCAGAAAAAGTGTTCCGCCATTGGCTTGTTCAAATTTTCCTTTACGCTGTTTCACTGCCGAAGTAAAAGCTCCTTTCTCATGACCAAACAATTCGCTTTCAATAAGCTCTGATGGAATTGCAGCGCAGTTCACCTCAACAAAAGGTCCAGATGCACGGTTGCTATGATCGTGAATTCGGCGTGCTACCAATTCTTTCCCCGATCCATTGGCACCGGTAATTAAAACACGTGCATCGGTTGGAGCCACACGATCGGCCATTTGAATAACTTCTGTTATAGCCTTCGATTCTCCTATGATCTCAAATTTCTTATTAACCTTTTTCTTCAGAATCTTTGTTTCGGTTACCAAAGTTGATTTGTCCATTGCGTTACGGATGGTAATTAGCAAACGGTTCAAATCAAGTGGTTTTTCGATATAATCGAAAGCACCTTTTTTAATCGAATCAACAGCGGTATCAATATTTCCGTGTCCCGAAATCATTACTACCGGAGTGTCGGGAGCCAAAACCACTAAACGTTCCAAAACTTCAATGCCATCCAGTCCCGGCATTTTTATATCACAAAGTACAATATCGTATTCGGCCGTACGAATCTTCTCAATTCCTTTTGTTCCATCTTCTGCCAGATCTACTTCATATTTCTCGTATTCAAGAATATCTTTGAGTGTATTTCTGATGCTTCTCTCGTCGTCTATAACCAGGATCTTTGACATGCGTTTCTGTTTTAATTTCGAATATAACAATAAATATAGGAGAACGCTTTACAAAAATGATTCCAATAAAAATTTAAAGACCTTCAAGGTTTTCGAAACCTTGAAGGTCTGATAAAGAAACAGCAACCTAGTGATAGCCTCACCTGGAGTGAGAGAAGCTTAAGTCCGGGGTTGTGTACATTAAGCATATACAGCCCCGGACTCTCTTTTTAGGCGCCAATAATCAGCGGTTATAAACCGCTGCACCCGAAAATCATTCTGCGCTTTCTCCAGTGATAGTCTCACCTTGAGTGAGACCATCACCAACTAGTAGTGTAATCTGCGAGCAATCTCTTTTCTGCGTAAATCATAAGAATCAGTGTCGTCAGCGTTCCAAACTTTCCCGAGTGATAGCCTCACTAGGAGTGAGACCATCACCAAAATGTAGCGTAATCTGCGAGCCATTTCATTTCAGCATAAACAAAAAAAATCCCGATGAAAAACTCACCGGGACTTTCAGAAATGTATATTAATATGGTTTTTTTAACACCCTCCTGCGGCAACGCTTGTTTTTTCGCGTCGGCGTACCTGCACAGGTTTGTTATCCTGATCAGAACTGATTTCCGAACCGTCTTTTGGAGCAGCCATTTCGGCGAAATTATACCTTGGGAAACCACTAAAATAGGCATCGTCGTTAATCGTATTATACAAATCAGCCTCATTGGCTTTGTAATATTCATAACCACCCAGCAAAAGTTTGATGTTGATAAAACCTACCTGGCGGAAAAACATCCACGGACCGTTGGCCTGCAGTTCGTTTTCGCCGTATAAAACAATAGTTACACCCATTTCGCGTAAGGCTTCTAATCGTTCTATATTATCGGGATCGGCTAACGTATTTGCCGACAAATTTTCGGCTCCGGGAATATGTCCCTGACCAAAAACAAAATTATCGCGGATATCAAACAAAACGATACTGTCGGGTTTATTGGCAATCACATCTTCCAGTTCCCAGGGGTAGAAATAATCCTCACCATCGAGTAAAGCTTCAACACTTTCGTCCATGCTTTTTTGGTATTCAAACAACGGTTTTGGCATGGTTAAAAAGCCAATAACGAGAATACCAACAAATATTGAAACTGCGATGATTGTTCTCCACGGATTTAGTTCATGTATATGCATGCTATTTATTTTTTCAAAAGTTAGAAATTAGCAACCACCAGCTGCAACATTTGTTTTTTCTCTCCGACGCACCTGCACCTCCACATTTTCGCCATCTGGAGCTGCCGACTCGGCACCGGTGAAATAAATTTGCGCTCCTTTGCGAAACGCATAAAGTTGATGATCAACAGAAGGTGCATCAGCATTAGGTTGCGAAGGATCAATTATGGTTTGCATCCAGGAGTTTAAGCCACCTTTCATTACATACGTTCCATCAATTCCCAATCGTTTGGTCAACACCCATGTTTGATCGGCTCTGATATCGTCGTTAGAAATAAATACCACTCTAATTCCAGGCACTCCAAAATAGGCCAGATTTCCATCGTTTAAAAGCTGCTCGAGCGGAATGTTTAATGATCCCGGTAAAGCGAATTCTTCGTATTCTGCTGCCGGACGAACATCAACCATTAACAACGACGGATCGCCCTGAATGATCATCTTAGCCACCTGATCGGTTGTTATATATCGTGTAGGCTGAATAATTTCCTGAAGCAACTCCTCAGGAGCAATTTGTGTTGGTTCATCGTTCCCTGTTAAAAACAAGGTTCCGATAGCCAATACAAGCATTAATATGGTTAGAAAAATATAGTTTCTGTTCATAGCGATTAGAATTTATATTGCTTCATGTTTTTACGCACACGCTTCTCGATAAACATTGTTCCCCAGAAAGCAGCAAGTGCCACTACGGTAAATGCAACGGCAAAATATGGTGCCGGAATTCCGGTAATTTCCATAAGCGTTACATTTCCAAGGTCTCCACTGGTAAAGAAGTTTTCGAATAATGGATATGCCAGTGAGAAACCAAATATACCCAGATAAAGTCCTATTGTAAAGAACAAGGCATCGAGTTTACCAATAGCAATACCCGTAAAACTTGTACCCGGGCAAAAGCCACCAATTACAAAACCTACTCCCATTATTATACCACCAACAATCATTGGTGTTAAAAATGTTGGAAGAATAAATATTTGTGAAAGATTGAGCCAGCCAACATAATCGAAATATAACAGACCAACCATTGCCACGATTAACGCAGTAAAAAATACACGAAGTACAACAAAGTTATAGCCGTAAAATACGCCGGCCAGGTTTCTTGAAGAAGAAAAACCGGATGCTTCGAGAATAAATCCAAATGCGACTCCAAGTAAAATTGCGATAACAAAATCCCATCCGCCGCCAATTACACCATTAGGAATTAAAGGTCCCATATTTTATTTCTTTTAATATTCTATTATTTGAATTATAATTCATCTTTTTGATACACAGTTCTCAGTCTCAGTTCTCAAAAATTACTGCTAACTGCGACTGTTAACTGTCAACTTTCTACTAGATCCAAAATTTTCTAAAAAAGTAAGCCACTGCGTACCCCGTACCAAAAATGGCAAACATTACAATTACACCACCTAAGGCAAAAGTGGCAGTACCACTTAATGCTGCGCCACTGGTACATCCGCGGCCAAACTGACTACCCAATCCGAACAATGCTCCACCAATAACGGCAAGTATAAGACGTTTTTTGATTGTAATTCTGGGGCCGTGATCGGTTCTCCACTTCTTAACACGCCCGAAAATAATACCCGACAAAAGACCGCCAATTAAAACACCCAACGATTCGAAAACCAACCAGGTGTACATGGGCGAATGATCGTCGCTAAGAAACTGCCCCATATAGTGGTTCGCCTCAGTGGCTTTGGGTGCAACAGTATTTGAAGTGGTTACAACCGCACTTTTAATGGCTCCGCTGGCGCCTAACCCACGTCCGGTAATATAAATAGTTGCAAGAATTAATAAGCCCAGCAATACGCCTCCCAAATATGGATTTATGTATTTTGGCTTTTCTATATTTGTTTTATCTGAAATCATATTCTGTTATTAAAAGATTGATTAATAGAGGTAACGTGTAATTTGTCCGGCTTCTACCATAATAAAGCGAAACATAAAACCACCAAATAAAATCATTACCGGAGGTAACCATTTTGGTATGTGCATTCCCCAAATCTCAAGTGTCTCGAATAAGGCCGGAAAAATCAAACCAATTACCATTACAAACACCCAGAAACTTACTGTAAATTGTCCGCCAAGGAATAAGTTCGCGGCTTCGATAGCTGTTTCCGATCCGGCGCGAAAGCCCATAAACAGGTGAATTATCAGGAAGATCTCGATGATGATAAATATCAAATCGATACGACCTAATTTCTTCCGCTCCTTTTCATCTTTACTCATCCAGATAATGGATGCCAGTCCCGTTGAAAATCCTGATACCAAAAACAGTGGCCCTAAAATCGAGGTGTTCCACAATGGTCGTGCATTAAATGCCGACAATAAAATACCGGTATATACACCCAATATTATCGACAGGATCATCATTACCCAGGCAAAAGCAACGCGCTGTTTTATCACCCATGCTTCCATTTTATTTACGATCTCCAGCTTCCAGTCCCATCCGGGAATCAGTTCTTTCATATAACTGGCCACCCAAATAAACGATAAAGGTGTAATCGCCATCAATGTCCAGGCTCCCCAACTCATTGGCGAATCAAGACGTATTGTCGTATATAGTTGCCAGAAAAACAGTTTATGTTTTAAATCCCAGAATAAAGCACCCAACCCAATTACTAAAGCCAGAGGCGCAATTATCGGCGCAATTTTTACGGTTGTACGCATTTTATCTGCTTTCCCGCGCACCACATAAAACCCGGCAAAAAATAAAATTCCGGCAGCTAAACCTCCAAGAAACAGGTAGAGCGGAATTTGCCAGTGCCATATATTTAGGTATGGATCGATGTTCGGTATATTACGTCCGCTTACAAATAATTCTTCTTTCATTTCTATCAAATTTAAGTGTTAGGTAAGAAAAAATAATTGTGGTTTTGTTCCGGCCTCGGGTGCCAGTACTTTCCAGGCACGGTCTTTTATGGCCAGCGAAACATCACTGTTCGGATCGTCAAGATCGCCAAAATACAAACACTTGGTAGGACACACGTCAACACAAGCTGTATTTTGTCCTTTCTGTACGCGGTGTAAACAGAAGGTACATTTATCAACATATCCATCGGGGTGCGAATAACGCGCATCGTAAGGACACGATTGAATACAGGCACCACAACCAATACATTTATGGTGTGTTACCGTAACAATTCCACCCTCTTCAATATGACTTGCCCCGGTTGGGCAACACCGCACACATGGAGAATTATCGCAGTGATTACAACGCTCTGAACGTAATTCCAGACTCAAACTCGGATACGTTCCGTCAACGCGTTCCACAATCCAGTCGCGGCAGTAACCGTGCGGTACATTATTCTCTGTTTGACAGGCCACTACACAGTCGCCACACCCAACACACTTTTTGGTGTCTATTGCCATTGCATACCTCATGCTTTAACCTCCTTTCCTTCCATAACAGGATCTTCTGTTAGAAACGTAATAAAGTTTCCTCTCATTCCGGTACCGCCCATAATTGGGTCTACCATAACATTGGTTACCATTTCAGTATCACTCGCTCCTTTTCCAAAGGCTCTTGAGAGTTTTTTGTTACTATGTCCAAATCCATGTACCATGTACACCGAATCCCAACGAATTCGTTCTGTAACCCTTACTTTTACAGGGAATGATGTGATGGCTCCGTCCTGATTTTTCAACCAGACTTCCTGCCCGTTTTCCAGCTCCCACAAATCGGCAACTTTTGGATTTACCCAAACACTGTTTTCGCTCATCAAATCAAAAAGGTTAGGATTATTTGATGTACGGCTGAAAGTGTGCATTGGAGCACGGCCATAAATCAATCGGTAATAATTTGGTTGGGGTTCAGGATGTTTAGTATATTTTGGAATCGCATCAAAACCATGATCTGCAAAATCAACTGAATACAGCTCAATTTTTCCTGTTGTAGTATTGAATTCAAAATCTTCATCATCTCCCAAATAGAGCGGCCCACTCTTACGCGGGTATTTTTTTACACCTACCTTTTTCATTTCTTCCAACGAAGTGCCCAACTGTTTTAGTTGCCAATCAATTACTTCCGAATAATCGTCGTAGTTAAAGTAATCGTGCAATCCCAGGCGTTCTCCAATTTGCTTGGCAATCCACCATCCCGGTTTCGAATCGTATTTTGGTTCGATGGCTGGCATTCGCAAAGCAATATTTGGCTCGCGGTTTGGCGACGCACGCAATGCATCGTAGCGTTCAAGGTATGTCGCCTCAGGCAATACAACATCAGCATAACCAGTAATGTCCATAGGCATGGTATCCATAACCGCAATAAATTCAACCGCATCTGCAGCTTCTTTAAATAATCGTTTATCCGGCATCGACAATGGCAGGTTTGTTCCGGCCACTAACCAGGCTTTTAACTGATGTTTATAATTGTAACGTGGAACAGATGCTTTTAATGCCTCGGTAGTAATTCCCATTGTTGCCAGTGGGTATCTTCCTTCGTTCCAGTCTTTCCAAGTCCATTTTGGTTCAGGGAAATGTGGATGTGGAAATGCAGGAACCGAAACGCCTTCAGGAAAATAAAATCCACCACGTTTTCCCCAGGCTCCCAGAAGTGCATTTAAAATTGCAGTGGCGCGCCCACGTTGTGTGTCGTCGCCATACCATACTACATGGCGTCCGGGGTGAATAATAACAGAAGGCGCTGCACCAGCCATTGCACGGGCAGTCTTTCTTATTTCTTCAGGCTCAATAGTTGTAATACCATAAGCCCATTCCGGGGTCATATCTTTTACATGATCTTTTAAATAATCCAGACCAAAGGTATATTGCTCAACGTAATCCTTATTGTAAAGTTCTTCGAAAACCAACACGTGAATCCATGCCATTAATAAGGCAATATCAGTCGCCGGTTTTATCGACAGCCAATGATTGGAATGTGCAGCTGCAGTTGAAAATCGTGGATCAACAGTTATTATTGTAGCTCCTTTATCAATGGCATCTGACATTTCCTGCACTTGCGAATTGTGCATGTTTTCACCAATGTGCGAACCAATTAACACCAAACACTTGGTATCTCTGATATCGGTATTTTCAGGCGAGCCTACATACGCTCCAAATGTTGAAAAATAGGCCGATGAACGTGGCCCACGACAGTTAGCAAATGCAGGTTCGGCATTACTTTCCGAGCCATAGGCCTTCAGCAAGTGATGAAACTGTCCACCAGGAGTTCCGTGATTAAATAAACCAAAAGCCTCGGGACCGTATTTCTCCTTAACTTCCTTCATTTTATCGGCAACTTTATTTAGTGCCTCATCCCAGGTCGCTTCTCTGAAATACTGCGATCCATCCTTACGTGTATCTCTGATCAATGGTGTTTTTAAGCGGTCCTCATCGTAAACCATACCAACGCCTCCGGTACCACGCGGACACAAGCGCCCGTTACAGTGCGGGTCGTTCTTATTGCCGATAACCTTGCGTATCGTTCCGCTTTTGTCGACATAAGCCCATGCAGCACATTTCCAGAAACAAACTTCGCAATAAGTTGGATACGGAGTAAGATCCTCATCACTTGCCGGACCTTCGATTTTCGATTCGAAGAGTCCAAAACCTTTTGATCCAAAAGCTTTAAAGCTTATGGCTGCAGCTCCGGCTCCGGCAGTTGAAATTTTGATAAAATCCCGTCTTGTCTTCATTCGTCTAAATAGTTTATTTTATTGGTAACTCATGTAACACGCTTTCTTCAAACTGGTATACGAAAAGAGCTTTCTTACATGATCGTTCTATATTTCTTTTCTCCGGATGCTAAGCACTCTCCTCTTTACCTATTCCTTAATTCTGAGCTTGAAAAAGAGCTGGAGAATAAGAGTTTAGCATCTTTTTACAGTTATTCATATATAAGTATCTATATTTTTAGATGTCGCGCAAATATAAAAATGATTTTACATTTTGATGGCTTATGCTCTTAATTTGAAACCATTAAAAATAAGCACATAAGCCAAGTACCATTCAATATTTATTAGAACCTATAGCGCTTACTTCTAAAGCATTATATTATAGTGTAACGAGGAATAAAATTAATTATAATTCGGACTACAATCAGATTTACAAACAAGTTCTTTAACATATGTGCAGATCTACTAAATCGTTGTTTTTTTGATTCATTTAGCTATTAAGTTTGATTTAATAGTTGTCTGTGACTTAACACACTTTCTTAAGTTTTATTAAACAGAAAATTTGAAGGGATTGAGATTTCTCAAATTACTACATTTGTGCCAAAGTAACTACGGATGGAAATCAAAAACCGAAGAGTTTTTTTGAAAGTAGCAGCGGTTGGATTTATTTCTTTTTTTGTATTCATTTGGAATAAATTAACGCTCCGGCATATTGTTACTACCGGAACAGAAGTGGCGTCAGTTCCGCTGAACAAGAACAAAGAAGTGCAATTTTTCGATAAATTCATTATTGTAAATTCAGATCATCAAACAACAGTTTTTTCATCGCACTGCAGCCACCTGGGATGCAAAATTGACAAAATGGAGAATGGAAAACTGGTTTGTCCCTGCCATGGTTCGGAGTATGATTTGCACGGAGAAGTTATAAAAGGGCCGGCTTATAAAAACCTTACAGTACTCAATTCTTCTGTTTCTGATGATGAAAAATCGATAATAATTAAAGGATAAAATGGCAAATAAAAAGGATAAAACTACATTTGGAACATTGGGGGTGGCTATGTTCTGGCTGGTTATTTTATCAGGCATTTTGCTTGCTGTTCCTTTTAATGTGGAGTCGCCTTACCTCAGTGTAAGCACCATGATCGTTACCAATCCGTGGGCAGCACTCATTCGAAATTACCACTACTGGAGCTCGCAGTTTTTCCTCATTTTTAGCCTCATTCATCTTTATGATCATTTCCATTATAAAGAAAATATTGGCCTTAAAAAAGGAATGGCTTTTCGTTTAAGTATTGGGGTGCTGATTATTTTCCTGGCCATGATTACCGGGTTTCTGTTGAAAGGAGATTCAGATAGTGAGCAAGCACGCCAGATTTTGCAAACCCTGGCTGAACGTATTCCGCTAATTGGCCAATCACTGGCCTTTTCGTTGCTCGGCCACCCCGAAAGTTACCAGTTAATTTATGTACACCATATTGCCACTTTTACCGTTTTTATTGCTGTAATAATGATTGAGCACAGCCGAAGAAAATACTGGCCGCCTGTTCTTGATTTTGTTGTTTCGGGCATTGGCGTTTTAGCATTTAGCTACCTTTTTAGTGCACCGTTGCACGACAATTTGAATCCTGCAGTAAAAGGTCCGTGGTACTTTGTTGGTTTTCAGGAAATATTGCACTGGCTGAGCCATCCAGCGTGGTCATTACTGATTTTTCTGATTCTACTTGTTTTACTTTACCTTGTTAATTCGGCGAAAGGAAAAACCATGTTTCTCAGTAAAAGAAGCTTATTGGTTTTTACGGCATTCTACCTGGTTTTAACGGTAATCGGTTTGTTTTTCAGAGGAGAGCGCTGGCAATGGAAAAATCCGTGGCAGGAAAATTACGGTTACGAAGTACTGAATAATTTTAAATCTCCAATAGTAAAACTCTCACCCGAATTTGAGTTGGGAGAAGCCATCGCCTCGCCTATTATTCAGGGACGAAAAGAAAGTTGTCTGGCCTGCCATTCTGAAATGCATGGTTTTACTGATTCACATTCGCCAGATGCCATTGGCTGTGTTTCCTGTCATGGCGGAAATCCCTTTGCAACAGGTAAAAATCAGTCGCATCGTAACATGATTCACATTCCGGGGAACTTGTCAACCGCACCACAATCATGCGGAACCACACAGTGTCATCCTGAAATTGTTGAGCGCGTACCGACCGGACTAATGGCGACTTTAAGCGGAATGATAAGTGTTGATCGTTTTGTTTTTAACGAGCAGGATAACCCCGATGAATTGACCAACGTCCATCAACTCGGCAATTCGGCTGCCGACGAGCATCTGCGGAATTTGTGTGTACGCTGCCACCTAGGAAATCCAAAAAACGAATATGGCCCGATAGATGAAAGCAGTCGTGGCGGAGGTTGCCTGGCCTGTCACCTAAATTACAGCCCTGAAGCAGAAGCTGCGCTTGCTATGGTTAAAGATACTATTGTAAGTGCACACCCGTCGGTGAGTTTGGCCATTAGTAATAATCATTGTTTTGGTTGCCACAGCCGCTCCGGAAGGATTTCAACCAACTACGAAGGCTGGCACGAAACCACACTTGAAACCAAACAAATGCCAGACAACGATAATAACTACCGACTTATTGAAGGCGAACGTGTATTTGTGAAAAAACAACAAGATGTGCACCACGAACTGGGAATGGAATGTATCGATTGTCATCATTCGTATGAAGTAATGGGCGATGGAACACTTTATGCCCACCAGGAAGACCAGACAGATGTACAATGCTCAGATTGCCATTTTACCGGACAACCCAAAACAATAAAAGCCGAAAACCTTGACAATGAATCGGCAATTATTGCGGCTTTACGTTTGGGCAATATTTCGGGTAAAGAATTTTTGGTAACCGGCAAGCACAACCACGCATTGGTAAATACTTTTGTTGAAAACGACACGGCCTTTTTACAAACCAAAAACAGCAATGTAAAAATGGCATTAACGCCTCCGGCAGAGGTTTGTTCGCGTAATGATGCTCACTCCGATTTGGCTTGTTCAAGCTGCCACTCTTCGTGGGTGCCCACCTGTATTGGTTGCCACAACGAATACGATGCCAGCGAACCTTCATACAATATGGTAACCAACAAAGAGCAAACCGGAGGCTGGGTAGAATATTTTGGCGATTATGAAGCCAAACTGCCGTCGCTTGGAATAAGAACAGATGGCGATAAATCGGAGGTAATTCCCGTTGCACCGGGCATGATTTTAACTATCGACAAAAGCACGTACACCAATGATACTGATAACTCAACTATTTTTCATCGTTTGTATGCACCCGTTGCTCCGCACACCACAACCAAAGAAGGGCGGGATTGCAAAACCTGCCATAACAGCTCGCTGGCACTAGGTTACGGCGACGGAAAATTGATCTATGAGATTACTCAAGGGAAAGGCAAATGGACTTTCTCTCCACTTTACCAGCGAGATGTATATGACGGTCTTCCGGCTGATGCCTGGATTGATTTCCTACAAACAAGAACTGGCAAAGTGGCTACACGTTCCAATGTTTCTCCGCTAAGTATTGAGCAGCAACAACAAATCTTAACGGTTGGCGCCTGCCTTACCTGCCACGATGACAACTCGGCTATTATGAAAACCACACTTACTGATTTTGAGGGACAGTTACAAAAACGAAGTTCGGTCTGTGTTCTTCCTGAATGGGAATAAAAGAATCCACAGGAAGTTCATAAACCAATCATATAATTCTCTATCTCATAGAAATTACTCTACATACCATTAACGAAATCCATTTTATGATATATATCACAAGAATTTGGTACATTGCACAATCATTAAAGGTGAAAATCCGGGATTATGGGGAACACTACTTGTAACTGCCAAGACTGTCAGCTTAAGGATATCTTTTTTTCTAACATAAAAACCGATGAACTCCTGAATATCTGCGACCTGAAAGTTGAAAAACAATATTCAAAAGGAGAATCAATTATTCAGGAAGGCGACCTAATTACTGAATTCTTATATATGAAAGAAGGCCTTGTAAAGCTTTCAAAAACAGCTATAAACGGCAAAGATCAGATTATAAGCTTTTCAAAACCATTTGATTTTGTGAGTCTCCTTTCTGTATTTTCTTCAAGCCAATACAAGTATTCTGTTACAGCAATTGAGGAAACAACGGTATGTATTCTACAATTAAGTGTTGTGAAAAATTTCGCTCAGGAAAATGCATTGTTTGTAATGGATATAATGGCACATATTAGCGAAATAACCGATAATATTATTCACGACAATCTGGAGATAAAACGGAAGCACCTTAAGGGACGTATTGCACACGTTTTGCTCTATTTTTCCGACTACATTTATAAAAATGATGAGTTTGAACTGCCGATATCCAGGCGCGAAATTGCCGAATATATTGGAATGACCACTGAAAATGTAATCCGAACTTTATCCGAATTTCGTAAAGATGAAATCATCAAAATAGTTGGAAAAGACATTCTGATTGTCGATAAAAAACGTCTGAAAAGTATTTCAGAATTTGGATGATTGTAAATCCTCCGGGCGGTTCAGGTTAGTAAACAGACGTTTATTCTCCACTTGCAATTCCCCGGCATCCAGCCAGTTTGTTTTCGACTCTTTCAACAGATTTTGCATTCTGTAATCATCAGATTGCAGCCTGTTTCCCATTGCGGGTAAAATGCTTTTGTTGTACAATGCTATCAGAGGCTCCGCACCTTTTTCGGTAAACGGGATAACAGCATCAAAATCGCCGGTGTTGGCCAGAAGAAATTTCAGAAAGTTACTATCAACAAAGGCAGCATCGACACTTAAAACCAGGTTCCAATCGGATTTTGATTGTTTTAATCCGGAAGATATACCGCCCATCGGGCCGCAGTTTTTTATCTCGTCTTCAATAACAGGGTAGCCAAAAGTTGTGTGTGACTGATGATTTGAACTAATTAACAACTCTGAAGAAATAGGTTTGCAAAGCTCAATTGCCCGTTCGAGCAAAGTTTGTCCATCGAGCTCCAGCAAAGCTTTGTCGGTGCCCATTCTTTTACTTTTCCCGCCGGCCAGAATTATTGTGGTGATTTGCATGTGCTAAAAGTACGGAAATAAAAAAAGCTCCAGATAAAATCTGAAGCTTTTGTAGGGTGGATGATGGGATTTGAACCCACGACCTCCGGAACCACAATCCGGCGTTCTAACCAACTGAACTACAACCACCATTTTGTTTGCGGGTGCAAATATAAATATTTTATTCTTTCTACAACTCAAAAAATATAATTTTTGAGTGCTATTTTTGAATGTAATAGCTAGTCGGAAAATTTATTCCGTACATTATGCAACCTCGCAAGCATATTCTTGTCATTAAAATTGAAAGATGAACAGTTGATACAGAAAGAGCACATACATAAAAAAATTATCGAAGCCTGTAAGAAAGGGGATAACCGGGCACGATACAAGCTGTATGAGCTGTACTCAAAAGCTATGTTCAATATTTGTTACCGAATGATGAATAACCGCGAGGAGGCCGAGGACATGTTGCAGGAAGCATTTACACAGGCATTTACCAAACTGGAATCGTTCCGTTACGAATCGAACTTCGGATCGTGGCTTAAACGCATTGTCGTAAACACATGCATTAATGCCATTAACAAACGAAAAGTAGATCTCACCTATTGCGAAGAGATTTACGACTACGACAGCGAACCGGAAAACAACGATTACGAACCGGAATTTACAGTAGCAAATATTACACAGGCAATAGAACACTTGCCCGAAGGAGGAAGAATGGTTTTTTCGTTATATCTGCTTGAGGGTTACGATCATGGCGAAATCGCACAAATACTGGAAATTAAAGAATCGACATCGAAAACCCAGTTTATGCGTGCCAAACGCCGAATTGTTGAACTATTAAAACAAACCCATGGAGATGCTATGGATAAAATATAAGCCATATGGAGAAGAATAGAATGGAAGAATTTATAAAAGCGAATCGCGAGGAGTTTGATTTCAGAACACCATCGCCCGAGGTTTGGGACAAAATTGACGCGGCCACGAAAAAAACAAAAGTTGTTTCGATGCGCCACTATTTTATCCGTGCTGCAGCAGTGGCTGTTATTCTAATTGCCACAGGAATAGTACTTTGGCAAACGAACCTGAACAGCCCGGCCAGACTTGCAGAGAATGCTGATCCGGAGCTAAAAGAACTTATTGAAGCCGAAGCGTTTTACTCACACCAGGTTAACAAGAAAATGAAAGAGATTCAAAAGTGTTACTATACCATTCCAGAACTGAAGGACGAAATTGAAACTGACCTAAACGAATTGGAAGGTATGTATCAGCGACTAAAAAACGATTTGGAAGAAAATATTTCGAATAAAAGTGTTATTGAGGCAATGATTGAAAACAACCGCTACCGGCTACAACTATGCGACGATGTGTTGAACCAGATTAATTGTTAGATAAGGAGGAGAAATGAAAAGAAAAAAATGGAAAATATTTGCAGGGCTGTTGGTTTTTCTTGTTCCGCTAATGGTAAATGCCCAGTTTACCGACACCAAGGAAATTAGAAAATCGTATGCCATTACACCGGAAACACAAATTGAAATTACCAATAAATACGGTAAAATCGATTTTAAAAACTGGGACAAAGATTCGGTGAAGTTCCAGATCAATATCAGGGTAGAAGAAAAGAAACTATCGAAACTGGAAGAATCCATAGAGGAAATTGATTTTGATATTACCAACAGCGAACATTACCTGATTATGCGTACAGTAGTTGAAAAAATAAAAGTACACTGGGCAGGGAAATCAAAAGGTTTAAAGAGACTTTATTAAGCTCCGACGGAAACATTCAGGTGGATTACACCGTTTGGATCCCCGACTCGAACCGCTTAAAAGTTGACAATAAATTTGGCGACATCTACATTGGCGATTACAGGGGAGAAGCAGATATTACACTCTCGAACGGAAACATGAAAGCGCACGATTTCAGCAACCTTAATCTTACGCTGAACTTTGCAGACGCCACCATCAATAAAATTGAAAAAGGACGCTTAGACTGCAATTTCAGCGAACTGTACCTAATAGAAATGGGAACGGTGCACCTGCAAAGCAAATCAACCGAGTTTGAATTACAAAAAGTAGAAAGCCTTTCTGTATCATCGCGCCGCGACAAATTCAGAATCCGTCAAATTGAATTACTCGATGCACAAAGCAGCTTTAGTTCATTTAGAATTAACAAACTGACCGACCGCGCTAAAATTCAATCGGAATACGGCGATATTGAAATTGAAGGTACCGTGCCCGATTTTAGTGGTATAAATATCGAATCGCGATCAACCGACATCAACCTGTATTTTAACAGCGAATCAGCATTTAGTTTCGACATTCAACATACAAAAGCAGAATTGAGTCTCGACAATCATTTCACCGTTGAAAAGGAAGACACATTGGATGAAAAAGAGAATGAAATAAAGATTACCGGAAATTTTGGAGCGGCTCCGGAATCAACCGAAAAGCTTATTATCAGGGCGAACTCGGGCAATATTAATCTGCGCACTGCATACTAAATAAAATTTTTAGCACGCATTTTGCAACCTCCTCAAAAAACACCTGTCTTTTAAAAGCAGAAAGAAAACAATTATTAACCGCAAGGGAATTGTTTGCCAAAGCCATGAAAACAATTAAGCAAGCGTCCCGCCAGAAAACAATTTGTTATGAAAACGATTAAGCTATTCATTTATGGGCTTGCTATGATCTTTAGCGCCACCAGTTGTATCGACGAATTTACTGTTGAAGGAAATGGAATCCGCGGAACAGAAAGCCGAATTGTTACCTCCTTTGAAAAAGTAAAATCATCCGGAGATTTTGAAGTTCACATCACCGAAGCACAAAGCCACGATGTGGTAATAAGTGCTGAGGAAAACCTGTTGCAGTACATTGAAACTTATGTTTCGGGCGAAACCTTGCACATTGATGTAAAAGGAATTCGGGACTTGAGAAACCGCCTCCCAATGGAAATATTTGTTTCGACTCCAACGCTTCGAGGGATTAAACAAAGCGGATCAGGAATTATTACCACCGACTATTTTGTGAGCGAGGAAATGGATGTAGTTCTTTCCGGATCGGGAAGTATAGTTACTGCCTTTGAAGCCGAAGAAGTTGATGCTTTACTCTCAGGATCGGGAACGATTGAATTCTCGGGCTTTGCCGACGATGCTGATTTTGTTATCAGTGGCTCGGGAACTATTGATGCTCATCAACTCGATCTCTACAATTGCACTTCTTCAACATCAGGTTCGGGCGATATGTTTGTTACTGTTTCCCGTAATCTTCGCTCCAATATCTCAGGAAGCGGGAATGTATTCTATTCCGGAACCCCGGGTGTTGAAACACATATCTCCGGCTCAGGCAGCGTAATCAGCGAAAACTAAAAACTAACTACTATGAAACGCTTCCTCATTATCATGCTATTTTCAATTCCACTGGCCTTATCGGCACAAACTTTTGATAAAGCAATTGGAATCCGTGGTGGACATTCGGCGGGTTTCGAGTATCGCTTTTACACCGACGATGCCAACTCGTACAAACTACTTTTAGCCACTCGCGACAATGGAATTCAGTTACACGCTCTTAAAGAATTTCACGAGTACGACCTTTTTACCTTCTCCGAGCAATTATCGCTTTTTTACGGATTGGGAGCCCATTTCGGCTACGAACAATGGGACAAATACTATGTGCAAAACAATACCAGTTGGTACGAAGAACGAACAGCGCTGCTGGCAGGAGTAGATGCCGTTGTAGGTGTAGAATACCTGTTTTACGAAGTACCGCTCTCCATCGGTTTCGAGGCAAAACCATATATCGATGTATTGGGCCGCGACTTTTTCGACCTTGAACTATTCGACTTTGCCTTTACCATAAAATATCATTTTTAAGCCAAAACAACTATTTAACAAATTCAGAAAAATGAGAACACTAACAATCTTAGCAGTCTTGCTAATGGCTGCCGGTTTTGCCTATGCGCAAGACGACTATTACGACAACGAGGTAGAAACTATTTTCTCGAACCAACGAAGCTACGGAGGTTACGGCGCTTTCTCAATTGGGTACACCAAAATTGGAGGACGCGATGCAATGGTAGCCGGAGCACGCGGAGCTTTTATATTCGATCACTCGTTTGCCATTGGGTTGGCTGGTTATGGTTTTGTTAACGACCTGGAGTATCATAATTACCAGACAAACCTGGAAGACCGCCTTTTTTTAGCCGGAGGTTACGGGGGTGTATTTTTCGAACCTATTATTGGAGGGACAAAACCCGTGCATGTTTCTTTTCCAATTGTTGTAGGAATGGGAGGAATATCGCTGGCAGAACATACAGGTTGGGGCTGGAACCATGATTACTATAACGATTATCAAGAATACGACACCGACCTGTTTTTTGTTTTCGAACCGGGGGTGGAACTGGAATTCAACCTCACCCGCTTTTTTCGCATTGCAACTTATGGTAGTTATCGCCTAACTTCCGACATTGAATTGTATGATACGAATCCGGATGTTCTGCGGAATTTTAATGTGGGAATGACCTTTAAGTTTGGGAAGTTTTAAACCTTCCCGTTAAAAATAAAAAGCGGTCGCCCGATAAACTTCGGACAACCGCTTTTTTATTCAGTCAAACTTTTTTTATTCGTAAAATCAACGTAATCCTGCGATTTCAAATAATCCAGGCTTTTTTCACAGCTCACCAATGGATCGAAATTGTAGCGTTCAACTTCTACAATACCATATTTGGCACCTGATTTTTCGCGCTCAGCAAAAACCGAAGCAAAATCCATTTTTCCACTTTCGCCCAATTCCTTTTCGTCTTTAATGTGCCACAATTCAAAACGTCCGGGATATTTTTCGAAATAATCTACGGCATTTTTACCTCCTTCAGCAATCCAGTATAAATCGAGTTGGAACATCACTTTTTCAGGATCTGTCAATTCCAGCATCCAGTCGTAAAGCGGCTTACCTTCGTATTCTGTAGTAAACTCTTTATCGTGGTTATGGTAGCCAAAACGAATACCGGCGGCATTACATTTTTCGCCAACGGCATTAAAATACTCGCAGTAAGCTTTTATTCCGTCGAGGCTTTCGTAGGCCGAACCACCCATCGATGGCTGAACGATCCATTTTACACCCGCTGCTTTGTGTGCGGCAATACAGGTATCCCACCAGGCCATGGTTTCGTCCCAGTTTTCTTCCGTAGGAACCGACTGTCCGGTGTGGGCTCCCAAAAATTGCAGTCCGTTGCTTTCACACAAATTTTTAAACTCTACAGGATCAATGCCATACATTTTGCCATCGCCGTAACCGGCAGTTTCTACAAACTTGTAACCACTTTCGCCAACAGCCTTCAGGGTTGCAGTTACATCTTCGTTCATATTGTCTTTAACCGACCAAAGTTGTAAACCGATAAACAGTTCTTTTTCAGCTTCAGTGCTTTTTTCTTCAGCTTTTTTTGGAGCCGAATTACACGCTGTAAATCCTTGCATAAAGAGTGCAGCAACGGCAATTACTGCCACTAATTTTAAACTAATTCTTTTTGAAATCATTTTATTTGGTTTTAGGTACTTAAATAGTGTCACGAAAAAGTGACTTTCCACAAAGATGGCTTTTTTCGGTTATTATTCCCAAATTTCGTAATTCATTAATCATTACTTTTGTGCTTTCACTTTCTGAAACATGAAACGAACATGAAATTTTTCATTCAAAAATTACAAAAACAAGAATGAATAAATTTGATGTGAGAGCGACGGATGGAGCGGTTCCATCTGTCAATTTTGAATTTTTAGATTCATCAGGAAATTAAAATTTATATGGATGAAAAATAAAGAACTGCTGGCCATACTTTCTGCTCTGGGAGCTATATTCTTCTGGAGCTTTTCTTTTGTATGGTTTAAAATTGCATTTATAGCCTACAAACCGATTACGGTTGTTTTGTTCCGGCTTCTGATTTCTGCATTTCTCATCCTTATTATTGCCCGCTTTTTAAAGCGCCTGCAAAAACCGGGGAAAAAAGACTACAAACTTTTTTTCCTGATCGCATTTTTCGAACCCTTTCTTTATTTTTTAGGTGAAAGTTATGGATTGCAGTATGTTTCATCAACCGTAGCAGCAGTTATTGTTGCCACCATTCCATTGTTTACGCCAATGGCTGCCTGGTATTTCCATAAAGAGAAATTAAGTAAAATGAATATGGTTGGCCTTGTAATTTCATTTGCAGGCGTGGCATTGGTTGTTCTAAATGGCAGTTTTAGGCTCGATGCTTCACCATTAGGGATTGGCCTCGAGTTTATGGCAGTTTTGTCAGCTATCGGCTACTCCATTGTTTTAAAAAGCCTGGCTTCGCGATACAATACACTTACCATTATTGCCTATCAAAATATTATTGGAGTAATCCTTTTCCTGCCCATCTGGCTAACCATCGATTTTCAGGATTTTTTACAAACACCTTTTCATCCGCAGGCATTCAGAGCCATAATACTGTTGGCAGTATTTTCATCTACATTTGCCTTTGTGTTTTTTACACAGAGTGTACGGCAACTTGGAGTAACACGATCGAACACGTTTACAAATCTTATTCCTGTGTTTGTAGCCATACTGGCCTTTTTTATTCTGAAAGACGAATTGGGACTTCAAAAAATCGTTGGTATTATTGTGGTTGTCTCCGGGCTATTCCTCTCGCAAATAAAGAAAAAGGATACAAACGGACGCCTAAAAGCGGTTGAGGTACACCGGAAATAAATTGCAACAAAATGAACATCAATTATAAAACACCGGAAGAATTAAAACTGCTTACCGATAAAAGCAGACCGGAAACCAATGCTCTTTTGAAAAAGCTGAAAAAGAAAAAACCAAAGCGGCTTGATGATGTGGTACATTCGCTGCATTACGAGGCTTTTGATAATTTCGACTGCCTGGATTGTGCCAACTGCTGTAAAACAATTGGGCCACGCCTCATCGATAAAGACATTGAACGACTGGCGAAACATCTGAAAATGAAAGTGGCCGATTTTATGGATCAATACATACGCACCGATGAAGACGGCGACTTTGTTTTTAACGCAGACCCCTGCCCTTTTTTGCTGCCCGACAATTATTGTATGGTATACGAAAGCCGCCCGAAAGCCTGTCGCGAATACCCACACACTGATCGAAAACGTTTTTACCAAATTCTCGACCTGTCGCATAAAAATTGCGAAACCTGCCCTATTGTACTGGAGGTTTTAGAGGAACTGAAAAAGGAAAATTTCTAAAAGTTAATCCCGTAAGCTTTCTGACATATCAGCATCAGGAGTGACTTCAAAACTTATTTCTCCAAAACAAACGGTGCCGGCACTTGTAATTCCTTCTACTAAAACTTTATAACGGGCGTTATCATCCGATGTAAAGAATGAAATATTCGCTTCTCCATTGTTAATTTTTACCGAAGGATTCCAGTATAAAGTTGTTCGGTGATCCGGTCTTTCCGAATTTATGTTTTCAGCGTTATAAGTTGGAGAATAAAACTCCCGGTACTTCGAAAAACCTTTAATCTTTTGCTTGATCACCCCTTTCAAATATTTTTCACGTACCTCATCCGGGGCGCCACGTTTGGTATAGATAAAAACTCCACCGGCAGATCCTCTCGATCCCAATAACGCCACTCCTGTGGGGTTATGTGTATCAATGATATCCACCCGATCGATGCTGCTAACAGAAATCGGTGGTAATGGAGGATTATGTGGATTTGTCCAAAGGATACCATCCAAATAAACAATATAGTTATTTCTTGCACTTCCGCCAAGCAACGACATTGGCATATTATTCCCAAAAAATGCAGGCGCTTTTTCAAAAAGAAAATCTTTTAAAGTGTTCGCCATAAAATCTGCGTCTGTTGGTTTTATCATTATATCAGGTTCCGAATAAATCTGTGAAAATTTTACTTCCTCCTGCTCAGGTGCATTTGCACTAACTTTCACCTCATCAATTAGTATCACATCTTTTTCGGGTTCGAATGCTTTTTCGGCAAGGCTCGCATAATAGTTTTGCCGGTAAAGTTCAAGCGGAATTTTATTTCTTTCGGAATATTGTTTGAATTTATTCGGATTAAAAGCCGCAGAAATGGTTTTCAACGGCTCAATTGTTACTCGTGTATTTTCACTTTCACTACTTTTTCGGGCCTGCAAAGTAACAGCTGCCGAATCAGCCAGATTAATATGCTGAAAAACAAACCGGCCTTCTGCATCGGAGGTTTCCCACGAGCTAAATAAACTATCGTTTTGCACCATTAGTATTACTTCACTTTCAGCTACCCGCTTTTTGTTCCACAGGTTAGTTACATAGCCGCCAATAGTAAAACCTGCCGTTACCGGATAAACAAATTCTTCCTCATCCAGGTCTGCAATTTTATTCCAGATGTAGTTGCTCCAGCCGTGTGTTAACATCAGCAGGTCGAGTTTCTGTTCGGCAGAAATTTCCGCATCGTCGTTAAAATAATTGGCCGGCGATTCAATGCGGCCAATAAGCTCAGCATCAAGATACAACTGCGACAACAGGGTTTGCGATTCACCAAAAGCATTCAAACTATTTTCGTCAACAACCGCAATCGAAAGCCGCGCACTGTCAGCAAGAAATTTTTTATCCGGAACAAGATGAAAATCGGCCAGACTGCGGTTTGAAAAAACCGAATCCGACAACTCTATGTTGATGGTATTTGTTTCAATATTGTTATTAAAATACAGCCGTTCAGAAACCGGGTTTAAATCTTCGTTTAACAGTAGCAGGCGGTTTATACCGGCACCAAATTTATTCTTCTCAATTTTTACGCTAAAGTCGTTTTGGGTGGGTCGTACTTTTTTGTAGAAAATTACTTCTCCCCGATTCATGCAGGCCAGCGTATATTTCTGACGATAGTAATTTTTGGAGTTACTTAAAATTCCAACATGCAAAAGATCTTCAGAATTGTTATACAACTGCAGTTTTATTCCTTCTTTCTCTGCTTCCCAAAACTGCACTTTTACTTTTGGAAAGGCATTTAAAACAACGGTATATTCTTCGCCGCTGTTCGGGTAAAAATCAAACCTTCCCAAGCCTTTATAGTTTGTTACAAAGTGGGCAACCGTTTTATTGTCTTTATTCAACACCACTCCGTTTGTATGAATGCTTTCACCATTTTTGCCGGTAATTTTTACGCCAATAACGTTCGGTGTGTGTTCCAGCAACATACCTCCTTCAGGGAAAAAACGCACAACAGGTTCCACACCTTCATTTGCCGTAGTAAATGTCCGGGAATCTATTTCAAATGAATTCTTAGTCCGCTCAATAGCTAGCGATTTGTAAAAGAAACAGTCATCGCCAAAGTTTCGGAGGTAATTGGTGTAAGCCCTGAAAATAATGTTTCCGGTAAGCAGCGAATCAACAATTGGAATATTTCCTTCTCCAAACCCCTTATAAACAGGAAATATCCCGGATTTTAAGATCGCTCCACTTGAATCGATTAAATCAACATACAAGTTCTGATCGTTGCTTACCGGAGCATGAGTTTTCCCGTTCAGCAGGTAGGCACTCAACCAAATGGTATCGCCAAGAAAGTAGATTTCGCGATCGGTTTGTACATACAATTTCTGAAAGCCCGGATGAGTAATTTTAGTATCAAAATCAGGCCTGTTTTGCGCCAGTAAATTCTGTGCTAAAAAAAGAAAAAGGAACCACCCTGTTAAAGGATTGCGCATTGGTTTGTTTTTGGTTTATTAGTTGAACAGCACTAAAATTAGCAATAAAAAATTCAATGTTCAATTGCATTTCTCATAAATCGCCGCGTAAAGCCTATTGGCTCTCATGTTATACATCATCTTTTTAGTTTCCAGCAACTAACGCCACTCAATTAGCCAGAAAACGTAAGAGTTTAAAAATGTATGAAGAAAACCAGCAGAAAATCTCTAACTTTAGCAAAAACACGAACACTGCACGATATACAGATTATGAAGAACTTACTTTTAAACGACGGGAACAAGCTACCAATTATTGGTTTTGGCACTTATAAATCAAACGAGCAAGAAGGAATTGAGGCAGTACGATTTGCCTTGCAAAATGGTTATCGATTAATTGACACGGCTGCCTTTTACTTTAACGAAGAAGCCGTTGGCAAAGGAATAAAAGCCAGTGGTATTCCGCGCGAAGAAGTTTTTGTAACCACTAAATTGTGGCGCGATTACCTGGGTTATGAATCAACCAAAAGAGAGCTGGAAAAATCATTGAAAAAGCTCGATGTGGATTACATCGACCTGTACCTGATACACTGGCCAGCCAATGCCCGCAACTATAACAACTGGCAAAAAGCCAATGCCGACACCTGGCGCGCCATGGAAGCGCTGCAAGCCGAAGGAAAGATTAAATCGATTGGGGTAAGTAATTTCTGGCAAGAACATTTTGATGCTTTGTTTAAAACAGCCAATGTAAAACCCGCTGTAAACCAAATTGAGTTTCACCCGGGTTACTGGCAACCGGAATTAACAGCCTTTTGTAAAAAACATGACATTGCGATTGAAGCCTGGTCGCCACTGGCCCGCGGACGCGTATTCGACAATGAAACCTTGCAACAAATTGCAAAAAACCACAATCAATCGATAGCAAAAGTTTGCCTGCGCTGGATTACCCAGCATGATGTTGTGGTCATCCCAAAATCAACTACCCACGAACGCATTCTCGATAACCTTAATTTATTCCATTTCGAGCTCAGCAATGAAGAAATGAACCTGATTGACAATCTTCCGGAAATCGGTTTTAGTGGGGAATTGCCAAATATTTGGCCGGAGCGGCTTCCTTTGACTTAATGATGCCCTCGACTAAAAAACGACCTATGAGAAAAATAGCAATACTAATTTTTTGCCTATTACAAATTTCGATTACTGCAAAATCACAAGAGACAAAATCAGAAAATAATTTAGATCTTGAATTAGGACTGGGTTACAATACTTTGAATTGGCAAGTGACATCATTAAATGAAAATGTAGGGCTCACCAGAAATGGATTTGCTGTTTTGCCTTCTCTTAAGTTAAAATATTCCATCAAATTTTCTGAGCTAAGAAACAATTCAATGTTTGAACTAACTCCTTTCGTGGGATACAATATGTTTGGAGGGAAATCTAAGACAGAATCAAATGGTTACAAAGACATAATTCGTTTGCAGTCATTTGAGATTGGTGTATTGCCAACCTTTTCCTTAAACCATAAAGTAAATCTATATGGAGGAGTAAAAGGACAATATATTTTTAGTGCAAAAAATAAATCTTACGGTTCAATCCTCAGCCCAATTGACACTGACAGAAATTGGGAGACAAACGATATAAGTGATTTAATTAAAGACATATCTTTTAACATCGGTGCAGGATTCAATTATAGAATAAATAGTTTTTCTTTAGGAATAGAGACTTGGTTTGGGATTACGAATTTAAGTGATACCGAAAACCTGAAAATTTATGAAAATAATTATCGGCTAATTATCGGATATAGAATCGAATAAAATACGTTGCATAACAGTTAAGCGTTCTAATGGCATGCAATGCCCAGTAAGAACCGGTTGTTGACGCAAACCGGGTTCAGATCGGAGTTGTAAGTTATGGTTTTCCCGATGTTTGGGTTTATCCTTTTCGGGAGGATGGTTGTTCACAGGCTCTCATTTCAGAGCTGATCAAAACCTGTTTTTAAGTTTCAAAATGATTTTTCAGCCTTTGTTTCTTAATTGATGCCATGCTTATCCACGGATTTTTCACTTTTGGGCACAGCTCCGCCAGGCCCTTGTCCTTTCTTTTCCTCATTTCTTTTTAAATAGAACCTGTGGTTAAATGAATTATTTCTTGCGTTTTAAGAAAGATAGAATGTGGCTGGCTTAAACAGGCAGTCTACAGATAGCGGATTATTTTCTACATCCTTTCATTTATAATTTACGAGTTCGCACAATCTCACATATATCTAACACACAGCATTCTTAATTGATTTTCAACCGTTTATTCACAAGGTTTTGAAAATCTGGCAACATTTTCGCAACATGCGAATTAAATAAAGTGTAGGCCCAACGGTGGTGACTTAATTGGAAGTTATTATTGTTTAATCTAAAAAATTGAATAAGAGATAAAACGTAAAATGGATGAACAACAATGAATAAAATTTGAAAGACAAAATTTTTAAAACGACCGATATGGAAACTTATTATTCACAACTTTGGATACTTTTAGACCTGATTATTGCAGCAGTTTTGTGCAGTGTCATTGGCGGCGAACGTGAGAAGCTAGACAAACCAGCAGGATTACGAACCAATATTATTGTAGGAAGTATTGCCTGCTTTTTTGTTTCAATAAGTCCGGGTTTAAGCAATTTTTTAATTGAAAACATGGAGCCCGATCATTTAAGCATGGATGCAATACGTATTCTCCAGGCCATTGTTGTGGGAGTGAGCTTTATTGGGGCAGGAACCATTTTAAAGTCGAAAGATGAGAATAATGTCCGAAACCTGACCACAGCTTCTACCTTGCTTTATTCTGCCGGAATAGGTATTTCTGTTGCATTGCACGTTTATATAATTGCCATTGGACTGGCTCTTATGGGACTAATAATAAACTCATTAAATAAAATATGGGCTTTTTTTTACCGTATCTTCAAGAAATAAAAGAATATTGGATTCTTTTCTATTCCCTTCCTCGGAAGAACATCAAGGGGGTTTATTCAAAATCTTATGACTTAACCAAATCATTATTCAGCTATAACAATCACACTAATTGGGAACGTTTCTTCTACCATCATTGTTCTTTTGATACGAATTAATGACCTGGGTGATAAAAACGGTAGACAACTTCATATAAAATGAATTGCAGTTAAGAGTCTTCATCCCAAAATCTCCGCGAATTTTCTATTCGGTTTGTATTTGCTAAATTAGTTACTTAAACACAACATGGCCGAGACTATTACTGCGGGTCAAAACTTTTTTAATATGAAAAAACTACTCTTTTTCTGGAAAGAATTAATGGCCACGTTTTGGTTTGTACCGGCACTTATTATTGGGTTTGCGGTCATTCTGTCTATAGGGTTCGTTTCTTTAGATAGCTACATAGATCTACCTCAAGATGGCTGGTTGCGATTTTTCCTGGTAAATAGTTCAGATTCAGCACGAAGTATTTTAGCAACTATATCCGGTGCTATGATTGGTGTGGCAGGAACTGTTTTTTCGGTTACCCTGGTAGCCCTCACTTTAGCTTCTTCACAATTTGGCCCCCGGTTAATTAAAAACTTTATGTACGTGCGGCTAAATCAAATTGTGTTAGGCTCATACATTTCCACCTATTTGTACTGCTTGTTGGTATTGAATGCCATCAGAGATTATGACGGCTACAGTTTCATCCCCTCTATTTCAATATTGGTAGCCATTTTCGCAGCAATAGTGAATATCGTTTTACTAATCATTTTTATCCACCAAATTGCTGTAAGTATTCAGGCAGACAAGGTTATATCAGATATCTCAAACCTAATCTCGAAACAAGTAAAAGTACTCTTTCCTGAAAAAATGGGCGATGGATTAAAAGATGAAAAAGTTTTTGATGAAGATGAAGCAATTTCAGCCTATAAGGAACATACCACGATTAAGTCTCCTAAAGCTGGATATCTTCAATACATAGACAATGAGGCGGTGATGGAAATTGTAACCAAAAATGATTCCCTCACACTATTAAATCAAGGGCCAGGTAGTTTCCTGGTAAAGGGTGGAGAAATTGGTGTACTGCACTCAAACAATGAATGGGAAGAAGAATCGATGAAAAAACTGATGGAGCAATTTATTATCGGAAAGACAAAGACTTCTCAGCAAGATCTGAACTATTCTATTCACCAAATGGTAGAAATAGCTGCAAGGGCGCTATCTCCGGGAGTAAACGACCCTTACACTGCCATTGCCTGCATTGACAATTTAACGGCCACACTGTGCTATCTGGCGGAAGCTAAATTCCCCTCAAAATATCGTGTTGACGAGGAAGATAATCTGCGAATTATCGCTGATGTTCTGAATTTCGAGGGAGTGCTAGATGCAGCATTTAATCAAATCAGACAATTTTCAGCAGGTAGTACAGCGGTGGTTATTAAATTGATGGAGGCACTGACCACAATATTGAATTTCACAAAAAAAGAAAGCTACAAAAAATCCGTAATCAAACACGCCGAAATGGTTTACAGACAAGGAAAAGAAACGATAAAGGAGACTAATGATCTTCAAGATCTTACGGAGAGAGCAAACAAGATTTTAAAGAAATGACCAAAAACCAGCTCAATCTGCTTCATCAGCGTTCCAACCCCTATAATTTTCCCTTTCTGTTTCCCCTATAATAATAATTAAATACCTTTGGCGTTTTAGAAAAAATGACAATCGCGCATGAAGCGAAAAATACACCTAATTATTTTGTTTTGTTTTTCGATGTTGGCCGGGAAAGCTCAAATTGGAGGTGAATACACCTACCAGTTTCTGGAGCTTACGAACTCTGCACGTATTGCCGCTTTGGGCGGAACACAAATTGCCATTTTCGATTCAAGCGATCTGAACCTGCCATATGCCAACCCGGCACTGCTTCACGAGGATATGGACAACCGCGTTTTAGTAAACTACGTAAATTATCTTGCTGATGTAAATTACGGTTACGCCTCGTACGCCAAAACCTACGATGGAATTGGTAATTTTGCGGTGGGTATGCATTACATTAATTACGGCCAGTTCGACGAGGCCCTAGAAACAGGTGAACGCACCGGAGCTACATTCAATGCTGCCGAATACGCACTTAACCTTATCTACTCCAATAGTTACAAACGGCTGAATTACGGTATCAACCTGAAACCCATTTTATCGTCGTTCGAAACCTATCAATCCTTTGGAATTGCCGCCGACCTGGGGGCCAGTTTTGCCAGTAAAGATGGGTATACAAACGTGGCTCTGGTAGTACGCAATTTCGGAACGCAAATATCAACTTACTACGATGGTGCCGATCGTGAACGTATTCCTCTCAATGTACAGGCGGGAATTAGTAAGCGTTTACAACACGCCCCCCTGATTTTTTCGGCAACTTTACAACATCTTAATCACTGGGATCTGGCATCTGGCAATGAAGAAGAGGAGTTTAACGGCGAAACCATCCACCAGCGCGAAGAGAGTTTTGCCAAACAAACCATGCGCCACCTGGTGCTGGGAGCGGAAATTATGCCATCGGAAAATTTTACTTTACGTGTAGGATACAACTACCAGCGGCGACAGGAATTAAAATTCGACAATAAAGCTTCAACAGTTGGATTTTCTGCCGGATTTGGATTAAAAATCAAACGTTTTCATTTTGATTATGCCATTTCGCGGTTTCATTTGGCCGGTTCTTCCAACCTGTTTTCAGTGTCGGTTAACCTGAACAACAATTTTTAATTGAAACAATCTGATATTTCTGGAACAGGCTCCCTGTTCCTAACATCATTTATATTTATATTCATCAAACAATTGTCTTTCCAGACGGGAAATACTTTTTCCTATAGCTGAAATGAGCTTGCGAATTACATGTGATGCCAAACTTGGACAATCCTAATCACATGAAAAAGTATTCAAAAAGCCACCGCTGACGATAAACAGCTAAAAATAAATTCCATTCACTAAAATCAAGAAACTTCCCGATGCTAACGATCGGGACAGGCTCTCCTTTTAGCCCTTCGTTCCTCAGGTATAACGAGCGTCGAACAGACTTGATTTTTTAACCTGCCTACCGGCAGGCAGGCGTTCTCTTCATTTATTTTCTTAACGCGTTTTCTCGAAGACGGTCCTTTGGACAAACTTTGCGCGGGCTTGTCAAAATCCGTCAGGCGGGCTAATCAGTTACATTGAAAAAACGCAAAGGTTATTTTTTGACAAGATTTTTGGTTCCTTTTGATCGAATGCAAAAGGAACTGCCCGTCCGGCATAAGGACAAAAGCTACAATATTGATTTACAGTTAAACTTAACACCAGACCTGTAGCACATTCGCAAACAATAAAAACATGCTGTTTGCCATTAATTATAATTCTTTAAAACTTTTTAGAAACACCTAAAACAGACAATTGAATCTTAATTAAAATTTCCCCATATTTGCTTCAAATTCCTAAAGAAACATGAACAATAAGAAGATCATCATTGCTATCGATGGCCATTCGTCTTGTGGGAAAAGCACCATGGCTAAGTCTCTTGCACAACGGCTCGGTTACGTTTATATCGACACCGGCGCGATGTACCGTGTGGTAACCCTGGTTGCCCTGCGCAATGGGTGGATCGAAAATAAAATCCCCGACACCAAAAAAATTATCGACGGCCTGAACGACATAAAAATCACTTTTAAATGGGACGAAAAAGCCGGTAAAAACACCACTTTCCTGAATGGCGAGAACGTGGAAGATGAAATCCGACAGATGGAAGTATCCGAGAACGTGAGCCCCATTAGTACCATTGCCGAAGTGCGCCACGAAATGGTACATCAGCAGCGCGAAAACGGCAAAAACAAAGGAATTGTAATGGATGGTCGCGATATTGGCACAGTAGTTTTTCCCCATGCCGAGTTAAAAATATTTATGACCGCCTCGCCAGAAATACGGGCGCAGCGCCGCTACCTGGAACTTACCGAAAAAGGCGACAAAGTTAACTTCGAAGAGATTTTAGCCAATGTTGAGGGGCGTGATAAGATCGATTCAACACGCGCTGCAAGTCCCTTAAAACAAGCCGACGACGCTCTTATTCTCGATAATAGTAAGCTAACGCGCGAACAACAATTGGATTGGGCCGTTAACAAAGTAAAAGAAATTACTGAAAGAAAATGATTGTTGAGATAGATAGAAGATCGGGATTTTGTTTTGGAGTGATCAATGCGATCAAATCAGCGGAGGATGAATTGAAGGATTCGAACCAGCTTTATTGTTTGGGCGATATCGTTCATAACGGCATGGAAGTAGAACGTCTGGAGAAGATGGGATTGAAATCGATTTCGAAAGAAGATTTTTTTACCCTCAGCAATTGCAAGGTTTTAATCCGTGCCCATGGCGAACCACCGGAAACATACGAATATGCGGAAGCCAACAATGTAGAACTGATTGATGCTACTTGTCCGGTGGTGCTAACACTGCAGGAAAAAGTTAAAAGCTCGTACTCCAGGCATTCGCAAATAGAGGGCCAGGTTGTTATCTACGGTAAAAAAGGACACGCTGAAATTGAGGGGCTGAATGGTCAAACAAATCACAATGCCATCGTTATCGAAAGCATTGCCGATGTGGATAAGATCGACAAGAACCGTCCAGTTTCGCTTTATTCGCAAACCACAAAACGAATTGAGGACTTTCATGCCATTGCCCAAAAGGTAAAAGAAACTACCGAACCGGGAGTCCCGGTTGAAATAAAAGACACGATTTGCCGACAGGTATCAAATCGCGTTCCTAACCTTAAAAAGTTTGCTGAACGATTTGATGTCATTTTATTTGTGGCCGGCAAGAAAAGCTCAAACGGCCAATACCTGTACACCATTTGCAAAGAGGTAAATGATGATTCGTATTTCATTACCAGAATTGACGAAATAAAAAAGGAATGGTTCGAAGGCGTTAAGTCGGTGGGTATCTGCGGAGCAACATCAACGCCCAACTGGTTAATGGAAGATGTGGAAAAATGGATCCACACCAACTTCGATTAAGAATTTTAAGCGCATTCCATAATTTCACGTACTTTTAGGCAAACATTTTTTATGCCTCAACTTTTTGCACAAGTAATATTACCATTGTCGTTGCACGATAGCTTTACCTACAAAGTACCGGCATCACTGGAGAAAGAAGTTGCGCCGGGCAAACGGGTAATTGTGCAGTTTGGCAAAAAGAAATTATATGCCGCCCTTGTCATCTCGCTTTCGGATAAAAACCCGGAAAACATGGAGCTGAAAGAAGTTCATGAAATTCTGGATGAACATCCTATAATTTTTCCGGTGAATTTTAAATTGTGGCAATGGCTGGCACAATATTATTGCTGCACACTGGGCGATGTATTCCGGGCTGCCCTGCCAACCGGGTTAAAACTCGAAAGTAAATCGAAATTATTTTTAACAGGTGTTGACGAACCTATAGATCTGAGCCCAAAAGAAGAATTGATTATCCGGCATCTACAGGAAGATGTTTCGCAACTTTCCGACATTGAGCACAAACTAGGCACCGAATTTTCGTACAAGGCACTGCGTTCGTTATTGGATAAAAAAGTTGTTTACGCCGAAGAAAAAATCAGTAGTAAATACAAGCCCAAAACTGAAGCTTTTATAAAGTTACACAGCAGCATTTCTTCCGAGAAAATATTAAACGAAAAAACTGACTTGCTGAAACGCGCTAAAAAGCAACAACAACTGCTCTTTCATTTTTGCACCGTTACCAATGCTTTTTCTGATGACCAGATTCAAGAAATTCCTAAAAAAGAATTGCTCTTGGGCACTTCTTTTTCCGGCAACCTGGTAAAAGAGCTGGTAAAAAAGAAAATTCTTGTAGAACGCCAGAAACAAGTCTCGCGGCTGGAGGAAGAAACGATCGATCAGGTAAGCATCAACCTGTTGAATAAACACCAGGCAAAAGCTTACGACGAAGTAAAAACCACTTTTGAAAAACAGCAGGTTACGCTGATTCACGGAATTACGGCCAGCGGAAAAACAGAGATTTACATTCATCTCATCGATGAGATTATTAAATCGGGGAAGCAAGCATTGTACCTGGTGCCCGAGATTGCACTTACTACGCAAATTATAAAGCGTTTAAAAAATGTGTTTGGCAACAAAGTGGGTATTTACCACTCAAAGTTGAACAGCCAGGAACGCGTTGAAATTTGGGAAAAAGTGCTGCAGTTTAACGATGATCCCAAGAAGGGTTACCAAGTGGTTTTAGGCGCACGGTCAGCAGTGTTTTTACCATTCTCAAAACTAGGAATTATAATTGTAGACGAGGAGCACGAAAATTCATTTAAACAGTTTGATCCGGCACCGCGCTACAATGCCCGCGACATGGCCGTGATATTGGGTTACCAAAACAATGCAAAAGTACTATTGGGTTCGGCAACACCTTCGTTTGAGTCGTATTACAATGCGCTAAAAGGAAAGTATGGACTGGTAAATCTAACCACGCGACACTCGGAAATGGAACTTCCGGAGATTTTGGTTGCCGACATTAAACGCGCTTACAAACGCAAACAAATGCGCTCGTTTTTAACTCCCGAACTCTATGAAATGATGGTAGCAGCGTTGGAGAAAAACGAGCAAATCATCCTTTTTCAAAACCGGCGTGGTTATTCGCCGTACGTCGAATGCTTTTCTTGTGGCGATATTCCGAAGTGCCGCAATTGCGATGTCAGCCTCACCTATCACAAATACAAACGACGGTTGAGTTGCCACTATTGTGGATTTAGCTATCAACTTCCTGAGAAATGTGATAATTGTGGTTCTCCCGAATTAAAAACACGTGGTTACGGCACCGAAAAAATTGAAGATGAACTGAAATCCTTATTCCGAAATGCACGGATTGCACGCATGGATCTGGATACTACACAATCGAAGAACGCTTTTGCCAAAATCGTTAAGAATCTGGAAGATCGAAAAACGAATATCCTTATCGGGACACAAATGGTTACCAAAGGTCTCGATTTTGAACACGTGAGCGTGGTAGGAATATTAAATGCCGACAACCTGATCAACTTCCCCGATTTTCGTGCGCATGAACGTGCCTATCAACTCATTTCGCAGGTGGCAGGCCGCGCCGGACGCAAACACAAACAAGGAAAAGTAATCATCCAAACCTCTCAACCCGATCATCCGTTGATAGAGTTGATCCGCGAACAAAACTACCAGGCCACTTTAAAAGAACAGTTTGAAGAACGCCAGCTATTTAAATACCCGCCCTATTACAGGTTGGTGAAAATTGTGGTGAAACACAAAAATATTCAAACGGTTGACCGCGCTGCCGATCAATTGGCCAATCAGCTAAAAAAATATAAACAGTTGGTGGTTATGGGGCCTGAATATCCATTGATAAGCCGTATTCAACTTTGGCATCATAAGGAAATATGGATTAAGATTAACCGCAAACTGAATCTCGACCTGGTGAAAAAAGAAATCAGTTCAGCAGTGAAAACAGTAAAACATCTGCCTTCCAACAGCAGTTGCGTTTTTAACATCGATGTCGACCCGGCTTAATAAGCTAAGTTCCTAACAAAATGTCTTGAAAAACATAATAAGTTTTGCGTTTTGACATTTTTCTGCCGCCGTTTTTTTCTTAGTTTTGTGGCCTTAACATTGTTGTGTGAACAAAGCAGAAGTAAACGAAATATTCGACCGATTTTCAAAAATGCGGGCCATAGTTATTGGCGACGCGATGGTTGACACCTATCTTTGGGGCAAAGTTGATCGCTTATCTCCAGAGGCACCCGTGCCAATTGTATCTGTAACCACCCGCGAAAACCGTCTTGGTGGTGCGGCAAATGTGTCGCGTAATATCCAGGCATTGGGAGCCACTCCTCTACTTTTTGCAGTGGTTGGCGACGACGATAATGGAAAAGAATTTCAGAATCTTTTGAATAAACGCAATGTTTCTGCCGAGGGCATCTTTATCGATCCGACAAGAAATACAACGGTAAAAAACCGGATCATTAGTTCGGGGAAGCAAATTGTTCGGGTTGATGAAGAATCAATAGATTACATTTCGGAAGAAATGGAAAACAAACTGATCAATGCTATCACATTAGAAATTGAAACCACCTCGGTTGATGTGATCGTTTTTGTTGATTACGACAAAGGAGTAGTTACGCCAAATTTATTTAAAACCATAAACGAGCTGGCACAGGAAAAAGGCATTCCAACAGCTGTTGATCCGAAGAAACGTAACTTCAGAAATTATAAGAATGTATCGCTCTTTAAACCTAATTTTAAAGAGTTTGTTGATGGCACCGGGTTACCACTAATGAAAGGCGATTTGGAAAGTCTAAAAGCAGCTGCTGAGACCTTTAAAACCGAACAGCAATTAAAACTGATATTCATAACACTTTCAGAATTGGGAGTTTTTATCAGCAACGGTGTAAATGAGCAGTATTATCCGGTTGCTATTCGCGACATTGCCGATGTTTCAGGAGCAGGAGATACCGTGATCGGAGTAGCCAGTTTGGCAATGGCGGCAGGGCTTCCACCAAAAATAATGGCACTAATGTCGAACCTGGCAGGCGGATTAGTTTGCGAAAAAGTTGGAGTTGTTCCAATCGATCAAACGAAGCTAAAAAAAGAGATGAAATCTCAAAAAATTTAGTTGCTTTACTGTTCAAAACCAAGCGCTTACTAAAACACCCCTCTTACTGGCCCTGAAATTTCACTTTGGTTATTGGTAAATTGTTAACTTTGAAACCGCTCAAGAATTTTAAAGACGCTATAAATGGGGAAAATAATTTCGTTGGCAAACCAGAAGGGAGGAGTTGGTAAAACAACTACCACAATTAATCTGGCTGCAAGTCTGGCTGTACTTGAACAGAAAGTCCTGATAATTGATGCCGATCCACAGGCCAATGCAACATCGGGCTTGGGATTCGACCTGAGAAACGTACAATCGAGTATTTACGAATGCATTGTAAATGAGGTTGAAGCCAGTAAAGCGGTTTTACAAACCGGCATTGATAACCTGGATATAATTCCGTCTCACATTGATTTGGTTGGTGCTGAAATTGAAATGTTGAACCTTCCAAATCGCGAAAAAGTGCTAAAAGTGGCAATGGAATCACTGAAAGATAAGTACGATTTTATTTTTATCGATTGTTCTCCATCGCTGGGATTGATAACAGTGAATGCCCTTACTGGATCTGACTCCGTTATTATTCCTGTTCAGTGTGAATATTTTGCATTGGAAGGACTTGGAAAACTATTAAATACGATCAAAATCATTCAAAACCGACTAAACCCGGACCTGGAAATTGAAGGGTTTCTTCTAACCATGTACGATGGCCGTTTAAACCTGTCGAACCAGGTTTTGGAAGAAGTAAAACATCACTTCCAGGAAATGGTATTCGACACTGTAATTCAACGAAACGTAAAATTAAGTGAAGCACCAAGCTACGGAAAACCGGTGGTACTTTACGATGCAAGCTCGAAAGGAGCAATTAACCACATGAACCTGGCGCGCGAAATATTACAGCGCAACGCTATGACTAAAATGTCGAAAGACAATGTTGTTATAAATTAAACCACCCTTAAGTAAGTTATGATGGCAAAAAGGAATGCACTTGGAAGAGGATTAGGCGCACTTATCGACGATGCTGAAAAAATGCAACAAGGCGCCGGGCTGGACGAAATTCAATTAAGCAAGATAGAAGCAAATCCTTTTCAACCCCGCTCGAAATTTGATGTGGTGGCACTGGAAGAACTCGCGGCCTCAATCAGAGAAATTGGATTAATACAACCCATTACCTTACGAAAAGTTAGCGACGACAAATACCAGATTATTGCCGGAGAACGCCGTTTCAGAGCCTCGCAACTGGCAGGATTGAATAAAATTCCTGCGTATGTGCGCAAAGCCAAAGACGATGGAATGCTGGAAATGGCGCTGGTGGAAAACATTCAGCGCGAAGACCTTGATTCTGTAGAAATAGCACTGAGCTACCAACGCCTGATAGACGAACTGGAATATACACAAGAAGAATTGAGTAGCCGCGTGGGTAAAAAACGCTCAACCATTGCCAACTACCTGCGTTTGTTAAAACTTCCGGCCATCGTTCAAAAAGGATTGATCGACAAAGAAATATCAATGGGTCATGCCCGAGCTATCATTAATATCGATGATGCCGATACACAAATCATGATTTTCGAACAAATTATAAAACATGGTCTTTCGGTTCGGAAAGTTGAAGAGGTAGTTCGTGATTTAAACTCTACAGAAGAAAAGCCAAGCGACACCAAAAAACCTAAGTTCCCCAAAGAGTTTAAGATTGTAAAAACACAACTTGATAAGATTTTCAGCAGGCGTATCGACTTCTCAATGAACAACAAAGGAAAAGGCAAAATTACCATTCCTTTTAAATCGGAAGCCGACCTGGAAAGAATTGTTAAAATAATTGAAAATCAAAAATAAACCTTAAGGATCACACAATTAATAAGGGTATTTTCTATTTTTGCGCAAAATTATTAGTGTGATTAAACGCGGTTTTTTTTCAAAAATATTGCTACTTATACTGCCTCTGATTTTCAGCATTAATTTGTTGGGGCAAACTACTGCGCATGATTCAGCTTTTATTGCAAAAGTAAATGCTGAAACAGAAGTTGAACATTCACCTAAAAAAGCCACTATATATTCAGCAGTTTTACCGGGACTGGGACAGGCTTACAACAAAAAATACTGGAAAATTCCGTTAATATATGCCGGCTTCGGAACTATTGGCTATTTTATTCACTGGAACAACAACAATTATAAGATTATGCGTCAGGCTTATGCAGATTTAACCGACGGCCCAGGACCATATGGAGCTGAAGATCCGACCAATTCCTATATGAAACTTGAAGCAACTCAAATTAACGACCTTAACAACCCTACGGTTTACAATAACTTTAAAACCGGGCTGGATAAACAACAAAGTTACTACCGGCGTAACCGCGATCTGCTTTTTATCAGTATCATTGGGTTTTACGGATTGAATATCATTGATGCCAGTGTTGATGCACACTTATACGATTTTGATATTAGCGAAGACCTGACTTTAAACTGGCAACCAACAATACAATACCAGAGCTTCCAATACGTTTATGGAGTTAATTGCACTTTTACTTTTTAAGCTGAAACGAGCATACTAAAAAGGCTTCTCATTAAAAGTGGCACGATAATGCGAGTTACATGAGTCACCATTAAAACTGACAATTATAAACAGATGAAATACATTACCCTTTATATATTTACGATTTTATTTTTCACGAATGCGCTGGCGCAGAATATTGATTCGTCAATGACCATTGATGACTTAAAACTTGAGTCAGATTCTATTGGTTTTAATGAATTGGATGTTGACGACATGTTGAATTCTGTCTTTTCAGAAAAGATGGACAGTATGATGAGCTCTTGGGATATTCAAAACCGATTTAACTTCGACAATTCGGAGGTAACAACGCTTGATTTCCCTAAAAACCTTCCTGACTCAGTATACATCAATCGATTAAAAGAGATTGAGCAGGTTGTTGATCTATCGTACAACAAAGTGGTAAAAAACTACATAAAAATGTACACCGAAAGGCGTCGCGATCTGGTTGAAGTGATGCTTGGTTTATCGGCCTACTACTTTCCTATTTTTGAAGAAACGTTGGATAAGTATGACATGCCGCTGGAGATAAAGTACCTGGCGATAATTGAGTCGGCACTAAATCCAACCGCACGCTCGCGAGTTGGGGCAAATGGTTTGTGGCAATTTATGTACGGCACTGCCCGAAGCATGAAACTAGAGATTACATCGTTTGTTGATGAGCGTCGCGATCCGGTAAAAGCAACCGATGCCGCTGCACGCTACCTCAGTAAACTACACGATATTTACGGCAACTGGCATTTGGCCATTGCAGCCTACAACTGTGGCCCCGGAAATGTAAACCGTGCCATTCGTCGGTCGGGTGGAAAAAGAAATTACTGGGAAATATACTATCGTCTGCCACGCGAAACAAGAGGTTATGTGCCAGCCTTTATTGCTGCCACTTATGCCTTTGAATATCATAAAGAGCACAACTTGGTTCCACGTTTCCCGGAAATTGAGCTTTCGGTTGATACTGTGATGGTGAACGACTACCTGCACTTTGACCAAATCAGCGCAAAAATTCACATCGAAAAGGAACAATTGCGCGCACTTAACCCCATGTATCGCCGCGATGTTATTCCTGCAAAAAAGAGTAAATCATATCCTTTGGTTTTACCTAATAATGTGATCCTGGACTTTGTGGATCTGGACACCGCAATTTTTGCTTTCGAGCGCGATAAGTACTTCCCCGAGAATACACTAATGGACCCAACAACAAGCAACAGTAGCTATTTTACACCTGTTGATATAAAAGGAAAAGCAAAGGTTGTTTACACCGTTAAAGCGGGCGACAATGTTGGCTTTATCTCTTCGTGGTTTAAAGTGCGTGCCTCCGATTTAAGATACTGGAATAACATTCGGCGCGATATGATTCGAGTTGGACAGAAACTGGCCATTTACGTTCCTGAAAAAGACAAGGAAAAGTACGAAAAGGTTACTAATATGACTTTTTCTCAGAAGCAAGCTTCCATTGGAAAATCTTCGGCACCTACAAAAACCCTCGAAACAAAACCGCTTGATTCGAACTACGAATATTACACTGTGCGCAAAGGCGATACATTATGGGACATTGCTCAAAAATATGTGGGAATTTCTGCTGATGAGATTATGCGCCTAAATGAGTTGAAAAACGATCGGGGACTGTATATCGGGCAGAAATTAAAAATCAAACGAAAAGGGTAATTGCTTGCATCCTCGCATTTCACAAATAATAAATGCACGCCAGCTAATTAGTTAACCTTGCAAACTGCAGTTTTTTTAATCAGTGAATATCCACGAAATCTGTGTCATCAGCGTTCCGAATTCTTCCGCATTCGTTTTGGCCCATACCACAACCAAAATCCGGTTATACAGAATAACAGCAATGATAAACCAGCTACACTGGAATAGATTAGTTTAAACCAGCCATCAGTACGAAACCAATGATCGAGGACAGAACCATCGTGTATATTTTCGATTAAATCCGACCACCGACGTTCAATCTGCAAAAGTTCTCCTGTGGCACCGTCTAACTGAATGCCCCAATAACCTTCCTCAAACACAAACTTTATCATCCCCTTGCTCTGACGCACATCAATCTTATCCAATTCGGGCGTCTTCTGGGCAGAAATAGAATCGTGATAAACCTGAAATGCTATAGCGTGCAGGCTGTCAATGGTTAGCCATTCACTCAACTCCGTGGAAGTTCCTGTTTGCGATTTTGCAAGAATAAGACCACCACTGTTCTTTTTCCAGGTCAACAAAATTCCAGATACAGAGATAAATATGAATAATACAAACAACAAAACTCCTGTGGTACGGTGTACTTTTCTGAAATTCCGAATTAGTTTTGCTTGTTTTGCTCTGCCAGTATTTTTGGTCATACGATATAATAAATTGCAGGTTGCCGGTAAAAGATTATGCTTTTGCCGGCTCTAATTTTGGGACCAAAAATAACATAATTCCCATTACTTTTCCCGGAGTGGAATTTGTATGTAAAAAGACTCATTATTTGGGGTTGTATTGATATCAATAATAGAACAAGCCGCGTAAAGAGCGTTGGAATTTCCGTCTCTATAAATCAGCAATTGAGGACGCTCCAGTCGGTTTACTTTAATCGTATCGCCTGATTGAAGCTCCAGTTGCTTTTTCAGAAAAAAGGATCAGCAAACATACCAAAAGCAAGCAGTATAAAAATGCCTAAAATAATTGCCGTTGAATTCTTCAGTTTTTCTATTGTTACTGAATATTAAGTTTTTCCTCAAGCGCTTTTATTTCCTGCTTCAGCATATTTTTCTTTTTAATCGCTTTCGACAAGGCAAGTGCATCGCGAACAGCTTCCTTATCGTAGGTTTCAAGAATAATGTAATAGTATTCATTACCCAGAAAAACTGCTTTCAGATTACGTTCTACATTATTCGCAATAAATTCAATCACACCATTGTCTTTCCCGTTTCGGTACGATACCTTTTCCCACTTCGCTTCCATAAAATCGCTGCGGTGGTTATCTCCCGAATCAATTGGAATCTGGTCGGTTTTTGCATCGTCGCCACTGTCGTAAACACGAAGCCCGGTGTGGTCCAACCAGTTTTCGCCATGATAATTACTGCTTAAATATAATTCGCCACGCTCATCTAAATGCACCTGAATGTACGAACGATCCCACGCCCTTTTAAATGTCTGACGCTTGTGAATATATTGTGTATACCGGTCAAATTCCGTCTTTTCTTTTACGAAGGATTTTTCCAGCTCGGCAACCTGCACTGTTGCAGAATCTAGTTCTGCCTCCTTGCGCTGCATCACCTGAAAACGAACTTCTTGCAACAGATTTTTAGCTGCGTTGGCCGAATACATCGCCTCGGGGTACAATTTTGGAATACTATCCAACGTGCGAATGGCCTTCGCTGTATCGTTTTTTGCCAGCAGGTTTTTAGCCAGATCGATCTTTACACGCGCCTTATCCTCATCCGAAGGGCCACATGAAACAAAAATTATTAGTACAAAAAGCACCAGGTATTGAGCAGAAATCTTCATTCGTTTATAATTGTTTATTTTTGGCAACTCATGAAACTCGCATAATCATACCTTACAGTATTATACTGACTTTGTATTATGCTCGTTTCATCTATAATCTTTTATACAAAAGTAGTATTTTAATAGTAACACAGAAAAGTCAGCTTATTATCATGAACACCAATTCTGTACAATTTTTTAATACAAAAGATGCCGAAATTTTCCCTGATACAAGTGCGATAATAATTGCTGCCTGGCGTTTGTCGAATGCCGAAAATATTGGAAAGATCATTCGGCTGGCTCACAACCTTGGAGCTACAGAAGCGTTGTTTGTGCGAGAAGCTGAAAATCACCGGGAATCGAAGATTAAAAAAACGGCTGGTTTTTCATACGATCAGATGAAGTGGCGTTTTATTTCAGAAAGCGATTTTTTGAAATTACTGGATGCCGATTATCAGCTTACCATTTTAGAAACCTGCGATGGCGCCACAAATATCTATCGCGAAAAACTACCAAAAAAAACAATTTTACTGGCGGGTAGCGAATCGCACGGGCTTCCTGAGAACATAATAAAAATTGCCAATAAAAGCGTTTATATCCCCATGCCCGGTGCTTGTAAATCGTTAAATATTTCAAACGCACTGTCGGTTGCCGCTTTTGAATGGTATCGCCAAAACACCAGCATTTAATATTTTAATTCCGAATCGGTATTATCAACACTCATTTTACAAAATTGAAATTAACTCTGGCTTAACGCTTATAGTTATAGATTATTTCTATCTTTAAAACAAAAATCGACTTACGCCATGATTACCCTAACCCAACTAGAGTACATAGTTGCCGTTGACACTCATCGTCATTTTGGCAAAGCCGCCGAGGCATGTTTTATTACACAGCCAACGCTTTCCATGCAAATAAAAAAGCTGGAAGAAGACCTGGAGATTATAATTTTCGACAGAAGTAAACAACCACTTATTCCTACCGATGTTGGAATTCGGATTGTTGAACAGGCCAGAGTAGTTTTAAAACAGGCAGAAGAGGTAAACAACATTGTAAAAGACCATAAAAACCAGGTCTCGGGCATGTTGCGCATTGGAATTATACCAACGCTGGCACCCTACTTACTCCCAATTTTTGTGGGAAATTACAAAAAGAAGTACCCGAATATTTTCATTAAAGTGGTTGAAGCAACAACTGAAAACATTATCAATTTATTACACAAAGATCTAATTGATGTTGGTATCCTGGTAACTCCTCTGCACGAAGAGAAAATACTCGAAAAGCCTTTGTTTTACGAGGAAATGCTTATTTATGCCAACAGCGGACACAAACTACATAAACAAAAAGAAATTACCGTTGAAGACATTGCAACGCCTGAAATATGGCTGCTTAGCGACGGACACTGTTTCCGCAACCAGGTGGTTAACCTCTGTTCTTATTTGGGAACTACCGACAGTCAACTGCCATTTCACTTTGAAGCCGGATCGCTGGAAACATTAATGAACATTGTTGACCGCGAAGGAGGAATTACACTTATCCCGGAGTTGGCAAAAGCTACCATGTCGCAAAAAAGAGCTTACAACGTGGAAAATTTCACCAACCTTAAACCACTTCGGGAAGTTAGTTTAGTGTACTCGCGGCATTATGCAAAACACAAGTTAATCAACCTGCTTTGGCGGGAAATTAAAGAATCAGTTCCGGAAGAGTTACAGGACGAAAACCGTGGAACAATTGTAGAATGGCGCTAATAAAAGGACGCAAACTACAATCTTGATTATTAAATAAAGCGTACTTCCGAATTTTTCTCCCTGAATTTATTGCAAAATAAATTTTTTATATATCTTTGCGCCGCAATTCGCGGATGTGGCGGAATTGGTAGACGCGCTAGACTTAGGATCTAGTGCCTTATGGCGTGGGGGTTCGAGTCCCTTCATCCGCACTCAAAAAAACCGCCGACCTTAATTATAAAAGGTTGGCGTTTTTTGCATTTTAGGGGTATAAAAAATTTATCATCATGAACATTAATTTAGAAAACATCGACCAGGTTAACGCGGTAATCAACCTTACCATCGAAAAAACTGACTATGAAAAACAAGTTGCCGATGTTTTAAAAGACTATCGTCAAAAAGCCACAATCCCAGGATTTCGCCCCGGTAAAGTTCCGGCAGGCTTAATCAAAAAAAGATTTGGAACTGCAGTTTTGGTTGAAGAGGTAAATAAACTGATCTCTCAAAACCTGTCGAAATACATGATGGATGAAAAACTTCCGATACTTGGCGAGCCTATGCCAAACGAGGAAAAACAAAAGCCAATCGATTGGGAGAAAGACGAGACGTTTGAATTTGCTTTCGACGTAGCTTTGTCTCCAGAAGTAAACGTATCGCTCGATAAGCGCAACAAATACACTTACTACAATATTGCCGTTTCTGATGACATGATTCAGCAGCAAGTTGACATGGCAGCGTCACAGCTGGGAGAAAATATACCTGCTGAGGAAGCAAAAGAAGACAGTTCTGTTCGTGGTAATTTTGTTCAGCTTGATGCAGAAGGAAATGAAGTTGAAGGCGGAATTGCTCCGGAAGGCGTTCTTTTGGCGGTTGACAAAATCAAAGACGAAGAAGTTAAAAATGCATTTATCGGTTGCAAAAAAGACGACATTATCGTTTTCAACCCGATAAAAGCGTTCGAAAATAACCACGAAGTTTCGCACATGCTTAACATCAAGCATGAAGAAGCTGACACACTGGAAAGCGATTTCAGATATACCGTTACAGAAATTCTTCAGTTCCAAAAAGCAGAATTGAACGAAGAATTGTTCAAAAAACTTTATGGCGAGGAAACTGAAATCAAAACGCTGGAAGATTTTAAAGCACAGATAAAAGAAGATCTGGCTAAAAACCTGGCCCTTTCATCCGATCATAAATTCTCATTAGACACGCGCGATGCGCTGGTTGAAAAAACGGAACTGGAGTTACCAGAGGAATTTTTGAAACGTTGGTTAAATGCTGTAAATAAAGAATTAACACCGGAGCAAATTGAGAAGGAGTTCCCGGCATTTATTCTTGACCTGAAATGGCAATTGATTAAAGACAATATTGCAAAAGAAAACGAACTAACAATTGAAGCGGAAGAAGCTGAAGACTTTGCCAAGAAAATGGCAATGGCACAGTTCCAGCAGTACGGTATCCAAGATGCACCGGAGGAGCAACTGGAATCGTTCGCAAAAATGATGCTTGAAAAACCTGAAGAAAAAGAACGTATCTACAAAAAATTATTGGAAGACAAAGTTGTAGAAGTAGTGAAAGAAAAAGTTACTATTCAGGAAGAAGAAGTATCGCAGGAAAAATTCAACGAAATGATGCAGGCAAACCAATAGAACCTGTATTCATCTGAAAATATTTTGCTGAGTGCATCAGCGTGAATCTTTTTTATAACTTTGTAAATCGAAGAAACCGAATTTGCAAAGTTATTTTTTTTACAAGCAATTATAAAAATGGACAACAACGAATTTAAAAAATATGCAACGAAGCATGCTGGTATCAGCAGCTTAACAATGGACAAATATACATCGGTATATGGCAGTTATATTTCGCCAACAATTATCGAAGAGCGCCAGTTAAACGTAGCATCAATGGATGTATTTTCGCGTTTAATGATGGACCGTATCATTTTCCTTGGTGTACCAATTGACGATACAGTGGCTAACATTATTCAGGCACAATTGCTGTTCCTCGAGTCGACCGATCCGTCGAAAGACATTCAGATCTACTTCAACTCACCGGGAGGTTCCGTACATGCCGGATTGGGTATTTACGATACCATGCAATACATTTCTGCCGATGTTGCTACCATCTGTACAGGTATGGCAGCTTCAATGGCGGCTGTGTTAATGACAGCCGGACAGAAAGGAAAACGTTCTGCATTAACCCATTCTCGAATAATGATCCACCAGCCAATGGGTGGAGCTCAGGGCAGGCGTCTGATATTGAGATCACCGCTCGCGAGATTATTAAAATCAAGAATGAACTCTATTCAATTCTGGCCGATCACTCAGGCCAAACGAAAGAACAAATTGAAAAAGACTCAGATCGGGATTACTGGATGACAGCGAAGGAAGCGGTTGCCTATGGTATGATCGATGAAATTTTAGTTAGAAATAACAAGTAATGCCAAATAAAGAAAAGATGGATAAGTGTTCGTTCTGCGGACGGGAAAAGAAAGAAGTAAATCTTCTGATAGCGGGGATTGACGGACACATTTGCGACCGTTGTGCCGAGCAGGCTAACTCCATAATTCAGGAAGAGGTGAAAACATCAAGCTCTTTCGATTTGGATGATATTCAACTGCTCAAGCCAAAAGAGATTAAGGATTTTCTTGATCAATACGTTATTGGCCAGAATCGCGCAAAACGTGTTCTATCGGTTTCGGTTTACAATCATTACAAACGTTTGACACAAAAAGTTGACGATGATGAAACCGAGATTGAAAAGTCGAACATTATTTTAGTTGGCGAAACGGGTACGGGAAAAACCTTGTTGGCACGCACCATTGCAAAAATGTTACATGTTCCGTTTACCATTGTTGACGCGACGGTACTTACGGAAGCCGGTTATGTTGGTGAAGATATAGAAAGCTTGTTGACACGTTTGTTGCAAGCTGCCGATTATAATGTGGAAGCTGCCGAACGTGGGATCGTATTTGTTGATGAAATTGATAAGATCGCACGCAAGAGCGATAATCCATCGATAACACGAGATGTTTCAGGAGAAGGCGTTCAGCAAGGCTTGTTGAAACTGCTGGAAGGTTCGATTGTAAATGTTCCGCCACAAGGAGGACGTAAACACCCGGAACAAAAACTGATTCCGGTTGATACAAAAAATATTCTGTTTGTTTGTGGTGGCGCGTTTGATGGCATTGAGCGCAAAATTGCCAACCGACTAAACACAAAAGTTATTGGCTACAGCGCAGCAAAAGATGCTGATCGTATTGAGCGCGAAAACCTGTTGCAATACGTTTCGCCACAGGATTTAAAATCATTCGGATTAATTCCGGAGATCATTGGTCGTTTGCCGGTGCTTACTTATCTGAATCCTTTAGATAAAGAAACACTTCGCCGCATTTTAACTGAGCCAAAAAATTCAGTGATCAAGCAATACAAAAAGCTGTTTAAGCTGGATGAGATTGAGTTGGAATTTGAAGAAGATGCGCTGGAATACATTGTTGACAAGGCAATTGAATTTAAGTTGGGTGCACGTGGATTACGTTCGATTTGCGAAAATATTATGAACGATGCGATGTTCGATGCCCCATCAGAAGAAATAACTGAACTCTGCATTACTAAAGAATACGCCGAAGGACAAATTGACAAATCGGGTATCAGACGATTAAAAGCAAGCTAAGTACTTATAAAATATAGCAAAAAAACCGAACTAAAAAGTCCGGTTTTTTTGTGCCTTGTTTTTACTGCAAACCCTTGGAAAGCTGGTAACACTGATTTTGCTGATTGCCGCAGAATGAACTTCGGGATTAGTGCTGCAAGCTGGTGATGGTCCCATCCGGAGTGAGGCTATCACTTGGATTTTGTTCCTTTGTCAGACCTTGAAGGTCTTGTAATTAATGCTAAAAATGTTGTTTTATCTTTTACAGCTGTACGGCAGAGGAACGATTTACAAAATCGCGCCAGCAGCGGTCATTACTTAATGATATGGAAGAGATTCCCTGTAGAACTTTGGGTCTCCAGGGGAACTCCATTATAAACGACGCTTTTGATTTCCTCTTCGTTTTTAGTATAACTAACAGTAATCGTATCGACATCATCCTTAAAATGGAATAAACCTTCCATTAACCCATCGTCCGGATTTAGATACATATCTATTACTGTTATTCCTTCCAAAGTATCAACATGTGCAATTTCAGCAATACCTCTCATTGAGGTAATATGAAAATCTGTTAAGTCTAGTGAATCCGTAAACAAATCTTTTCCTAGTTCATCGAAGAACATAAAGCTAGCTGAGTACTCATAATAAGAACCAACGCCACAAGATGTGAACAAAAATATGCTTAATATTATTATAACTTTTTTCATCGTGTTATGGTTTTATACCGTCAATCATTCTTCTATATTTAATATAATTATCTCCGTTGTCTGGTTTAGTAACACTAATGTTCAAAAACCAGGCGTTGGAATTTCTTTTGGGTTCCTTGACTTTTTTGGTACCAGCAGATTTCAAGTCACTTTTCTTGTTAATTAACTCACTGCAAATTCTGTAGCCTTTACCATACTTACAGAGTATTAAGGTACAATCAATTCTTCAATCTCAGGGTGTTCGGTTTTCTCACACGAAACAAACAGTGTAAAAACCTACTAATAAAATAAATAAGAATTTTTTTTCATTTGGGTAATACTTTTTATGTTTATTAATACAAATAAAGATATTATTAGGACATCTACAATACTCTTTTGAATAATTTTATTCCTCGCTGGTTCCGATTTGTAATCGGAACCTTTTGATACACTCAAAAAGTGAAGCTTTACTTTTTCAGCCTTATAGGCTGAGGCACGATTTACAAAATCGCGCCAGCGAAGGATTAAAAGCAAGCTAAGCGCTTAGCACAAAATATGAGTTAAAACCGTACTTCTCTTTTCGGTTTTTTTTGCTTTTAATTTATATGTTCCCTATATAATCTTTTTTAACTTTCTTTAACTTTTATACATAAACCCTTGTATATAAAGCATTGCACAGGCATATTTCAGCCATATTTTTATTTTTGTTTATTTTTTTTAATTCTTTATTAAACATTAATGAATTGTTTACTGTTTTGAGTGTAATTACATTTTAAACTCATTAAAAATCTACAGAAATGAAAACAAGAAATTTAAAAAACATGTTTGGCTTAAGAAGTTTAACCATTGTAGCAGCAATAGCTGTAAGTATGGCATTTGTAAGTTGTGAAAAAGAAAACGACGACTACATCCCACAAAGTGAATTTAGTGAAGACTCAGCATTAAAAGCTGGTAAAGCATTGCCTCCCGGTGACGCATCCATTGCCGCAATTGCTATCGATGCAGGTTTTTCAGAGTTAGTTGGAGCACTTTTTTATGTTGACGAAGAATTGGAAACTGAATTGGTTGACATGTTCTTAAACGGTACCGATCAGTATACGGTTTTTGCACCAACCAACGATGCATTTATGGCTCTTTACGACGCCTTGGGAGTGGAAAGCATTAGCGACCTTCCGGCAGACTTAGTTCTTAATGTTCTACTGTACCATGTTACTGATGGAAGAAGAGCTGCAAACAGTGTAGTTCCTAAAAAGAATCCAAGAACGATTGAAACACTGCTAGAAGGTGCAACCTTTAAGGTTGACAAAGACCTGAAAATTTGGGCAGTTGGAAATACTGCAAATCTTGTTCCCGATTTTGTTAACATCTCAGCATCAAATGGAATCATACATGTAATCGATGCGGTTATTCTGCCAATTGAGTAGTCTAAAATAATTTCAACGCCATGAAACGTTAAAGGAGCGGCTTTTATAAGTCGCTCCTTTTTTGTTTACAGCAAATTAGTGTTAATCTTTCTTCAAAAACCTTAATCAATAGGTTAAGCCTTTTATTTTTTCTATTTTCCCGTGATTTTTTTCGAAAACAAGAAAATGAGCAATTTATCACGTAGAAAATTTATAGGAACAACGGCAGCAAGTATTGCCGCCGCTACAATTCTTCCCTCTAATGTTATTGCAGGGCTTGGTCATAAACCACCCAGCGACAAACTAAATATTGCCGGAATCGGTGTTGGAGGAAAAGGTTTTACCAACCTGAAATTCATGGAAACCGAAAACATCGTTGCCTTATGCGATGTAGACTGGGATTACGCCGGAAGAAACGCATTTGAGCGTTGGTACCGGGCCAAGCAGTACAAAGATTTCAGGGTGATGCTGGAAGAGCAGAAAGATATTGACGCGGTAATGATTGCTACTCCGGATCATACCCACGCCCTGCCGGCATTAATGGCTATGCGCGAAGGGAAACATGTTTTTCTACAGAAACCATTGACGCATTCGGTTTACGAATCGCGAATTATGACCGAAACCGCAGCACGTTACGGCGTTGCCACACAAATGGGCAACCAGGGAAATTCGGCCGACGGTATTCGCCAGATTTGCGAATGGATTTGGGCCGGAACAATTGGTGAGGTTACCCATGTTGACACCTGGACTAACCGCCCGATATGGCCACAGGGTTTAACCCGACCGGAAAAAAGCAAAAGAATTCCCAAAACACTGGATTGGGATTTATTTATAGGCCCGGCAAAGTTTACGGAATACAACCCCATTTACCACCCATGGAACTGGCGTGGCTGGTGGGATTTTGGAACCGGAGCACTCGGCGATATGGGATGCCATATTCTCGATCCTGTTTTTAAAGCATTAAACTTAAAATATCCGAAAACAGTTGAAGGCAGTTCAACACCATTTAATAATGATTCGGCACCAAATGCAGAGTTTGTACGTTACGAATTTGATCGCCGTGATAATCTCCCAAAAGTAGCCATGCCCGCAGTTACCGTAAATTGGTACGACGGTGGTTTTATGCCACCACGACCCGATGAATTAAAAGATGGCGAACAGATGGGCGACGACGGTGGTGGTTGTATTTTCTACGGTACAAAAGGGAAGATTATGTGTGGCACTTACGCTGCTAATCCAACCTTATTGCCAACAGCAGAAATGGCTCATTTTCAAGAGCCGGATAAATCGATTCGACGCATTTATAATGCCATGGAAGGCGGACATGAACAAGACTGGATAAGAGCCTGCAAAGAAAGTAAAGATGCACGTGTTGAAGCCTCGTCGAATTTTGCCTATGCCGGCCCATTAAACGAAATGGTTGTTATGGGTGTGCTGGCTGTTCGATTGCAAAGCCTTCAGCGCAAGTTGGAGTGGGACGGACCGAATATGCGATTTACAAATATTCGTCCATCGGATACCATTCGCGTATTGAAAAAAGACAATTTTGATGTAATTAACGGTGATCCGACTTTTAACAAAGATTACGAAACTCTATCGGCGCAAAAAATGGCCGAAGAGTGGATCAGGCACACTTACCGTAGCGGCTGGGAGCAGATTTAAAACAGTATTATTGTGAAAAATCGTTATCCTGAATTCATTTCAGGATCTACTTGAAAAAGATTCTTAAACAAGTTCAGAATGACGAAAAAGGGATACCGAATAAACGACATCCCTTTTTTATGCTTTTGATTCTAAGCGCTTAGCGCTTAGGTAAACTGCCTTTCTTTAATTCTTACAATCTAAATCAATCCGGCCTCTTTCAACAGCACTTCCATTTCTTTCTGAACTCCTGCTGCTGCTGCTCCAGCTTTTGTTGCGAAATCAGTTTCCGACGAAGCGTAGATAATTCCACGCGACGAATTCACCAACAAACCACATTTGCTGTTCATTCCGTTTTTTGCTACTTCCTGCAAGCTACCACCTTGCGCTCCCACGCCCGGTACTAACAAAAAGTGATTAGGAACAATCGTGCGAATTTCTTTCAGTTTCTCCGCTTTTGTAGCTCCAACTACATACATCAGATTCTCTGTGGTTCCCCAGTTTTGCGATGTTTTTAAAACCGTTTCAAACAACTTGTCGCCACTTTCTTTGTCTTCGATAAACTGAAAATCGGATGCTCCTTTATTTGATGTAAGCGCCAAAAGAATCACCCATTTGTCGAGGTAAGTCATAAACGGTTTTACCGAGTCTTCGCCCATGTAGGGCGCAACGGTTACCGCATCAAAATCCTGCTGATCGAAAAATGCACGTGCATATAAATTCGATGTATTGCCAATATCTCCACGTTTGGCATCTGCAATCACAAAAATTTCAGGGAATTTAGATTTTATATACCTCACAGTTTTTTCCAGGCTTTCCATTCCTTTCGATCCCAAACTTTCGTAAAATGCCAGATTGGGTTTATAAGCCACCGAAAACCCGGCAGTGGCATCAATAATTTCTTTGTTGAATGAAAAGACCGGGTCAGACGTATCTTTCAAGTGTTGTGGAATTTTTTGAATATCGGTATCCAAACCCACGCAAAGAAAACTGCGCTTTTTTTGGATCTGCTCAAATAGTTGTTGTTGATTCATGATAAAAAAGTTAGAAGTCTGGGGACCGAAGTCCGAAAACCTCCATTTATTGTTTTTAAATTTCTGCTTCTTTAAGTTTTGCGGCGTTTTCTTCGAGCATCAATTTTTCAATGATTTCACTAATTTCGCCATTAATAATTGCCTGCAAGTTGTACATAGTAAGGTTAATACGGTGATCGGTAACCCTTCCCTGTGGCCAGTTGTACGTACGAATTTTCGCTGACCGGTCGCCGGTAGAAACCATTGTTTTCCGTTTCGATGAAATCTCGTCGATATATTTCTGGTACTCCATATTGTACAATCGGGTACGCAGCTCTCCCATTGCTTTGTCAAGGTTTTTCAGCTTCGATTTCTGATCCTGACAAGTAACTACAATTCCGGTTGGAATGTGCGTTAAACGAATGGCCGAATAAGTGGTATTCACCGACTGTCCACCAGGGCCTGACGAACAGTATTCATCACGACGGATATCCTCGGTTTTTAATTCCACATCAAATTCATCCGCTTCAGGCAAAACCGCTACTGTTGCTGCCGACGTATGCACCCGTCCCTGTGTTTCGGTTTGTGGTACACGCTGCACACGGTGCACTCCCGATTCGTATTTCATAACGCCGTAAACACCTTCGCCGCTAATATTGGCAACAATCTCTTTAAAACCACCTGCGGTTCCTTCGTTGGCATTGGTAACTTCCATACGCCAGCCTTTTTGTTCGCAAAACTTACTGTACATGCGGAACAGGTCGCCGGCAAAAATACTTGCCTCATCGCCACCGGTTCCGGCACGGATTTCAAGAATTGCATTTTTGGCATCTTCCGGATCGGCCGGAACAAGCAACATTTTTATTTCCTTCTCAAGTTCAGGGATACGTTTTTCCGACTCTTCGATTTCCTCACGCGCCATTTCGCGCATTTCTTCATCGCTTTCCTCGGCCAGCATTTCTTTCCCGGTCTGGATATTATCAACCAGATTTTTAAATTCCTGAAACTTTTCAACTAACTTTTGCAGGTTTTTGTATTCCTGATTCAGCTTTACGTAACGCTTCATATCAGCAATCACCTCAGGATCGGTAATCTGCTGCTCTACTTCCTCGAAGCGGTGCTTTATCGATTCAAACTTTTCTAATAATGCGTATTCTGCCATGGTTTTCTTTAATAAATGAATTCCCCTTTCTCCGACTTAATTGTCAATTTCTTACCGTCGAAAGGTTCAACTTTTCCAATAATTTGTGCATCGATGTTGAACGATTTTGAGATTTCAATAATCTCGTTGGCCACATCGGCACTGCAGTATATTTCGTAACGGTGCCCCATGTTGAACACCTTGTACATTTCTTTCCAGTTGGTACCCGATTGCTCCTGAATTAGTTTGAACAGCTGCGGTACCGGAAACATATTATCTTTTACAACATGAACATTCTCGACAAAATGCAATACTTTTGTTTGCGCTCCTCCCGAACAATGAATCATTCCTGAAATTTGTGAGCGATACTTGTCCAGCACTTTTTTAATTACCGGAGCATAAGTTCGTGTTGGCGAAAGTACCAGCTTGCCGGCATCAATATTTAATCCTTCAATAGCATCAGTCAGCTTTTTTCCCCCTGAATAAACCAAGTCTGACGGAACTTCCGGATCAAAACTCTCCGGGTATTTATCGGCCAGATAATTGGCAAAAACATCGTGGCGGGCCGAAGTTAATCCGTTACTTCCCATTCCACCGTTGTATTCCGTTTCGTAAGTTGCCGTTCCCGATGATGACAAACCAACAATTACATCTCCGGCAGCAATTTTATCGGCCGACACCACATCTGCTTTTTTCATTCGGCAAGTAACCGTTGAGTCAACAATGATTGTGCGAACCAAATCACCGACATCAGCAGTTTCTCCGCCGGTTGAATAAATGCTCACACCCATTTCGCGCAGGTTGGCAAGCAACTCTTCGGTTCCGTTAATGATAGCTGCAATAACTTCGCCCGGAATATTGTTTTTGTTACGGCCAATGGTCGACGACACCAAAATATTATCGGTTGCACCAACACAAAGCAAGTCGTCAACATTCATGATTAATGCATCCTGAGCTATTCCTTTCCACACCGATACGTCGCCGGTTTCTTTCCAGTACATGTACGCCAATGCCGATTTTGTTCCTGCCCATCGGCGTGCATAATATTGCACCATTCCGCATCGCCCCCTAAAATATCGGGAACAATTTTGCAGAATGCCTTTGGAAAAAGACCTTTGTCTACATTCTTAATTGCTTCGTGCACATCTTCTTTCGAGGCCGAAACCCCCCTTGCACTATATCTTGATTCCGTTACCATTTACTACGTGATTTTTGTGGCTACAAAAGTAACAATTTCTAATCGATTGTCTGTCATTATTCCCAGGCAGACAAACAAAAAAAGGAAAGACTTCATACGTCCTTCCTTAATTGTTAAAATATCGTGATAGCTAAGCGTATAAAAAGCGCTTAATCTTTCTTGTTGGCGTACGTTCAAAAGGATTTGGCTGCAATACAACCTGATTGATCCGCGAAAACTTATTCACTTCCTGGTTCACTTTTTTCATGATCTCCTCCAATATTTCATCCGATCTTTCAGTAAAATAATGCTGTGCGTCCTCTTTCAATTGTTTAAAATGTTCTTCCATTTCCTCGGTGTTCAAATGAATCATGGCTACCAGTTTACCTTTCTTTTCAACCACCAGCGATTCCAATACAAAACGCATTTTGTTAATCACCGTTTCAATTTCTTCGGGGTAAATATTTTCGCCACTGGCCCCCACAATCATCGTTTTTATACGGCCTTTAATGTGCAGCAAATTTTGTTTATCAAACATTCCCCGGTCACCGGTGCGAAACCAGCCATCTTCGGTAAAAACATCTTTGGTAATGTCAGGAGCTTTATAATAACCTCTCATAACATTCTCGCCTTTTGCCTGAATTTCGCCCTCACCGGTTGCCGGATCAGGATTGGCGATGCGCAATGAGACACCTTTCATGGCAATTCCAGCAGAACCTACTCTCCTGTATTTTCCTACTGCCCCTGATAACAGAGGTGCCGTTTCGGTTAATCCATAACCAATGGCGTACGGGAATCCGCCTTCAAATAAAAAGCGTTCAACTGTTGAGTCAAGTTTTGCACCACCAATTCCGAAAAAGTGCAAGTGCCCGCCAAATGTTTTATGTAGCTTTTTAGCCGCAATTTTATGCATTAATTTTCGTGTTGGCGCAAACGAAGTTAGAAAACGCATCATCCCGCTTTTTTGGAAAGCTGGTTGAATTTTTGCCTTGTAAACCTTCTCGATAATGAGTGGCACCGATAACATTACAGTAGGCTTAACCTCTTGCAATGCCGGCATTAACACCGATGCTACAGGAGGTTTCCGCAGATAATGAACCGATGCGCCGTACATGAACGGCAATAAAAAGCCCACCGTATTTTCGAGTGTATGCGACAGTGGCAATATGGAAATAAACCTGTCGACAGGAGTTATCCGCTGTAACGTACGACTTTGTTGCGCTGTCCACGCCAGATTTTTGTGCGTAAGCATCACTCCTTTTGAGCTACCCGTAGTACCCGATGTATAAATAATCGATGCCAGATCTTCTTCCACCACATCAACAGGTAAAAACTTACGGGTGGTTAGAGGCAACGAAGAAGTTAATTTCGTTAAAAGTTCTGCCGGCATTTGTTTGGGAATTACAGCAAAGTTATCCACCAAAACCATATGCTCTACAATATCAGAAACACCCGGACTCACCGATTTGTAGAGCCCCTCGGAAACAAACAGCAATTTTGATTCGGAGTGTTCTATAATCGTCTCAATCTCATTCGAATGGAAATCGGGTAAAATAGGAACAGCCACTGCCCCAACTACCGAAGTAGCAAAAAAAGCTTTTCCCCAGTTTGGCATATTGGTGCTTAAAATGGCTACTTTATCGCCTTTACCAATGCCCAGTCCTACTAAAAGTTCCGCCAAAAGCTCCACATCCTCTCCCATTTGTTTGTAAGTGAAATCCTCTTCACCGGCAAACTTTACCGAGGTATTATCCGCAAATTTCTCCACCGAATTGTAAAACAATGCCGGCAAAGTCAATCTTGTTTTGTTAATCATATTTTCTGTCTCTCTTAAAGCAAATCTGTTTGCTCAAATAAACGCGCCAAAAATAGCAAAAAATCTGTGGTGGTTATGTGACTTCATTTTCCTCTACGAAACACATCCTACTCACAAATAACTGAACGAATGCAACTTATAGCATTTCGGAAAAATTCTTAACTTTTTTTATGGTTTAAAATAGTAGTTTTAACAACTAAAATTCGAATTATGGGGTCTAATATTCAACAAAATGAGCTGGTTTCGGCTACTGAAAACTTTATAAAACAGTACTTTGAAGCCGATAGTTCGGGGCACGATTGGTGGCACATTTACCGTGTGCGAAACATGGCTCTTCACCTGGCAGAAAAAGAAGGCGGCGATCTTTTTCTTATTGAAATGGCAGCCTTGCTTCACGATCTCGACGACTGGAAACTGGGCAACGGAGAAAACACTTCGAAAACAAAAAGCTGGCTAACCCAAGTTGAAGTTGATAAAAAAGATGCTGAAAGAATTGGGCAGATTATAGAACAAGTATCATTTAAAGGCGCCGGAGTTGAAACAAAGGCCGAAAGTATTGAAGCCCAAATCGTTCAGGATGCCGACCGGCTGGATGCCATTGGAGCCATTGGAATTGCGCGCACTTTTGCCTATGGCGGGAATAAAGGGCGCTTGCTGCATCATCCTGATATTAAGCCACAACTGCACGATAGTTTTGAGGCGTACAAAAAAACAACAGCTCCTACCATCAATCATTTTTACGAAAAGCTGTTGCTACTAAAAGACCGTATGAATACAATAACTGCACAGGAAATTGCAAAAGAGCGCCACCGTTTTATGGAAGATTTTCTAGCCCAATTTTTTTTCGAATGGGACTGTAAAAAATAATCGCAGCTATTGCTTTATAATCGATTGCTTTCGTAAATTTAGACAGCCTAAAAACAATTATGTATGAAAGTAGAACATCTGGCCATTTGGACCTATAATCTCGAAGGAATGCGAAGTTTTTACATGCATTATTTCGATGCATCATCGAGCGAGGTTTACCATAACCACAGCCGCGAATATCGCTCGTATTTTCTTTCTTTTGACGGCGATTGCCGCATTGAGTTGATGGAAATGCCGGGTATTCCGAAATCAAGGGACAATACGCTGAAACAATTTACCGGACTTATTCATTTTGCCTTTAAGTTAGGCTCGAAAAGTAAAGTACACGAACTAACCGAAACGCTTCGGAAAGACGGGTACAAAATTATTAGCGAACCGCGCACCACCGGCGACGGCTTTTTCGAAAGTGTATTTTTGGATCCTGACGGCAACCGGGTGGAGATTATGGCGTAAAAGTTAAGCAATTGATTTTCATTTCCCCTTTCAATGTGTATTTTTAGATTTCAATCTAAATCAACGATAATGAAACTTAAGAACCTACGCCTATTTTGCTTCTTGTTCTGTATTGCAATTGTTTGTATAACCTTTACCGGTTGCGAAGAAAAAATTCCTGAAGAATTACCAAATATTTTATGGTTAACGAGCGAAGACAACAGTCCTTTTTTAGGATGTTACGGCGATGATTTTACAACTACACCCAACCTCGACAAATTAGCCTCGGAAGGATTTTTATACACTCACGCTTATGCAAATGCCCCTGTTTGTGCTCCTACCCGAAATACAATTTTAACCGGTGTTTATGCCAGTTCAAATGGCAACCAGCATATGCGAAGTTATTATCCGCTTTCAGAAACGGTGCTGCCCTACCCTGTTTATTTGCAACAGGCCGGTTACTACTGTACCAACAACAGCAAAACTGATTATAACACGAATAATGTTGATGAGCAAGCTATTTGGGACGAATGCAGCAAAACTGCACACTGGAAAAACAGACCGGCAGAGAAACCATTTTTCGCCGTATTTAACACTACAATTTCGCACGAAAGCAGTATTCATAAATCTATTCCGAATAATGAGTTGCGGCACAGTCCCGACGAAGTACCAATCCCCCCGTATCATCCGGCAACACCAGAGATGAAGCACGACTGGGCACAATACTACGACAAGGTGGAAGACATGGACGCTCAAATTGGAAAGTGGCTAAAAGAGTTGGACGATGCAGGATTGGCTGAAAATACAATTGTATTTTATTATGGCGACCATGGTGGAGTTTTGGCGCGCAGCAAACGTTATGTGTACGAAACCGGCACACAAGTTCCTTTTATTGTTCGTATTCCTGAGAAATACAAATATCTATTCCCTGAAAAACAAGTCGGAACAAAAGTAAACCGATTAATAAGTTTTGTTGATTTAGTACCTACACTGCTTAGTATTATTGGGGTTGAAATTCCGGATTATTTGCAAGGCGATGCATTTCTGGGCAAACAAAAAACTGCTGATCCTGAATATGCATATATGTTTCGGGGGAGAATGGATGAACGTTACGACATGTCTCGTGCCGTGCGCAATCAGCAATTCCGTTACATCCGCAATTACATGCCGAACCGAATATACGGGCAGCGTATAGACTATTTATTTAAGGCTCCTTCCATTCGATCGTGGAAAGAGGCTTACGAAAAAGGCGAATGCAACGAAGTACAAAGTGCCTTTTGGGAAACAAAGCCCGTTGAAGAATTGTACGATACGGAAAATGATCCCTGGGAAATTAACAACCTGGCCAACAATCCGGAATACAAAGATATACTGGAAAAAATGCGTGCTGCGAATAAAGAATGGGTAACACGAATTAAGGATACAGGTTTTATTCCTGAAGCCGACCGTGTTGACCGCGCCGGGGAAACACCTATGTACGATTACATGCGATCGGGGGAAGTGAATTTGGAAGAAATTATGGAAGCTGCAGAAATAGCTACATTAGGAAAAGTAGAGAATGTTGACCACTTAAAAAGTTACCTAAAAAGCAATGAAAGTGCAGTTCGATACTGGGGCGCTTCAGGACTACTGATTCTTGGAGATAAAGCAGTTTCTGCAATTCCGGATTTAAAAGCAGCCACCACCGATGAGTCGGCAAATGTAGTTTCTGTTGCTGCAGAAGCACTTTATAATTTAGGCGAAAAAGAAATGGCCAAAAAAGCTTTACTTTCTGTTTTGAAGAATTCTAACGAATTTGCCCGTTGCCATGCCCTAAACGTAATCGACTGCATTGATGAAAGTAGCAAAGAAATTCAGGAAGGAGTGGTTGATATGATTTCAAACGCCGATTCGAAAACCAGAAATAAATACGATATGCGGGCAGCAAAATGGCTAATTGAAAAGTGGGGATTAAATCCTGACGATTATAAAATTGACTTTGCCTGGTAACGAAAACGTAACACCGATTAAACCGATTAACGCTGTTTAATCGGAGTTATAGCTCATCGCCACATTCCCAAACCAATACAGGGCGGTGCTTGTTTTCATTAAAATCCACAGGATCTGCTGTAGCTCCCCATTCAACTCGTCGTCCATCGTAGTGATACACTTCGCAATCGGAACACGACCAGTAGCCACAATAAAGATGATAGAAATATTCCTCATTATAAGACCAACGTTGCACCTGACAACCATAACATTCTCCTGAGCTTTCGAGCTCGGTAAGCCGGGGTTTTAGCCATTCTGGTATAAGTATGGGCTCCGGCTCGCGGTCTTCGCACGAAACGAGTGCAAGTCCTAAAAATAACATAAGGAGTGCTTTTTTCATCGTTGTTTATTTACGTTAGTTTGTTCCATTTATCAGTCATCGTAAACGGTTAAAATCACATTAGTTTCATAATCCTTTGCTCCATGAACAATTGACAATCCCGACAGACGAATTTGAATGGGAATTTCAGTTATTTGCCCCTTGCCTCTAAAAAAATAACTCGATATATTCTCAATTCTCTGATAATTCGTGCCGTCATATATTTTACTTTTATTGTGTTTATTTTTATTCCCATAACCGTCTCCTGCCCTGACAATTTCAAGCTGTATTTCCTCATCCCATATTAAATCTTCCTTTCGAACTTCCAGCTTCCATTTTCTGTTAGGATTTAACTTCTTATCCCATTCGTCTCCCGATAAAACGGATAAATACAGCGACGATTCACTTTCTATCGAATTTGGAAAATCTGCTCCGGCATCACTAATTGTAAAACTGTTTTGGTCGAAGTCAATGGTACCGTCAACCAAAACTTCCATCACCTGCGCTTTAGGCACAAAACTGCAAGCCAGTAATCCTATTATTAGTAAAAATTTCATTTTCAATTAATTATCAGTTATTGTGTACAAAACGGTAAATTCGTAATCACCCATTGCCTCTATCTGTGTGAAATCTGAAATTTCAAGAAAGTACTTTAAATGGTGCCCCATGTTTACCCCGTCGCCGGTAAAACAGCTTCCAATTCCGGTAATTATTGGTCTAGGAGCACTAGCTACCTTTACTTTTCCTGCGGAACTCCCCTGATTTTTACTGCCAAAAGCCGATGCAGAAGAGGCTTCAATAAAAAACGAAATTCCCTTTGGAATTACTCCTTCTGATATTTCTGCTTTTATCGACCGGGTGTTTCCATTTTCACGAATAGCCGAAGAATAATTAATCCAAATGGATTCATTTGATTTATTCACAACTTCAGGTGCACCCCCTGGGCCGGAAGCAGCATTAATGCTAAACTCAACGTTTCCAATATCGGGTTCAATATCCAATATCGCAATTTCAGGAACCGAAAATCTTACGTTTATGTTGCCATTGCCCCATTGCGCCATAAGAGGCAAAGTGTGCATGCAAACAAAAGCTAAAACAAGTACTGCCTTTACAGCTAAATGTTTCATTTTATTATTTATCACTTTTGAATTCATTGTATGGTATTATTTTTTCGTCCTTAAATACAACAATAAATGGATTTGTATAGAACGAACTTAATCTTTTTCGCTCCTTTTGTGCTTCTTCAACAGTGTCGAACTTGCCAATAAAATATTTGTGTAAGTTATCAATTTGTTTTTCGAAATAAGAAGATTGCCCTCTCAGAAATTTTGAATTCTCTGCCAGTGACCTGCTGAATGCACCTATTTGTACCGAATAATATAGCTGTGACGTTTTTTTCTGAGGTTTTAAAACAGTCGTCACTTTCATAGGTGCAAAACCTTCATTTGCCGATAGTGTAGTATTTTGTGATTTGAAGATTATTTTTTTCTTTTTTGATTCCAAAACAATATCCACTTCGCGCTGTTCCCCTGGATTTAAATGGAAAGTATATGTGGATTGAGCAGCAGAATAACCCGCAGGAATAGTATTAGTATATATTCGAAACAAGACCTCTCCCGGCCTTACCAATGGGAAAGTAAATTCCCCTTCCTTATTCGTTGTAATTCTGTATGTTTCCAGATTCGACTTTAGTTCAATTAATATATTATCAGGTTGTGCGGATTGGTCATTTAAAACAGAAAGAGCACTTTCTCCCAGTTTTATCTGACCACTTAAACGAGCACCTTTCTGAATCTGTATATTTATTTCTGTTTCTTCATTTTCAATAATTTCTACTTCTAGTGGCATAGGAATATTGGGAATTTCGCCGATGTCTAAGCGAGCTCTATCAATGGTAAGGAGTTGGCGCCCCGGAGACAATAATTTAAACTCATACTCGCCATTCCTGTCTGTAACCGCTGTTTCGCTCGATATACGTATGAATACGTCGCTAACAGGTTCTCCGAGCTGATTTGTAATTCTCCCTCTTATTTTTCCGGCTTTTACGATTTGCTTGATCGGAATACCCAAACTGTAAGAATAAGTTGCAGATAAGGTAAACTCAGGATTATCCACCTCATTTTTAAAAATTGTGTAAAAACTACGTAAGGAGAAGGTATGTTTTTTCAGAAATTTATAATCCAGATTAAGCTGCATCAGGTTTCTGTTTCTATAATAATCATTAATGTCGTATGCATTTTGAATATAGCAGTTTAAACGAAGATTCTTTGAAATCCTGCTTGTGGCTGCAAGTCCTGCCATTAAACGACGTTGATCGCCGGAAACAAACTGATTGATGTTGGACCAGTTCCCAAATAATCGAACCGAATTTCGTGAATTGAATCTGTAAGTCAGATTTGCAGATGCACGGAAGCTATTTTGTATGTTTTTATTGGTTTCTGCTAAAAGGTTAGTTGTTTCTCCAATTTCACCGCGAAGAGTATAGTCAATTCTTTTGTATCGATGTCCATATTCCAGGTTCCACGAATCGGTTTTGTAATGAAACTTATCTTTAATCAAACGATCTTTGCTCTCAAATTCCCGCCAGTAAATTTTAACATTACCTCCCTGACTGATTCTGTAATTTAACGATCCCTGAATGGATTTTGAATAGGGAGCTGTAACAAAAAATGTATCGAGCTGAGCATTTCCAAAATCTTCTCTGGCATTAAAAGAAACACTCATTTTCTGCGAAATACGGGCGTTTATATTCGTCGAAAAAAATTTGGAGTTGGAGTAGTAACCCGGGTAATTTTTACCAACATTGAAATATATTCCCGATATTTGAAATATGGAAAATTGGCTGTTAATACTTGATCGTATGGCATTCGAAGTTTCATCGTCCACCATTCCTCGCGACAATTCCAAATCAACCTTTGTGCGCTTAAACGGATTTAGCTCAGTAACAAAACTAAACAGTTGAACAGGGTCATTCGATTCCTGATATTTTTTCCCTAAATAATAGAACGAGATATTATTTTTTGAATTAAAGTCAAATCCCGCAAATACTGAAAACTCATTTTCGATGTCTTCATAAAACCGCGGTTTTACATAAAAAAAACCAGCCCCAAATCCATTCTTTAGTAGAAATTTTGCCTCAACACCACGTCCAAATCTTGACGCCTCAGTAAGAGGCGTAACTGTGTATGATTTCTCGCCTAAAAATAAATCGATGTTTTTATTTGAATAGGAAAGATAATACTGGTCGTATAACCCCAGAAAACTAAGGTTCGTATTATTGGGCCAGCGCGCCATAAAACCAAGCCGGTGCTTCCCTTCCGGATCAAGGGTTCCGTTCCCATCAATCTGAAATTGTTTAGCCGACTCATAGTTGCCCCCTCTGTTTGTAGATAAATAGCTTACAGATGCTTTCACTGGGAATCGGAAAAATAAATCCTTTTTGGCTTTTCGTGAAGGCAGCACCATTGTTGACGCATACACACTTTCCAAAATTCTCTCGCCTACTTGAGCGCGAACCGTAAATGATTCCGTTTTACTTTCGAACAGTTCCTCTGACGTAGGTTTTGTAATTTGAATCTGAGTTGATTCCCCGGGATCTAGTTTCACATCTGGCGAACCTACCAAATCGCAGTTACTGGCATTTATGTACAACTTCTTATCGGTATTTCCAAGATTCCGAATCAAATAAGTAGCACTAATATTTTCTCCTGCCAAGATGTGGTTTTGTTGTTCAATAAGTTGAAACGTAATATTTTCGATTTCCAATATTTTTACCTGCACAATCTGTGATGAAAGGTTTATACCTACATCAGCTTTCATCTTATTTATCTGAATTGGATAGCTTCCCACCGGACAGTCAAAAGGAGCTCTGATGGAGACAATACTCAACTTTTTTTCATTGGGTTGCAAGCTAAGTTTTCCGGGCCGGGTAATTACAACCCATCTATCAGGGATGGAGAATTCATGCGTTACTTCTATGCTGTCTGAACTCTGGTTCTGAGTAACAAATGCCAGATTTACTACTTTCCCCGGAAGTACAGCAACTTCATTTTTAACAAAACGTACGTTTACATTACGCGCTGATTGAGCACAAACACCAAAATTTAGTGAGCTGAGTAATACGATTATTAAAAAACATTGTTGAAGCATTTTCAAATTTCAAGCGAAATATTAGTGCCATAAATATGGTCTTCATCGCAGTCGGCTACTAAAATTCCAGTATAATTCCCTGGTTTTATACCTTCCAGAACAAGAGATGATTTTATTGAAGTGCCTGGAAATGTTTTCCTGCGATCTGCTTTGAAAATACCCAGCGAGTTTCCGCTTGCATCAAATACCTCCAGACTCATCTCCGGTTTTAGAATGCACTCTCCTATATTCTCCACAGCAACATTTAAAACACCTACATCATTGTCTTTAACCAATTCCAATCCCAAAAATTGCAAGTCTTTTTTTCCAGTATCTCCAATAGTTGTTATTACCTGAATGGCGTATCTGATTGCAGTATTTATTTTTACTCCTCCAGTGGATGGAGTCGTGTCGGGCGTAGTAATTCCTTCCACCATTATTACACTCCAGTAAGTGCCTTTTAAGGAATCGTCTTGTGGTACGTTTACTTCAAAGTCGATGAATACTTTTTCGTTGGCTTCCAGAGTAATCAATTGAGGGCTGTAATTTATCCAGGCAGCATTTGAACGCTCCAAAGTTCCGGGAGAATCATGCGTGCTTTCTCCTGTATATGAGAACCAATAATCGCGCAAATAAATTCTTACACTTTTTTTATCCGTTCCGTTATTCTGTATTTCAATTCTATCTCTGTATGTTTCCCCTTGGTTACTGGCGTTTTCATGAGTCAGGCCATTTAAAACAAGGATGTTTGCACCGGCAGAACTGCCTATAGCGAACAAGATAAAAAAAGAAAAAAGGATTTTGACACAAATGCGATAGTTGACAATAATTGATTTTAACATCTTTGCTATTTTAAATGCTAAAATTATCAATCTTCTTGTTTTTAACAATTATTTTATGACTCTAATTATCGTCGGTAAGGGTATATATAACGCTAACAGAAGTTTCTCCTTTTTCTGAATTGCTGTAAAAACTATTTTCATCAATCTCCAGATTATACGAAAGCGGATGTCCGTTCTGAACGCCCACTCCAGTATAGCAACTACCTATTCCTGAAATAATATCTACCGGACTATTTGACAATACAATACTTCCATTGGATAATCCAAGTTCTCCAATTCCAGCGCCAATATTTTCTCCAACTTTTAGTTTAATTGAAATTCCATTGGGTATATCGCCAACCACTGTAGCTGTTATTTTTCTTTTCTGATTGCTTGTAACAATAGAAGAATAGTTCAACCAGATATTGGATTCTTGTTTTGACTGAAGATCAATTTTTTCACCAGCGGTTGTAGGTGCTGCTGATTGGAATTCAACGTTAGAATTTCCTTCAACCTTTAAAGACAACAAAGCCACATCGGGAATAATAACACTGGCCTTGTGCTCTGCTTCTTTGTCAGATGCTAAACCGTAATTAGCAAAAGAACTCAGAATGAAGAAGATTAAAATTGAGATCCTATACTTCATGCATCCAAAGTTAGATTATCGACGCATAAAAAACAATAGGACAATTGCCCGTTTTGGGGGGTTAAAAATACTGAGAAGGACAAAAAAAGAGGCAGACTTTAAAGCCTGCCTCACACTATCCCTTATCTCTTATCTAAAAGTCTACTATAAGCTTGTAATCGTATAAGTAATTGTTGTATCAAAATCTTTAGCAGTTAAAGCTTTGTAGTTGTCACTTGTTTCATCCATTTTCAATGTGTAAGTTAACTGGTGACCGGAACTGCTTCCTGTTCCTGTGTAACAGTTCTTGATGGTAGTGACTACTGGTTGTGAGTCGCCTGAAAGTACAATTGTTTTTTTCTCCGTTTTTCCTACCTCGCCTTTTCCTTTTCCTGCATCTTCTGCCGCTACCAATTCAATGGTTACTCCATTTGGAAGATTATCGCCCTTCATAGATACCGAAATACTGTTAGCGGAACTTTTTATGATCGATGAGTAGTTTAACCATACCGAATTGTCGCTTGCACTTTCTACATCAAAATTTAAACCCTGCCCTGCAGTTTCAGGCGCAGCCGGCATAAGCGCAATGGTTGCATCAGAAGAAATTCCTACTAATGAATAAGATGGAATACCAACTTTAATGTTATGTTCCGCGCCGCCTGAGCCTCCTCCACCGGCAGGCCCTACAACTGCTGCTCCACTCATTATTCCATCACCTCTATCTCTTTGGGCTTTTGCAAAATTAGATACCCCGAAAACAAAAATCGCTATTAAAATAAGTGTTACTTTTTTCATGATGTTGTGTTGTTTATTTGTTTGTAAATATTTCTTCAAAAAATTTTGTAGCGTCCAACTACACCACAACATAAGCAATCAAAATGCCATAACACCCAATCCATTCATTATCATACACTTACACTTCGCACCAAAGACAAATCACGTCCCTGCATGGGACATTAATTTATCTTTTGGGACAGCAACCCAAATAAGGACTGGTGAGATTAAACATAAAATAGAAGAAAAACCTTACGGGATTAGCCTATTTTTGCGACAGAATATACTCGTCTGCGATTTCGAGCTCCTTATACCACTCGGCACCATATTTTGCAGTGAGTGACTCCTTTAGGAATTTGCAAAGCGGAAGTTTTTCTGATGCACCACATCTACGACCTGGCTTGCAAATATCAAGTTCATGGTAGTTTACGGCATCAAAACGTTTGTATTCGGTAATTCGAATGAGGAATAAATGACAAGACAAGGGTTTACGGAATTTTGATTTCCCCTCAAAATATGCTTTTTCAATGGCACACTTTTAAATATCCTTTCTAATCACACCAATTGATATGTCAATTCGCTCACAAAGCAAAGAGACACATTTCAACCGAGCAGATTAGCACTTTAAATAGTTTCAGATTATCAGCCCATAAAAAGACAAGAAGTCAATTGCCTGTTCTGGGAAGTTAAAAATACTGAGAAGGACAAAAAAAAGGCAGACTTTAAAGCCTGCCTCACACTATCCCTTATCTCTTATCTGAAAGTCTACTATAAGCTTGTAATAGTATAAGTAATTGTTGTATCAAAATCTTTAGCAGTTAAAGCTTTGTAGTTTTCACTTGTTTCATCCATTTTCAATGTGTAAGTTAACTGATGACCTGAACTGCTTCCTGTTCCTGTGTAACAGTTCTTGATGTTAGTGACTACTGGTTGTGAGTCGCCTGAAAGTACAATTGTTTTTTTCTCCGTTTTTCCTATATCGCCTTTTCCTTTTCCTGCATCTTCGGCTGCTACCAATTCAATGGTTACTCCATTTGGAAGATTATCGCCCTTCATAGATACCGAAATACTGTTAGCGGAACTTTTTATGATCGATGAGTAGTTTAACCATACCGAATTGTCGCTTGCACTTTCTACATCAAAATCTAAACCCTGTCCTGCAGTTTCAGGCGCAGCCGGCATAAGCGCAATGGTTGCATCAGAAGAAATTCCTACTAATGAATAAGATGGAATACCAACTTTAATGTTATGTTCCGCCTTGTCTTTGTCTTTAGCGTTGACAGTTAATGTTCCGAATACTAAAAAAAGTGCTGCTAATGTTAATGATAATTTTTTCATGATGTTGTGTTGTTTATTTGTTTGTAAATATTTCTTCAAAAAATTTTGTAGCGTCCAACTACACCACAACATAGGCAATCAAAATGCCATAACACCCCAACCCCTAACTATCAGCCACTTATGATTCATGCCAAAACCAAACACGTCCCAATACGGGACATCTATTTAGCATTTGGGACATTTCACCAAATAAAGACCACTGGGATTAAATAGAAACCCAAAGAAAAAATTTACGGGATAAGCCTATTTTTCCGATAGGATATATTCGGCTGCAATTTCAAGTTCCTGGTACCATTCGGCACCATACTTTGCAGTAAGCGGCTCTTTTAGGAATTTGTAGAGTGGTAATTTTTCTGATGCACCACATTTACGACCTGGCTTACAGATATCAAGCTCCTGGTAGTTTACGGCATCAAAACGTTTGTATTCGGTAATACGAATGGGGAATAAATGACAAGACAGAGGTTTACGTAATTTTGATTTCCCATCGAAATATGCTTTTTCGATGGCACATTTCAGAATACCCTGTTTATTATAGTAGGAATAAACACATTGGCGGTCATCAACAAGTGGTGTTACTAAATCTCCATCGCTGTCGATAACAGAATAGCCTTGTTTTTCAACCTCGCGCTTATGCTTCTCGGGGAGCAAGTCTTCAAATGTGTGATATTCTTCTTTGATCAGAATTGCCTCTTCATCAGTAAGAGGAGCTCCCGAATCGCCCTCAATACAACAAGCACCTTTGCATTTCAGGATATCGCAAAGGAAATGTTTCTCAAAAACATCGCGACTTACTATGGCACGTCCAATCTCAACCATTTTTTCTAAAAAAATGTCATTCCGAACGAAGTGAGGAATCTGTTACAGATCTCTCACTGCATTCGAGATGACAATGTTTATGTAATTAAATTACTTAATAAGGTTCTTGCCCGTCATTTCTGCAGGAACTTCCAGCCCATGTCAGTTAATAGTGTCGGAGCAACATCAGCCAAAATACCGTTATCCAACTTAATTCCTTCTTTTTCAGTAACAAAGATACAAGGAACCGGATTCAGCGAGTGGGCTGTATTTTCTGATCCGTCGGCATTAACGGCATTATCAGCATTACCGTGGTCGGCAATAATCATGATATCGTAACCACCTTTTTGTGCGGCAGTAACCACATCTTTTGCACACGAATCAACAGCTTGCACTGCTTGATAAACCGCTTCGTAAACACCGGTATGACCAACCATATCGCCGTTGGCAAAGTTCAAACAAACAAAGTCAGCTTCTCCGTTTTCCAGTTTCGGGACAATAGCTCTTGTCACTTCCGGAGCCGACATTTCGGGCTGATGATCGTAAGTAGGAACTTTGGGAGATGCAACAAGAATACGGCTTTCACCTTCAAACTCATCCTCGCGGCCACCGCTAAAGAAGAAAGTTACGTGCGCATATTTTTCTGTCTCCGCAATACGGATCTGTTTTTTACCTGCCTTGGCAACTACCTCACCCATTGTGTTGGTAACGTTATCTTTCTCGAAGATCACATTAATACCTTTAAAATCGGCTTTGTAAGTTGTCATGGTGTACCACTGCAGGTTCATAGTATGCATTCCAAATTCGGGAAGATCTTTTTGAGTAAACGCAATAGTAGTCTGACGCAAACGGTCGGTACGGAAATTAAAGCAGATTACCACATCGTCTTCCTCAATTTTAGCCAATGGCTCTCCGGCCTCGTCAACCATTACAACTGGTTTCAGGAATTCGTCGGTTACCCCCGCGTCATACGATGCTTTCATTGATGCCAAAACATCAGTTGATTTCTCGCCTTTCCCCTGCGTGTATAAATCGTAAGCCAATTTTAAACGATCGAAGTTATTATCACGATCCATTCCGTAATAACGACCAATCAAAGAAGCAAATTTTGCGTTTGTTCCTTCCAGCGCTTTCAGATCGTTTTCAAGAAAACCAATACCCGAACGCGGATCTGTATCCCGCCCATCTGTTAAACCATGAACAAAAACATCTTCCAGTCCCATATCGGTAGCAATTTGTGCAAGTGCTACCATATGCGAACTTAATGCATGAACTCCACCAGGGCCTATCAATCCCAACAAGTGTACTTTCTTATTATTTTCTTTTGCGTAATTATACGCTTTTAAAATTTGCGGATGCTGCCACAACGACTTGTCTTTAATAGCAAGTGTAATTTTAACCATATCCTGGTAAAGAACACGACCGGCACCAATGTTAAGGTGCCCCACCTCTGAGTTCCCCATTTGGCCATCAGGTAAACCAACATTTTGGCCGCTTGCAAGTAATTGCGAGTGTGGATATTTTTCCATTAATGAATCCATAAAAGGAGTTGGAGCAGTTGCTACAATATCACTTTTCGATCCATCACCGATTCCCCATCCATCGAGAATCATCAATAAAGTTTTCTGATTATCAGCCATTATATTCTGTTTTTATTAAATAACATTTTTAGAACGGACAAAAATATCCTTTTTTAATTCATTAAGGAAATTACAGGTAATATGTTCAGGTTGATTTAACAATCTTTTGGAATTAATTGTTACACCTCATTTAATTCAGCAATGTTTGTTTTGCAAAACAATATTCACCTGCATATCTTTACGTTTAAACAAACGGCATGCAACTTATAAACCTTGCATCTGTTTTAGTTGTGAAGTAAACTTTAATGAAACGAATAAAAATTGAAATACCGGTTATTCTACTCACCATCGTTATTATCTCGCTGTTGGGGTTGTCGGGGAATTTTGTGTACAAAAGTTTATCCGAAATTGTTAATTCAATGCTTTCCGAATCAAAACCAGACAACACACTTATCCTGGTAAAAGATATAGCGATCGACCTAAACGAAACCGAAAACATGGTAAGGCTTTATTCGCTTAGCAACGACAATGATTATCTCGAGAATTACAGAAGCGTAAATGAATCGCTGGAAGCAAAGTTTGAAGAATTACAATCCATTTACAACATCGACAGCAGCCGGCAATTGCTTGTTGATTCAGTTCTTCTACTCGCCCAACAAAAGATCGTTGTTTGGGAAAAGACACTAAATCTGCACCTCTCTCGCGGAAACGAACATGAAGCTTTTAACCAATATACTGAAACGCTCGACACCGTGCTGAACGTGCAAGACACTGTTCATTTCGAGGAAGCTGAAAAAAGAGGCTTTTTTAAACGCCTTTTGAAAAAACCCCAACCACCAACTCCTGTTATTGTAGATCGTACGGTGGAAAAGCAACGACTGCAACAAGAAATAGAAGCACTTGAAAAAGAACTGGCGCAGCGTAATCAACAAATGAGTTCGGCCGAAGCAGTTTATATGCGCAAAAATCTTGAGATCAGCGAAAATCTTTCGGAGATAATTACGGCACTGGAAAGGCAGGAAGAAGAGAGTTTTCTGCAACAATCGCAGGAAGCAGAACTGCTGGCAAACGAAACCTACGAGCGGCTGTCTTACTTTGCGTTGTCGGTATTTCTACTACTGTTTTTGGTATTGATTCTGTTTTTCCGCGATCTGCGAAAATCACGCTCGTACCAAAAAGTACTGAAGAAAGCCAAAACACACGCGGAAAACCTGGCGCGCACGAAAGAATTATTTGTTGCCACGGTAAGTCACGAAATGCGAACTCCTGTTAATGCCATTTACGGACTGAGTGAACAACTACTGCAAAAACAACACGATGAAAAAACACAGGAAGATTTGCGGGTAATATTCGACTCGACCAAACATTTAACTGAATTGGTGAATGACACCTTTGATTTTTCGCGGCTTGAGAAACAAAATATCCAGCTGATGCCTGTGCATTTTTTGCTGGACGATCTTCTACACAAAATTATACTTTACAACAAACCAGTAGCAGAAGCTAAAAACATTCGTTTTATTGTAGAAAGAAATAAATTAGAGAAGCTCGTATTATTTGGCGACGAAGGGCGACTAAAACAAATATTAAATAACCTCATTACCAACGCCCTGAAATTCACCGATGAAGGGGAAGTGAAATTAACAGTTGCTGTCAAAGAACAAAAAAAGCAAATATACCTCGAGTTCGAAATCTCCGATACAGGGATTGGTATACCCACTGAAAGCCAGGAAAAGATTTTCAACGACTTTGTACAACTGGATACCGGCATTAATAAAAAAGCCGGCGGCACAGGTTTGGGACTTTATATTGTAAAAAAATTGGTGAATTTGCTAGGTGGAAAAATAACTATTGAAAGTGAAGAGAATAAAGGAACGTGCTTTTTCGTATCTGTTCCGCTGGAAAAAGGCGACAGCACCAAGCTTCAACAAACCTTTAAAAGTTATGACACTCCGGCAGCATTAAAAGGCAAAACTGTTTTAATTGTCGACGATGCGGCCTTTAACCGGTATCTGCTAAAAAGTATTTTTACCAAATGGAAAGTTGATTTTGATGAAGCAGAAAACGGACAGGAAGCAGTTGATCTGGCAGCACAAAACAACTACGCCCTTATTTTTATGGATATCCGAATGCCGGTGATGAACGGAATAGAGGCCGCTAGTAAAATTAAGGCCTCAGGCCACAAAAGCAGAATAATAGCCCTTTCAGCAAATTCAGATGCGAATAGTATAAACGACAATGATGTGTTTAACGACTCGCTGAAAAAACCTTTTGATGAAGCCGCGTTATACAATATTATTTGCACCACAGTGGAAGAAAAACCGGTAAATGAAAAAGCAAATCAGGAGAAATCGTTGAGCTATCAACCCGATCTGAGCGAACTTAAACGGATGGGAAATGGCGATCCCGAATTCCTAAAAGAAATGATCGACCTGTTTTTAAAAACCAGCGAAGCCAGCATGCAATCGATGGATGAAAACCTGGAAAGTAAAAATTACGAAGCCATTGCCGAGCTCGCACACAAACTGGCATCGCCGGTAAAATACATGAATGTAACCGGTGTTTACAACACAGTAAAAGAGTTGGAAGAGCTTACAAAAGAAGGTGGCAATTCCACAACTATTGGCCAAAAGACTGAACAATTGCGCAACGAAATTTCAGTGCTGAACAAAGAACTGGAAGCACTTCTCAAAGAAAAGTTCAAATAACTGATAAATATTGCTTTCTGAATCCGGGCATATTCAATACATTTGTTTTTTACTGAAAATCAAATCCGGAATTATATGCACAATAAACAAGTTACAATACCAGGATGGCTGCGGTGGGTAGCACTGGTAGCCGTAAGTCTTACTATGTTTGGCAGCTACTACATGTACGACAGCGTGGCCTACGTTGCCAAAGATTTTATTGAATTATTAGGTTTCAGCCAAACGAACATTGGCCAACTTTATACCGTGTACAGTATTGCCGCGGTAATCGTTCTTTTCTTCAGCGGCATTTTTATCGACAAATACGGCACACGCGTTTCTATGGTATTGTTCGGCGCCATTTGCAGTGTAGCAGGTTTTGTTACCGCATTTAGCGACAACTTAACCATAATACTTATCGGCAGATTTATATTAGGATTTGGTAGCGAACCATTAATTGTTGCGCTTACAGTTGCGCTCGCAAAATGGTTTAAAGGAAAAGAACTTGGCTTTGCACTAGGTATCAACTTGCTTATTGGCCGAGGCGGATCGTATTTTGTGGACCGATCGAACACTTGGGCCAGCTCGATATACGATATGGGATGGCAACCGGTATTGTATCTTGCCGCCGGAGTTGGACTGCTTTGCTTTTTTGGCGGCGTTATCTATTATTTTATCGAGCGCTGGACACAAAAACGTTATGTACTTGGTGAAGCTGAAGAAACAGAAAAACTTGATTTTAAAGGCTTGTTTAAATACAGTCCTTCGTTTTGGTATGTGGTTATTCTTTGTTTAACATTCTATTCGGCCATTTTCCCATTCCGTGGCTTTGCACCCACATTTTACCAGGATGCACATGGCGTAACGGAACAAATGGCTGGCAAACTCAATAGTGTTTTAATTATGGCAACTATGTTTGCAACCCCGGTAATCGGACTACTGATCGACAAGATCGGGCGCCGCGCACTAATGATGCTTATTGGGTCAATAATTATTCTCCCGGTATATGTGATGTTCGCTTACGGTAACATGTCGTTGTACATTCCCGTTACTTTAATGGGAATATCATTTTCGCTGATACCTGCAGTAATGTGGCCTTCGGTAGCCTATATTGTTGAAGAGAGGAAGCTGGGCACCGCTTATGCATTAATGACCTTATTGCAGCAGCTTGGAGTAGCAGCGATGGCCTGGCTGATTGGTGTAACCAACGATGTTTCAGGAGCTTCGGCAAGTAATCCTGAAGGATATATTCCCGGAATGTGGATATTTAGCATACTCGGTTTTGTTGGCTTACTATTCAGTTTCCTTTTACGCCGGGCAGAAAAAGGACCAAAAGGACATGGGCTTGAAGAGCCAAGCGGCAGTAAAAACTAATTTAATAACGTAAACCAGAACAATACCATTTATAAAATGTAGTTTAGAAGAACGGAAATCCGGAAACGGAGAATAGCTAAGAATGGAAGTTAAGACCAGTAAAATATTTGTAGTTGAAGATGATGAATGGTACCGTCGTTTGCTGGTACACAATCTTTCCATGAATCCGGACTATGAGGTTAAAGCTTTCGGCACCGGTAAAGAATGTTTGAATAACCTGCACGAACTACCCGATGTTGTTACCCTGGATTATCGGCTGCCCGATATGAAAGGCCTCGAGGTTTTAAAACAGATAAAAGCGATTAACGAGGATATTCAGGTTATTCTCATTTCGGAACAGGACGACATTGAAGTGGTTGTTGATCTGCTAAAACATGGTGCTTACGATTACATTGTAAAATCAAAAGACATACGCGAGCGACTGCTGAATACTGTAAACAATATTAGTAAAGAGTTTAAACTCAAAAACGAAATCCGCTCGCTGCGGCAGGAAGTTAAAAAGAAATACAGCTACGAAAACACCATTGTGGGTAACAGTCCGGCCACGCAAAAAATTTACAAGCTGATTGAGAAAGCCACCCGCACCAATGTTACTGTTTCCATAAGTGGCGAAACCGGCACCGGTAAAGAATTGGTTGCCAAAGCCATTCATTACAATTCATCACGTGCCAAACAACCTTTTGTTCCGGTAAACATGGCGGCTATTCCGAATGAATTGATCGAGAGCGAACTTTTTGGCCACGAAAAGGGTGCTTTTACAGGAGCCGCCGCACGACGAATCGGCAAGTTTGAAGAAGCACATTCCGGCACTCTGTTTCTCGATGAAATTGCCGAGATGGACATTTCGTTACAGGCTAAACTTTTGCGGGCCTTGCAGGAAAAAGAAATTATCCGAATTGGCAGCAACAAAGCCGTTAAAATTGATTGCCGTATTATAATTGCCACCAATAAAAACCTGCTGGAAGAGGTAAAAAAAGGCAATTTCAGACAAGATCTTTACTACAGATTCTATGGGTTACCCATCGATCTTCCACCATTGCGCGACAGAGGAAATGACGTTATCGTATTGGCAAAAAGTTTCATCCAGGAATTTTGCACAGCGAATAAACTTGAGCAAAAACAACTTTCTCCGTCTGCCAGTAAAAAATTACTGGCCTACCCTTTTCCGGGCAATGTGCGCGAACTGAAATCTGTTATAGAACTGGCAGCTACCCTTACTGATGAGAAGGAAATAGCTGCCGACCATTTACTGCTTGAGGATGCGGAAAACATTGAAGGTCTGCTTACAGAAGAACTGACCCTTCGCGAATACAACCTGCGCCTGGTAAAACGAATGCTCGAGAAATACGACAACAAACCCAAAGTAGTTGCCGACAAACTGGATATTGGCGTGGCTACCATCTATCGTATGCTCAAAGAAGATCACTAATTCCAAATCCAAATTATCATTTTGATAATTTCACTATCATATTGATAGTATCCACCCTCTCTCCTATTTTCATAACACATTACCTCACTGCACCTTACCAGCTTTTTATTTTAATGGCACAACAATTGGCTAATAAGAGACAGATTATTCAAAAAACTAATAAGGAGGAAATAATCATGAAAATGAATAGAAAATCACAAAATGCAATTAGCATCAGTTTAGCGGTAATATTAGTTATTGTCGCTTTGGTTGGTATTTCAACCTACACACAAAAAACAACTGAGATTAATGAATTACAAACGCAGAATACCGGTATAAATCAGGATTTGCAGGAACGCGACTCAATGGTAAATGAGCTGGTTGGTGCTTTCGATGAAATTGAACAGAACCTGAAATTTATTAAAGAGAAACGCCAGGTTTTATCGGTTGAATCGCAAAAAGAAGGAAATTACGATAAGAAGCAGGCAATCATCGAAGACATTACACTGATGAACGAAATGCTTGAAAAAAGTAGTGAGCACATTGCAGAGCTCGAGCGCAAATTAAAAAACTCGGGTATCCAAATGAGTTCATTCAAAAATAAAATTGCTGCACTCAATCAAAGTGTTGATGAGCAGAATACTCAGATTGTAGCACTGCAACAGCAAATTGAAGAGCGTGATGTAATGCTTGCCGATATGTCGCAGAAAATTGACACCATGCAGGTTGAAATCCAGGCAAAACAAGATTCGTTAATTCAGAAACAGATGGTTATCGACGAAAAGATTTATGAGTTAAACAAAGGTTTTGTTGCCTATGGTACTTATAAAGAGCTGGAAGAGAATAATGTTTTAACAAAAGGCGGAGGTTTCCTGGGATTAGGAAAAGAAGTGAAGCTTAAAAGAAATCTTGATCAGCAATATTTTACCGAGCTCGACATTCAAGATACCAAAAGTATCCCATTGTTCTCGAACGAAGCCACAATCATATCAGAACACCCGGATAGTTCGTATTCGTTTGTTGAACAAGACGGTGTGGTTGCTTACCTGAACATTGAAAATCCGGAGGAATTCTGGAAGATCTCGAAATATGCAGTAATAGAAATTAAATAATATAGGTTTGCTGAAAGCAGAAGCGCGTGCAACAGAGGTTGTTCCCTTCTGCTTTCGTTTTAAACGAACTAAAATCCCCAAATTGATAACAGGAAAACAAACAATTTTATAAGAAAACACAAACAAAAAAGACATGAAGAAAATTGGATTAGCACTTACAGCAATTGTTCTAGGATTATTTTTAATGGTGGCATGTAGCGACTCGGAAACGCAGCCCATTGCCGATGGTAGCGGTAAAGTTAACGTATATCTTACCGACGCTCCATTCCCCATCGAACTGGTGTCTCAAACCATTGTAACAATTGACAGAGTAGAGATTAGAAAACATGAAAACGATACAACCGAAGCTTCGTTCATTACCATTATGGATGAACCTTTTGAAATTGACCTGCTTACCCTTTCAAACGGAATTACGGAACAACTGGCATCCATTGAGCTAGAAGCCGGAAGTTATGATATGATGCGAATGCATGTTACCGAGTCAACAGTAATTCTTGCCGACGGAACAGAATTCGACCTTAAAATCCCAAGTGGATCGAGCAGTGGATTAAAAATTAAAATAGAGCCGGAATTAACCATCAACAGCGGAGAGACTTCTGACGTATTACTCGATTTCGATGTAAGCAAATCGTTTGTGGCAAAAGGGAATTGGAAAGGCGGAGTGATTAAAGGATTCAACTTTAAACCGGTTGTTCGCTGCGTATTGCTCGACCGTGCCGGAAGAATTGAGGGAACAGTTAGCGACACAGCAAATGTTCTTCTTCCCCATACATCTGTAAATTTATGGACAGAAGTAAATGACATTGAAGAAGACAGTTTGCTTACCACTGCCTTTACTGACCAAATGGGACAATATCAGCTTATTGGAATACCCGAGGGTACTTATTATATGATTGCGGAGCAGGATAGCTTCCTGACTGACACGATTTGGAATGTGGATGTATTAAAAGGAGAGTCAACCCAGATTGATTTTATGTTGACTCCTGAACCGTAAATGGTTGCAAGAGTGAGAATCATACTGTAATCAATCAGTTTGGTTAAGCTTAGTGGTTTTCAAGTATGGGCTGCCCGTTAATTCGGGCAGCTTTTTTTTGTCTAAATCGTAGATATTCTGGAATAGGGTTAAGGTTGCTTCGCTTTACTGCCAATGACAGATTTTCCGTAAGACCCTGAAACAAGTTCAGGGTGACGTTCTTAATATGTAGTGCAAACATAACCAAGTACGTCATGCTGAACTTGTTTCAGAATCTCTGTCATTCTTTCATTATGCCATTCAAAAAAATGGTGGACTCTCGCAATGACAGACTTTATTGTATATTGATGAGTAGGGTTTGGCTGGCGGCCAAACCCTCTATAAATCTGTGCATGAGCAGAGTCCTTGCAAGCGTAGTGAGGCAATCTTAATTTGCAATTTCTTTTTTATCAACCCTACTAAGTATTATTCTGTCAGTTACAATTCATCCCCAAAATTCCACAGTTCAGTAAAGCAAATTTCATGAGTTGGTGTTTTCGGCGCAATTTTGAAGCAGAAAACAAAACAACAAGTCATGAAATGAGCATTCAAATAAATTCACACCAATCAAAATGATTCGATAAAATGCGAATTACATACGATGCTTATTCAATAAACAATTTAATCGTATGAAAACAATTTTTACATTTCTCTTTCTTTCTCTTTCCATTCACACTTTTGCTCAGGTAAACATTTCAGGGAAAGTACTTACCAAAAATGGCGAGCCCATTCCGGGAGTGAATATTTATCTTGAAAACACCTACGACGGAGCCAGTTCGGATAGTGAGGGAGATTTCAGTTTCCAAACTACAGAAACCGGAGAACAAACACTAATTGCCTCTTTTATTGGCTACAAAACCTGGAGCGAAAGTATTGATCTACAAAACGACTTGGTTCTGCAAATTGAAATGCAGGAAAGTGTAAACAGCATTGACGCAGTTACCATAACTGCAGGAAGTTTTGCTGCCGATGATGAGTCGCGTGCCTCCGTGATGAAATCACTGGATGTATATACTACACCAAGTGCCAATGGCGATGTGATGGCTGCCATTCGAACCATGCCCGGCACACAGGCCTCTGCCGACGATGGACGTTTATTGGTACGCGGTGGCGATGCCTACGAGACTTCTACCTATATTGATGGGTTGGTTGCATCAAAACCGTACTATTCAAAAACTCCCGATGTGGCTACCCGCGGGCGGTTTGCGCCATCTTTATTTAACGGTGTTCAATTTAACACCGGTGGTTACTCAGCCGAGTACGGGCAGGCGCTGTCTTCGGTTTTGGTGCTGAAATCTACTGATCTTCCTGAGGATGATAATACAGGCATTTCGCTAATGACGATTGGCGCTGAGGCCAACCGCACTGAACGTTGGGAAAATACTTCGCTGAATGTATCGGGTGGATATACCAACCTGAGTTTATACGATAAGGTTTTTAAAAGTAATGTAGACTGGGAGAAACCTGTAGAATCGGTAAACGGAGCTGCAGTTTTTCGCCACAAAACAAGCTCTACAGGGATGTTTAAAGCCTATGTTACTGCTGATTATGGCGATCTGGCTTACCTTGTTCCGGCTGGCAACGACGGAGAGAGTATGAGGATCAGTAGCAAAGGCGGAACCGTTTATTCCAATCTATCGTACCGCGACTGTCTTTCAGAAAAATCGTGCTATCGTATCGGTGTTTCTTCCATGTATCAGGATAACCGGATTGGGTTAGGTGCCGACGATGTGAATACCAAAGAACTAAACATCGAATCGCGCTTTGCCGTTGTGCACGATCTTTCAGAAGGGGTGAAATTAACCTGGGGGGCGAACGAAACTTACAACAAATACGATCAGGATTACATTGAAAATGAAGGTGCTGTATACAATGGCTCTTTCCACGACCATTTGCTTGGTGCTTTTATTGAACCAGAGATCAAATTCACAAAAAACTTTGGCATTCGTCCGGGATTGCGTACTGAATATTCGTCGGTGATTAATAAACTGAGCGTAGCACCACGCTTTGCTTTGGCTTTAAAAACCGGAGAAAAAGCACAACTGGCAGGAGCCTGGGGATTGTATTATCAAACACCGCAAGCCGCCTACCTGAAAATTAACACTGATCTGGATTTTGAACAAGCTATGCACTATATTCTCAGCTATCAATTTGGCAATAACTCGGAACGTTTGTTCCGTGCAGAAGCTTATTACAAAAAATACGATAAGCTTATCACTTATTCGGCAGGTGAAAACGGATTACCCGAAAACCTGCAGAACGATGGAAGCGGTTATGCCGCAGGTTTTGATATCTTTTGGCGCGATCAGCAAAGTATTAAGGGATTCGACTACTGGATTACCTATTCATACATCGATACCAAACGAAAATACCAGAACTACCCCCAAAAAGCCACACCTTACTTTATTTCCGACCACAATTTTTCGGTGGTTGGAAAATATTGGGTGAATAAAATAAACACCCAATTTGGAGCTTCGTTTACGGCTGCCAGCGGACGTCCGTTCAATGACCCGAATTCCATGGAGTTTAACAGCGAACGCACTAAAATGTATTCTGATCTCAGCCTGAATATGAGCCATGTATTTTACATTGGCAATCAGTATTCGGTGTTGTACTGCTCGGTAAACAATGTTTTGGGTAATAACAATGTGCTGAGCTACCGCCCAACAAACATTGCCGATGCCCAGGGAAATTATGCGCTGGTTCCGGTAAAACGCGACCTGAAACGTTTTGTGTTTATTGGATTGTTCCTGAATTTTTAAAAAGTCACAATATTGCTGTCATTTCGACGAAGAATGAGGAGAATTGAAAATCAGCGAAGCTAAATCTCAGAATGGAAACAGATTTCTCACACCTCGTACCTTGGCATTCGAAATGACACTGAAAGAAATCTACAATTCATCTCACAAAATCAACAGTTCGGTAAGAAAGAATTTCATAAGCGCCCTTTTCAGCGGAAATTTGAATCAGAAAACAAATCAAACGGTAATAAATATTAAAACTCAAAATCATGAAAACAATTATCACCATCTTACTCGTTGTCCTTTCAACTACTGCTTTTTCTTCGAAGTACGAAGAAACCATGAAAACAAACATCGACAAATTGTACCAGTTGCACACATCTGCCGAATTGCAGGCTTTAGCCAACAGGTTTGAACGTATTGGCAATGCCGAGCAAGACAAATGGTTGCCCAGCTATTATGCAGCGTATTGTTTTATTCGCTCTACCTTTTTTGATGAAATGGAAAATGATGCCAAACATGCTCAACTGGACAAAGCGCAGGCTTTAGTTAATCAGCTGATAAAAACAAACGACGATGAATCGGAAATATATGCGTTGCAGGCTTTGTTGTATCAAATTCGGATAACCGATATGAGCAAAGGCGCCCAATATTCGATGAAAGCTGCCGATGCTATTAAACAGGCAGAACGTTTAAATCCGCAGAATCCACGTGTATATTATCTGCGCGGAAGCAATACTTTCCATACGCCTAAGTTTTTTGGTGGCGGTGCAGAGAAAGCTAAACCTGATCTTGAAAAAGCTGCCGAAATGTTTGATTCAAATCAACAAACCGATCCTTTAATGCCTACGTGGGGTAGCGTTCATAACGAGCAGTTACTTAGTCAGTGTGAGGAATAGAAAGTAAGAGATTCCTCGCCATGCTCGGAATGACAATCATGGGTTATTTCAAGAGTTGGGAGAAAAATTATACTCTATCTGTCATTCTGAGCGAAGTGAAACGAAGCGTGAGAATCTCATTATTCTAACGTTCTACGTTATCATTATCTTCAACTCATTCTTAATTTTACTATCTTGAAATCACATAAAACAAATAAAACAATCTACATGCGAAAGCGCGTTGTTATTAACTGGCTGGTAGCCTTTGTTGTTTCTATTCTTATTGGAATGGTTACTACCGTACTTATGGGCGGTTCGTTAAACGTGCCATTCAAACAGTTTGTTTGGAATGCCGGTTATTCATTAAGCCTTGGGCTTCCACTGTTTGCTAATGGTTTTTTGTTTAGCTGGTTCGAAAAACGGTATATCGATTGGGTAAATCGTCCGGGCACCAGTGTTGTACGCGCTTTGCTGATGCATTTTGTGTATTCGAGTGCTGTAATCTGGACTGTTAACTGGTTTTGGTTTATTCATGTAATGGACCGAGATTGGGCTACGTTTTTACAATACAACAGCGGAACCATTATTTCGGAGTACATTATTTTTATAATTATAGCGTCGATAATTTATGCCATTTCGTTTTTTAAAGCCTGGCGCAACGAAGTACGGCAAAAGGAAGAGGTGAAACGCGAATCGCTGGCCTTACAATATAAAGTGCTGCAAGATCAGATTAATCCGCATTTTCTTTTTAATAGTTTGAATGTGTTGGGAAGCCTCATCGATATTGATACGGATAAAGCAAAACAGTTTACGCGCGAACTCTCGAAGTTTTACCGCGATGTGCTGCAGTATAAAGACCTCGACATTATCTCGCTGAAAGAAGAGATTGATTTTGTAACCAAATACATTTACCTGCAGCAAATTCGTTTTGGCGAGGCGCTTCAGGTTGATATTATTGCCAACGAAAAGGTAGAGGGGAAAGTTATTCCGCTTTCGGTACAGGCATTGGTAGAGAATGCCATCAAACACAACGAAATATCAAAGGCTAATCCGCTAAAGATTTTAGTGGCAATTTCCGACGATTACGAATTGCTTGTTGAAAATAACCTTCAGCCAAAAACACAGCTGGAAGAGTCCAGCAAAACGGGTCTTAAAAACATGGCCGGACGCTATGAATACCTTACCGGGAAACAAATGATTGTAACAAAGAACGGCGGTTTTTTCCGGGTATGTGTTCCGCTTATAAGAGTTGAAGGAATGAAGGATTGAGTTTTGAATGCGTAAATGCAGAAATGCTTTAATGCCTGAATAAGAGAAGACTTGAGGCTTGCAACTTATAGCTAACAAAAATGAAAATACTGATAGTAGAAGACGAACCATTGGCAGCAGCACAGCTGGCTGCTCATATTTCTGCCTTAAACCCGGAAGCAAAAATTGTGGCTGTTTGCGATACGGTAAAAGCTACGGTTGAATGGTTGCAAAACAACGAAGCGCCTGAGTTGGCATTTTTTGATATTCAGCTGGGCGACGGATTGAGTTTTGAAATATTTGAGCAGACCAACTTTAACAAGCCCGTAATTTTTACCACGGCTTACGACGATTATGCCATTCGTGCTTTTAAAGTAAACAGTGTAGACTATTTATTAAAACCCATTGAACGCGAAGAGCTAAAAAAGGCACTGGATAAGTTTGAACAGCTGGCCCAACCGTCAACTTCTTCTTTTACGCCTGAAGTGTTACACGAAATGGTGGCTTCGCTGAAAAAGAAAAACTACAAAGAGCGTTTTCTGGTGAAAGTGGGTACACATCTTCGGGTGATTGAAACTGCCGATGTGCTGTATTTCTACAGTTTTGAGAAAGGTACTTACGCCAAACTTTCGGATGGGAAGGATTATCTGCTCGACCAGAGCCTGGAACTGGTGGAAGCGATGGTTAACCCGAATGTGTTTTTCCGGATTAACCGTAAATACCTGGTGGCATTAAAAAGTATCAATGATGTAATTGCCTACAGTAATTCGCGTTTAAAACTAAAGGTTCAACATGCCAACGATGGTGATTTTCTTGTGGCCCGCGAAAAAGTAAAAAGCTTTAAGAGTTGGCTCGAAGGCGGGGTTTAGTTTGCAGTAAGCAGTCGCAGTTGGCAGTTCTGCAAAAGTCTTCCCTACTGTTGCACGATTATTTCATTTGTTTTTTCGTTTATCTTCCCCCGCGATAGTGGTGTTTCAAAAGGCCTTCCCGCAAAACTTCGGATCCATTTGTGTTTTTAACGACACTTGAGGACGTTGAAGAATCTAGTGAGCGAATATTAATTGCCGGTGGTATCGTTGATATGCCTGTTTATTAATCGCTCAATAGCTCCTTTATCAAAAGGTTTCATTAAATAGTCGACAATTTCGCCATTGTTTAAAGCATTCATAATTTCGGGGTTTTGCTGGTAAGCCGACAATATGGAGCAGGGAGTATGCTTGCACACACTTTTTATTTTCCGGATAAATTCAAGGCCATTCATTACGGGCATTCTCATGTCGGATATTACAAAATTAATATTGGGGTCGTTACAAAATATCTCCATGCCTTTCATTGCACTGTCGGCGGTTAACACTTCAAAACATTCTGAAAACGTTAATTGAAAAACCTTGATGTTTAATTCTTCATCGTCCACATAAAGAATTTTGGGTTTGTTATTCATCTTTTATTCTGTTGGTGGTAATATAACTGTTAAGGTGGGTCCTTTGTTTAATCCCGACTCAAATTCTAGATTTGTCCGAAACCCGCTCAACTACCGATTTGTTTTCAAATTACGCTCCTCCAGCTTTTTTTGAGAACTCCTAAAACCCCATTAACTCCTGAACTTTCGCTACATTTTGTTTGGTTGTTAACATCTCCAACAACAAGAAAGCCACTCCCGCTGCTGTGGATGGATTCCACGAAGTGATCAAATTATCGTCGATAACAATGGGCTGATCGAGTACATTTACTCCAAAACTTTTCAGTGCTTCGCGTCTTACGTCACTTCGGTATGTTGTACCGTTTTTACCTTTTAAAATACCACTCTTTCCAAGGGGCAAAGCCCCGCACAAATTGATGCAATAATTTTATCGTTTGCCCGAAATTCCCGAATCAAATAGAGAAACTTATCACTGTATGCATCGGTGTAAAAATCGTACACTTCAAATCCTCCGGGAATTGCAAGTGCGTCGAATTCGTTTACATCTACCTCGTCTATCAGATAATCGGCAATCAGTTTATGACCGAAAGCACTTTTAATTTCTTTGGTTACTCCGCAAATGTAAAGCTTTGTTGAGCAGTCGCCTTCTTCCATGTTCCAACCTATTACATCGATAAACACACTTGCTTCAAAGAATTCGAATCCATTGGCTAATAACAGTAATACTTTTTTCATTATGGCTTATAATTTTAGTATGAGTTGACTTATAATAAATAATGTTTCAATCCGTGGCGGCTTTCTCTTGCTTCTATTCTTTGCGGGCTCAACGCGATATGATGCGAATTTAACAAAAAAGATCAGCAATATATTTTGGGGATCGGGCATAAAAAAGGGCTGAATCTATAAAACAAATTCAGCCCCAGACTCTGGTTTTACCTTACGGTAATTTATCGTTTCAACTAAAATTTAAACACCGGTTTTCCGTCAGCATCAAAATTAACTTCCATAACCCTTGCATGACGGTTAGGGTCGTACAACGGATCTTCAATTATCTCATCAAGCGGGCGTTTATCGCTTTCAGGAACAACCGCCGGATCGCCAACAGCTTTCTCGTAATCGCGGGCATGATAAATACACAATGGAGTTTTATCATCTTCAGCCACGGTAAAACAGTTGTGCCCCGGACCGTAAATTCCCTTTTCATAATCGGTTTCCAGCACCGGATATCTCGATTTCTTCCACGAATTCCGATCCAGCAGATCCGCATTTTCATCGGCTTCCATCAGTCCCATACAATAACAGGCGCCTGTGGCACTTGCCGAAAAGGTAATATAGATTTTGCCTTTGTTTTTTATCACCGCCGGCCCTTCATTTACCCAGAAATCAACGCGTTCCCAATCGTAATCGGGCGTGGTAAGCATAAACTGTATGGTTTTTAGTTTGATGGGCGATTCCATTTCGGCTAAATACAGGTTCGATGCCGCAAACTGCCCACCGGTTTTTTCTGCCCAGCAGAAATAGCGTTTGCCCTTATTCTCGAAAATGGTAGCATCCAGGGAAAAGTCGATGAACGATTTTTCATCGCCATCAGCTGCCTGCATCATCCCCAGCTCAATCCACTCATCCTTTAGCGGATCCTGGCCTTTGCATTCCAACACATAAGGACGCAATTTCCAAATATCTTCTTCTTCGCTGGCGGCAAAATAAACGTACCACTTGTTATCGAGGTAATGAATTTCAGGAGCCCAGATATGGCGGCTCATGGGGCCGTTTTTGTGTTTAAACCATACATCAAATGTTTCTGCATCTTTTAAGCCGTCTATGGTTTTCGATTTCCGGAGCTCGATACGATCGTAGGTTGGTACCGAGCCGGTGAAATAATAATAACCATCGGTATGTTTGTACACGAACGGATCGGCGCGTTGCTCAACCAATGGCGCATTTTGTCCTGTAGTATCCATTTAAATATGAAGTTTTGCTTTTATCGTTTCGTAATATTTATCGGTGATTTTATAGCGGTAAATCAACATTCCGTTAATGACATGAAAAACACCCGGGATAATGGTTAGCATAAGAGCCAGTCCCATCAGCGTTGTTTTTGTTTGAATTTCATCAGGAATATATCCGAAAGCATCGAGCAACAAACCGACTACGGCTCCGGCAACTCCCATACCTGCTTTTTGAGCGAAAGAAATACCTCCGAATGAGAGTCCTGAAACACGTTTACCGCTTTCGGCATGGCCGTGGTCTACTGCTTCGGCAATGGCCGACCAAAATACCGGTGCGTGGACATCAACCACTACTGAAAGAATAAAATAAAGTACGTAAGCCAATATTATACTGTCGGGTTTTGGCTGAACCAAAACAAACATCAATACACTTAGCACACCGACTCCCAGCTGCGACATCCAGAACAGCTTTACCTTACAAAAATGTTTGGTAATAAGCGTTGACAGAGGCATGGCCAAAATAGCTCCGGCTACACCTGTTGCCATAAAAGTCGACTGCATGCCGGCATCGCCTCCCAGGTAATATTTGGCATAAAATATAGCTACCGAACTACGAATTACGTAACCGGTTGTTCCTGACAGACACGATCCCCACAGAATTAGCCACTGCTTGTTTTTGAGGAGTAATTTGAATTGCTCGAGCAGCGGTTTTTTATCTACAACATGTTCAATACGTTCTTTGGTGGTAAAATAGCTAAACAAGAAAAGCAAGGTTCCCATTAGCGCCATTAAACCCATGGCCAGCTGATATCCTCGTCCCATATCGTCCTTCCCCAGTTTTTCAGCCAGAATAGGAACCACAATCGACACCATAAAAGCGGCAACCTTTGCAAAGAAAAGACGGTAGCCGTTTGCTGACAGCCGTTCCTGCGGGTCGTTAGTTAATACACCAATCAGCGAAATGTATGGAATTGTAACAGCGGTGAACATCAGCGTAACAAAAATGTAGGTGATATAGGCATAAATCAGTTTCCCGGCATAATCAAAACCGGGTGTGGTGAAGGTTAAGAACACCGAGATGCCGAAAGGAACCGACAGATACAAAAAGTAAGGTCGGAACCGGCCACCTTTAAATTTATACTTATCGGTAATCAGTCCCATAAGCGGATCGCTAATTGCATCAATCAGTCGTACCAGTAAAAACATGAGGGCGACATCCCTGGGTTTGATTCCAAAAATATCGGTATAAAAATAAGTGATGATGAGGAACATGGACGAAATAACCACGTTAACGGCAGCATCTCCCGATCCATAGCCGATTTTTTCAAGTAAGGTTAGCTTTTGAGCTTTAGCTTTCATTGATTTAATTATAAAGTTTGATCTTCAATAGTTAATGAGCGAATATCTTTCAGTCCATTTAGCGCTAAGCTTTTTTGGGATATTTTGCTTGATGCAAATATAGTTGCAATGGTGGAAAACAGGTGGAGTTATGAATAATTAAGGTGGACAGATTACTCGATCAGTAACGATTAAAACACCTGGAGATAAATAATCATTTTCTTAACGAACAGAAAACTAACAACAGCCAATATCTGAAAACGCTCCATTTCGGTATTTAACAGGTGAGTTTCAAAATGCTTTCTTTATTTTTGGGGCAAACAATTACTATGAAACGAACATGATTTTTTATTCTTCAAATTCACAAACCTGCCTACCGCAGGCAGGCAAGAAGAATTAAAATTCATCGAGAGTTACATCGAATACAAGTGAAATATACAATTTTAATGAGATGAAAAAGTTACTTTTTGTTATCACCATCGTCACACTTTTTGTGGGCTGTAACACGAAAACAAATAATTCAGAGGTCTACTTGTTTTCGTATTTTAAAGACAACGGACAAGATGGATTACACCTCGCTTACAGCAGAGATGGTTATCATTTTCAGGCTTTGAATAACGATTCTTCCATTCTAGCTCCACAGGTAGCCGACGATAAATTAATGCGCGATCCGTGTATTATTCAAGGGCCCGACAAACGTTTTAATATGGTTTGGACTGTAAGCTGGAACGACAGGGGAATCGGTTATGCCTGGTCGGAAGATCTGATCAACTGGTCGGAGCAACAATTTGTGCCGGTAATGCAACACGAACCAACAGCCAGAAACTGCTGGGCTCCCGAAATTATTTACGATGACGAGCAGGAACAATTTATGATTTACTGGGCCACAACAATACCCGAAAGGTTTAAAGCCGGCGAAACGCAAGGCGACAGCGAATACAACCACCGGATGTATTATACGACTACAAAAGATTTTGAGGATTTCACACCCACCAAACTTTTATACGATGAAGGCTTTAATGTGATTGATGCTGTTATTAAAAAAATAAATGGCCAGTATTTCATGTTTTTGAAAGACGAAACCCGATATCCGCCCAAAAAACACATACGCATTGCCAAAAGCAATTCGTTGTATGGTGGCTATAAACTGGCATCCGAAGCCATTTCGCCCGACTGGGTGGAAGGACCAACAGTTGCGCAGGTAAACGATGCCTGGGTTTTGTATTACGACGAATATACCCGCCACCACATGGGAGCCATGCGATCGACCGATTTAACCAACTGGGAAGTGATAAACGAGAGTATTAGTTTCCCCGATGGAACACGCCACGGAACTATTTTTAAAGCAGACGAGTCGGTATTAAATGGTTTATTGGAGGCTTTTTAACCAGCCATCCGATTAAGAATTCCATTGGTTTATCACTCATTTCAAAAAGCAATTCGCCGTGTTTTATTAAACAGGTTAAACACCTTCCGGCAACAAACCTGGTAATTCAGAAATAAACACAGTATTACCATCACACAAAAAAATGTGCCGGCATAAAGGGAAATCGCAAATAATTCAGAGTATTATTAATCCAGAAATTTTGAATATGTGATCTTCATATCAACACCACCATTTTTTGCACTTTTCAGAATTACCCGGTTAGCAATGTCCGAACGACGCCCTGTTGTCAGGTAAAATCCCTGGTTTCCAACAAAATCATCATCATCCGGATCGGTAACATCAATGATACGTTGAACGTGCTGCGTAATATTAAAACGATAAGTGTAATCGCTGGTATCTAAAGCCCCACCATAAAAGGTAGGATTAAAGAAGTAATCTATAGGGCGGTATTCCTCTCCGTCGGGTGCTACAAAAGTAAAAAGCAACTCGTTTGGCGGCGGATAATTATGAATATCACTTGCAACGGTATCAACATGAAAAATGATTTCAGCTTTATTAATCCCCATATTTATTGAGTCTTTCCAACTTTCCAGCCCCGAAACGGTTATGCGTGATTTTAGACCACCGGTTGGTTGCACGTAAATCAAGTCGTCTTCTACATCTTCCTGGTCAAGATTATCCAAAAACGGAACACCGGTGTAATCGTGTTTAATTTCGCTAACCCGCGAGCTATACTGAGTTATTAGGTAGGCTTGCGACAAAGTATCGGGTTCTTCGCCTTCCTCCGGGTTCATATTCTCGTCGTTGTTATAATACACCAGCAAAGCCGATCCCTGAAAAGAACTGGTTGCTGCGGTATGCAAAGTAATTAATGAACCTTCTCCTGAAACATCTGCACTTTCAAGATACAGACCTTTAAAATACTGGAGAAAAATATCGTTATTGATCATATCAAGCGAATCGGCATTAAGCAGTTTTTCGCCCAAAGCATTATCTAGCGGAATAGTTAGCAGCTGGTAATTCGTATCCTGACTTGCAGAATCGAGTTCAACTTCTGGTGTATAATCAAACTCGGCAAGTGGTACATCTGATGCCATGGATTTCAAATCGATATCCTGGGTATATTCTGCATCCGGATCGAGGTACGTTTCCATTTCGTACACTTTAATTTGCTGAGTTGTTGTTGTATCGCCATACACACTTCGGTAAAACAGGTACAGTCTCACAGAATCAACAACGGCATTTGTCCCAAATTCAGGAAACGAAGTCAATCGAAACTGGGTAGCGTAATTTGCTTTGGTTTTTCCAAAAATCGGATCATTTAATGTTCCCAAAAGGTTTGTTCCACCTTTGCTGGTAACAATTCCATTTTCAGTAAATGTATAAGATTCAATTTTATCCGAAACAGAGATATTTCGAACATTTATCAGGTCTTCCTCTGGAAGCAAGTCCAATCCTAAACTGTTTACATCGTTATTGCAAGCAACCAAAACGCTTACAAGAACAAATAATCCTCCAAATATCTTTAATAACCTTGCAGTACTGAATTTCATGTCAACTATTCCAATTTATTTTAGGAAGCTTTACCTACTGCAGCCAATACAATTTAGCCTAATTAAACAGTTATGATTGCTTCTTCAATTTTCTGATTTCCGAAAAATTACACAAACATAGAAAATTACAACGAGAGCTATTCTGAAATCGGAGTAAAATTGAACTTTTTAAATATAATTTTGATTCTTTAACATCGCAGCCTTACACTTTATCGTAAAACTCGTTGTAGGCGTCAATGTACGTTTCTTTTGGTTGGTAATCGAGGAATAACTTATCGCTATCCTTGATATACTTTTTAACATCAGTGTTAATGTTTTCAGTTCCCTGTACAACAGCATCTGAATAATCGATAGCCATTTTGCTTACATTGGTATAAGTTGGTTCTTCAATGGTTTTCACATCGTCAGAAGTAATACCTTCGAGCAATAGTTTCTCATTAAATTTACTGTCGAGTGTCTGCTTAAAATCATCGTTATAAACCGAGTAAACCAGTTTTGAGTTCTGGAATAACGGATCGTTGTAGTAATACTTTTTAATGTACAAGGGCACTAACGAAGTCAACCAACCGTGGCAGTGAATAATATCAGGTGCCCAGCGCAACTTAATTACTGTTTCGAGCACACCGCGGGCAAAAAATACCGCACGTTCGTCATTATCTTCAAACTCGTTACCATCCTCATCGTGCAGCACAGCTTTGCGTTGAAAATAATCTTCATTATCGATAAAATACACCTGCATACGAGCAGCCTGTATAGAAGCTACTTTTATAATAAGTGGATGATCTGCATCGTTAATCACAAGGTTCATACCCGACAAACGGATTACCTCATGTAACTGGTTTCTACGCTCATTTACACAGCCATACCGTGGCATAAATGTTCTTATCTCTCTCCCTCTCTCCTGAACGCCCTGTGGCAGGTAACGTCCAATTTCCGACATCTCGCTTTCTGGTAAATAAGGGGTAATCTCTTGTGAAATATAAAGAATTCTTTTCTTTTCCATTAACCAATAGTGCAGTTAAAAACAGGGTGCAAAAATAGTAAAAATAACCGAACTATCAAGTTAAGTTCATTAGTTTCAGTCACTATCCTTATTTTTTTCGCTGATTTAACAATTAAAATTACTTACTTTGCAGCCGCAATTTTTTAGGTATGAAACTGGTTAACACAGTAGAAGAGTTACACGCTGAAATACAACGCCTTAACCCAGACAAAACAGTGGGTTTAGTGCCCACTATGGGGGCGCTGCATCAAGGACATATTTCGTTGGTAAAACAAGCTGTTTCGGAAAATCCGATTGTGGTGGTAAGTATTTTTGTAAATCCTACTCAATTTAACGATCCGAATGATTTGGAACATTATCCACGCACACTTGAAAACGATTTGAAATTATTGGAGCCAACAGGCTGTTCTATCGTTTTTGCACCAAATGCCAAAGAAGTTTACCCCGAACCGGATAAACGTAAATTTAACTTTGGAATTTTGGAACAGGTGATGGAAGGCCAACATCGCCCCGGCCACTTTAATGGTGTAGCTCAGGTGGTTAGCAGGCTTTTCGAGCTGATTAAGCCTGCCAAAGCCTACTTCGGATTGAAGGATTTTCAGCAATTGGCGATTGTTAAAAATATGGTGAAACAACTACAACTTCCTGTGGAAATTGTACCTTGCGCCATTATTCGCGAAGAAAGTGGTTTGGCCATGAGCTCGCGAAATGAATTATTGACTGATGAACAACGGAAAAATGCTGCCGTAATTTCGGAGACTTTGTTTAAAGCCAAAGAACTTAAGGGGCAGAAATCCGTAAAAGAAATCACGGATTGGGTGACAGAAACAATAAACAAGAACCCCTTCCTGGATGTTGAATATTTTGAGATCGTTGACGACGAGCAGCTTCAACCGGTTAATAACTGGAATGAAAATTCAACTTACTTTGGGTGTGTTGCTGCTTTTTGCGGAAAGATCAGATTAATTGATAATATAGTTTTTTAAGACCGAAATAAGCATAGTTATGCAAATTGAAGTTTGTAAATCGAAAATACACAAGGTTACCGTTACCGAAGCAAACCTGCAATATGTTGGAAGTATTACCATCGACGAAGATTTGATGGATGCGGCGAACCTTATTGAGAATGAAAAGGTACAGGTTGTTAATATTAATAACGGCGAGCGCCTGGAAACCTATGTAATCAGAGGAGAGCGCGGATCGGGAACAATTTGTTTAAATGGCCCGGCAGCACGGAAAGTGGCAGTTGGCGATGTAGTAATCATTATCTCATATGCATTAATGGATTTTGAAGAAGCCAAAAGCTTTGAGCCAAGTTTGATCTTCCCCGATATTGAAACGAATACCGTAGTATAAAATACATTTTATATAAATATGAACCTCGTAGTTTTTACTGCGAGGTTTTTTTATTTTTTTGAATAATAGCAACGATCCGATCCGTGTACTTTTAATAAACATGGATCGGATCCTTTTAATGGATCAACCGCAAATCCGGTGGATTAAAAATTTTATAGACAGCAAGAGAAGAACTGTAACTTTCTGCCTGCCGGCGGCTTTCATCTTTGCCCCCGACGAAATGTCGGGATTTCTGCTTTGCTCCAACTTGAAGCAAAGACGAAACACGAGGAAGGCATTTCCGAGCCAAGGCTGCTTCTGCTTCTTCCCTTACGTTTTCATAAAACCTAAGTTCAGACGGGTGATCTCCTCGCCCACTCGGAGCTTCCCGTTCTCACTAAGTTTTCATTTATCTCATTATAATTGTTAATTTTTAAGGCATTCGATTTAACTCGCAAAATGATTGCCTTACATACAATGCAAGTTTTTGCTTTGCTCGTTTCAACTCTGGGCAACGACCAAAAGAGGCCGTTCCACTGATGCAACGTCAGCTACATCAAGAGCGTGGCCTCGTCCGGTGAGCCGGAAAACAAGCGGTGACGGCGTTAAAAAATTACTGCTGTTTGAGGAGGAACGACTGCCTGTCCCGATCGTAGCATCGGGAAGTTTCAGGAATTTTAGACGGCATCGCGTACCTGCCTGCCGGTAGGCAGGGCTTTTCCGAGTGAAGCGGGCGCAGCATTGAGTTTTGTGTTTACTATTTGGATCAAGCCAAATAGTAAAATCCGTCCGATAGGACAAAAGCATGTTTCTTATGGTTGGTGGCTTATTTGAATTGATTCGGAAATTTTCCTCCACCAGAAATTTCAGGTGATCCCTTTTAATGACTGCAACGTTTTTTATTTGCTACTGTTTCAATGCCATGAAGGTTTTATTCCTTCAAAAGGAATTTATCACTATTTTTGACGCTATGAATCTAATGTCTAAATCAAAGATTTTTACTGATTTTGAATCGCTTTATCCCCTGCTTTCAATCTGGAAAGGCAGCGATAACACCATTGTTTTTACCAACGGGTGTTTCGACCTAATTCATAACGGACACATTGATTCGCTCCAGAAATCGGCAGCATTTGGCACCAAACTCATTGTTGGGTTAAACTCTGATGTGTCGGTAAAGCGATTAAAAGGCGATAAGCGCCCCATTTTAAACGAGCAGGCACGCGCCGAAATCCTAGCTGCGTTTGAATGCGTTGATGCAGTGATTCTTTTTGATGAAGAAACACCGGCCGAGATTATTGCAAAGGTTATTCCCGATGTTTTGGTAAAAGGTGCACAATACGAAATTCATGAAATTGCCGGCCACGACACCGTACTAAACAACGGCGGAAAGGTGGAAACACTGGAATTGATTGAAGGAATTTCAACCAGCGAAATAATTAACCGAATTAAGAAACTTTAAAAACTCTGTGTAAATCTCTGTGGTAATTTTTTCATCGCAGAGTAAACAGAAAACCGCACAGAGAAACACAACTAAAATGGCAAAAACAAAAACCATATATACCTGTCAGAACTGTGGAGCACAATCGCCCAAATGGCTTGGGAAATGCTCCACTTGCAACGAGTGGAATACCTACGTTGAAGAGATTGTAGAAAAGAAACAATCCTCCGGAAAACTGTCCTTGCAAATTTCGGGAAACCAGCCCATCACGCTTGAAAATATTGAAATGGCCAAAACCCAGCGCATTTCAGTTGGTATTGAAGAATTCAACCGTGTATTGGGTGGAGGAATCGTTCCCGGATCACTCATACTTTTAGGTGGCGACCCGGGAATTGGGAAATCAACACTGGCACTTCAACTAGCGATGGGATTAAACGGAAAAAAGATCCTATACATCTCTGGCGAAGAAAGCTTGCAGCAGATTAAACTACGCGCTGAACGTTTGAGCAAAACAAAAAGTAACTGTCTGTTTCTAAGCGAAACTTCATTGGAGCATATTTTGGCACAATCTGAACAGGCAAAACCAGAGCTGCTTATTATCGACTCCATTCAAACCATCTCAACCGAATTGATTGAATCGTCACCGGGCTCGGTTGGGCAGGTACGCGAATGCACTTCGGGCCTGTTAAAATTTGCCAAAAAGAACCATGTTGCCGTGGTTCTGATCGGGCACATCACAAAAGAAGGTAGCCTTGCCGGGCCAAAAGTGCTGGAACACATGGTTGACACGGTTTTGCAATTTGAAGGAGATACCAATTATATGTACCGCATTTTGCGCTCAAACAAAAACCGATTTGGCTCCACGAACGAACTTGGAATTTTTGAAATGCGCAGCGATGGGTTGCGTGAAATCACCAATCCTTCGGAGCAACTAATATCAAAAGTAAGCCACGATGTAAGCGGCACTGCTATTGCAGCAACAATCGAAGGTGTGCGACCTTTCCTGATCGAAATTCAGGCACTGGTAAGCTCGGCAGCTTATGGCACACCACAGCGTTCGTCAACCGGTTTTGATTTGCGCCGGCTGAACATGCTTTTGGCCGTACTCGAAAAACGGGCAGGATTTAAACTCATTGCCAAAGATGTTTTCTTGAATATTGCAGGCGGCCTAAAAATAAGTGATCCGGCAACCGACCTGGCTGTTATCTGTTCCATTCTTTCGTCAAACATTGATATTGCTATTAACCACAAAATATGTTTTGCCGGCGAAGTTGGACTTACCGGCGAAATACGCGCCGTAAATCGCATTGAGCAGCGCATTGCCGAAGCAGCAAAACTCGGTTTTTCACGTATTTATGTACCTTCACTAAACAAAGGTTTCGATGCCACAAAATTTAAAATCGACATTGTAAAAGTAAGTCGCGTGGAAGAAGTGTTTAAAACCATTTTCGCGTAATTGATTAAATGAATGCCGATGTGAATTGTCACCCTGAACTTGTTTCAGGGTCTGTATTTATAGATGCTGAAACGAGTTCAGCATGACGTTCAGAAGGCAATTAAATTTAAATAGAACAAATAAGCTTTTTTAACGACCTTTTTTTGAAAAACGATTCAACTATTTATAATTTGGCAGCCATAATGAAGAAGGCCTTACTCATATTATTTATTGCTGTATTCGCATTCACAGCTTGCGAAAACGAAATCATGCCCAAACCCGAGCAGTTGATCAAAGAAAAGAAAATGATCAATATGCTGGTTGATGTGCATTTAGCCGATGCTGCTTATACCCAATTCAGGTACGATTCGGTAATGCTAAACAGTCGAACAGAGAACTTTTATTATTCGGTTTTGGATAAATATGAAGTACCCGATTCAGTTTTCGAGCAATCGTTGGTGTACTACGCCAGTTTCCCAAAAGATTTTGAAAAAATGTATCGTAAGGTAATGAGCCAACTCAGTGAGATTGAGCAGGAACATTCAGGCCGCAAAGAAGAACTTCTGAAATTTGAAGAAGAAGAAAATTAACAAGTAAGGTGAGAAAAATCGCCGCTACATACGTCTTCCCCGGAACAGGTTCGCCAATAAAAAACGGAATTTTAGTTTGTGACGATGAAGGAACAGTAATCGACATCCTCGATCGGGGAGATTCATTTAAAGAAGAAGCCGGAGTTGAGTTTTACAGCGGCATTCTGGTGCCTGGCTTTGTAAATGCACATTGCCATCTTGAACTTTCTCACTTACATAACAAAATTGAAAAAAATATCGGATTTAGTGGTTTTCTTGAGAAAATCAACCTGTTGATAAACGAGTTGGCCGACAAAGAAAAAGCCATGCAAATTGCCGACCGAAAAATGTGGGCAGCAGGCATTGCAGCTATTGGTGATGTTTCCAATTCTGGTCTTTCGATTCCGGTAAAACAAAAAAGCAAAAACTATTACCATACTTTTGTTGAGGTTTTTGGGTTTCATCCATCGCGCGCAGATCGAGCGTTTTCAAAGGCGGAGGAAGTACTTGAATCGTTTAAGAAAGCCAAACTGTCTGCAACCATCGTTCCGCATTCGCCTTATTCGGTTTCGTACAAGCTGTTTGAAAAGATTAAAAAACACGCCCAGAAAGAAGGAGGACTATTATGCATCCACAATCAGGAAAGCGAGGACGAAACGAAATTCTTTATATCGGGAGATAATGAAATTACAAAACACTTCAGAAACAATTTAAAACTTGACACCACACATTGGAAACCTACCGAAAAATCGTCTATACAATCCGTAATTCAGTATTTACCAAACGAAAACCAACTTCTGCTGGTACACAATACTAACACCGAAAAAGCGGATATTGAAGCATTAAAACAACACCGAAATCTTTCGAACACCTTTTTTGTTTTGTGTCCCAATTCAAATCTTTATATCCAAAATGAGCTGCCTCCGATGAATCTTTTTCAGAAAGAAAAACTACAGATTTGTTTGGGAACCGACAGCCTTGCATCCAACACCGAACTTTCGATATTGCAGGAAATGATTACCGTTCAGCAACATTTTCGTGACGTTTCGCTGGAAGAACTACTTACCTGGGCGGGTATAAATGGAGCTAAAGCGCTAAAAATAGAGGACACTTTCGGATCATTCGAAAAAGGCAAAAAACCCGGTGTAAACCTAATTTCAGGCATCAATTTCAAAACAATGCGATTGACTCCAAAAGCAAAAGTTAAACGATTGATTTAAACGAAAATCACTCCCAAATTTTTTTAGCTATTTTTGCAGCAATTCTTTGAAGAATGATGAAAATTGGCAACATAGAACTGAAAGGTACTCCACTTTTTCTGGCACCGATGGAAGACGTCACCTACAAGTCGTTTAGGATGATGTGCAAAAAGTTTGGTGCCGACGTTATGTACACCGAGTTTGTATCGTCGGAGGCATTGGTGCGCGATGTGGAAAAAACCAAACGAAAAATGCATTTGTTTGATTTCGACCGCCCGGTAGCCATTCAGATATACGGGCACAACATCGACTCCATGGTGAGGGCAGCACAGGTAGCTGAAGAATTTGAGCCTGATTTTATCGATATCAACTACGGTTGCCCCATGAAAAAAATTGTACGTCACGGTGCAGGATCGGCCATGCTAAAAGATTTGCCCAAAATGCAAAAAATGACTGCCGAAATTGTAAGGGCGGTAAAAACGCCAGTCACTGCAAAAACACGTCTGGGTTGGTCAGCCGGAGATCTTCCAATTGGCGAAGTTGCAGAACGCTTACAAGACGCCGGAATTCAGGCCTTAGCCATTCACGGACGTACACGCGAGCAATTGTACAGCGGAGAAGCCGACTGGACATTGATTGGAGAAGTAAAAAACAATCCAAAAGTTCAGATTCCAATCATCGGAAACGGCGATATTAACAGTGGCAAAAAAGCAAAACAATTGCTTGATGAAACGAGTGTTGATGCCTTGATGATTGGGCGCGGAGCCATTGGCCGTCCATGGTTATTCCGCGAAATAAAACATTACCTGCAAACCGGAGAAGAACTGCCCCAACCAACAGTGAATGAAGTGGTAGAAACCTTAAAAGAACAACTCCATCTTAACCTAGAATGGCGCGATAATGAACGATCGGGTATATTAATGATGCGCCGTCATTTTGCCAAATATTTTCCCGGTCTACCGAATTTCAGAGAACTTAAAATTCAGTTACTACGGGCCGAAACAAATGAAGAGGTACACGTTATTCTTGAAAAAATAACCAAAGAGTATGGTAACTTTCAGCTCGATTTTTCAACTGCAAGCTTAAAATAGAACAAACAATGGACAACAGGTATTCAAAATATTTCTCGGAACAATCGATGTGGGAGAAGCTCAAGAAATTTGGGAAAGCTGCTGGTGCTAAGGTCGTATATGCAGTATTGCTACTCTTCTACACATTTGAAGACAAAGGTGTTGGGCTAAAAACAAAGCTCAGCATTGCTGCAGCACTAGGCTATTTTATTCTTCCCACCGATGCCATTGTTGACCTGACTCCTTTAATTGGGTTCAGCGACGACCTGGGCGTACTGCTTTTTACTTTGTCGGCTGTGGCGGGCAGTATTACTCCTGAAATTAAAGCCAAAGCGCGCGAAAAACTTCACGAATGGTTCGGGGAAATCAATCCCGACGAACTTAAAGAAATTGACAATAAGACATTTTAGATTTTTTCACAAGCACGTTAACATAGGTTAAACCACTCCGTTTGTGAATGTTGTGGCATGCACTTTGCATATATCTATACAGATGGATATGTAAGTACAAGTATATTCATTAAAAGAAGGCCTCGGCCTTCACATGGTTTTGTTTTTTGTTTTTTGTTTTTGAGGAGGTAGAATTTACCTTTGAATTGTTAGCTAGACAGGTCCCGCAACTGCGGGACCTTTTCTTTTGTCCCTGTTCAACATTTATTATTACATTAGCGATTCATCTGATCGTATTATGCTTACACTCGATTTTACTATACTTCAGTGGATTTTACTTGCTTCATGTGGCATGCTGATCGGCATGTCGAAAGTTGGCGTGCCAGGCGTTTCAATGCTGGTTGTTCCAACTCTGGCACTAATATTTGGAGGAAAAGCCTCTACCGGAATTTTACTTCCCATGCTAATGATGGCCGATCTTTTTGGTGTAGGTTACTACCACCGTCATGCCGAGTGGAAATACCTGTGGAAACTGCTGCCCTGGGCTTTTGTGGGAATTGGCATCGCCCTGTGGGTTGGCGAAGTGGTAAACGACACTTGGTTTAAAAACATAATCGCCATTTTAGTTTTTCTGTGTATTGGCCTTATGCTTTGGCGCGACCGCAAAAAAGGACAGAACCTCTTCCCCGACACGTGGTGGTTCTCTGCACTAATGGGTGTTTTAGGAGGTTTCGCAACGATGATCGGGAATGTGGCAGGACCTATTTTTGCCATCTACCTCCTGGCCATGCATTTGCCAAAAAATAAATTTATTGGTACCGGCGCCTGGTTTTTTCTGATCGTTAATTTCTCGAAGTTTCCATTACATATTTTCGTATGGAAAACCATTAACTGGGATACCCTGACACTCGATTTGATGCTTTTACCCGCCATCGCAATTGGTGCTTTTGCCGGGATTAAACTGGTTCAGAAAATATCAGACAAACTGTACCGCACCGCCTTAATAATTGTAACCGCCCTGTCGGCATTTTTACTTTTAATCTAATGGAACAACTGCAACAATTTTTTCAGGATAAAACAGTACACACCCTTTTGGACGTTGGAACCGGAAGCGGGGATTTTATTACTGTTTTAAAAAAGACTTTTAAGGATGCAAAGTTTACAGGAATTGATCCCGACAAACCATCGCTGGAAGAAGCAGCAAAGATACATCCCGATGCAAAATTCAGAAGTATGACCGGAGAACGACTTGATTTCCCTGATTCAACTTTTGATGCTGCAAGTATTTCAATGGCCATGCACCATTTACCCGATGTTCAGCAAACTTTGAATGAAATGAAACGTGTGGTAAAACCAGGAGGATGGCTTATTATAAACGAACTGTTTAGCGACAACCTGAATCCTGCACAGGAAGTGCATAAAAGTATGCATCATTTCAGAAGTACGGTTGACCGATTGAATGGTGTTTGCCATAATAAGACTTTTTCCCGTGCTGAGATATTGGAGCAGATTGAAAAAGCAGGATTGGAAACTTGCACAACCTTTAACCAGAATAAAGCTCTTGTAGAACCATCTCCTGAAGAAATTGCTGAGCGAAAAGACAAGTTAACAGAAATGCTCGGTCAGATTAAAGACAAGCCCGAATACCACGCATTGAAAAAGCAAATCCCCGAAATTGAATATGCTTTACAAAGACATGGATTTCAAATGGCAACACGGGTTGTTGTTATTGTACAGGTAAAAAAAGATTGATTGAGATTGATGTAGATCGTTTGCTCAAAACCAGCAGCTCGAGGCTATTAGCTAATTCTACAGCCTATTATTCACAATATTATTATAAATTGAACCGAACTGTAAGCGAATTCCAACATTTGCTCCAACCTCGAACGAAGAAGGCAATTGAACCTTATTCAACAAAACATCTTCCAGCGAAACGTCTCCTTTAGGCAGGTAAATCTGGTCGTGTACATTTTCAACACGGAATCCCATTCGCACCGAAAGCCCCCGAATAATACGCACCGAAAGATCGGTATCAAATGTAATCCTGTTCTTGGTCCAGTCGTGCATATAGTTTGTGGCATTTAGTCCGGCTTCAATTTCTCCCCAGGTTTGTACAATCTGAAGATCGAGACGTAAAGATTGCTCCCAAAGGCTTTCTTCCATTTTATCATAAATGGATTCTTCATAATATTTCATCCACTCGAGCCCAATATAATAAGCAATAGTAAATACTTTCCGGTCCGATATGTCCCACGGAAAAATGTTGTACTCAATTGCCGGTTTAACAGTTATGGAATACTTTGTGTTGCGGTAGTTGCTATTATATAAATTACCAAACAACCCGGTCGACCAACGTGATGATAAACTTTTTACCGCACTTGTTGATGCGTAAGTTGACGTATTATCTGAACGATAAACTTCGCCATCGCTGGTATATTTTTGCGTATCTACCGATCGGCGTGCATTGTTACGAATTCTTATATTCTCAGTTACCTTATCGGCACGCGCATTAAACGAATAGCTATAATTCTTTTTGCTTTCTTCCAGGTTTGCCCAGCCACTAACATCGCCTCTAAAAGTCCAGTTATTCCATGGGTCTTCAACTTCATCAGCCTGTGCCACTTCAGTTTCGCCACGGTAAAGAAAACTCAATTGATTAGATGCTTTTGTTTGGTTTACAAAAGGCATTAATCCCAGCGAAAGTGCGTTTTTCAGCTTTTGGCGCTCTTCCTCACCCGTATCGTCGGCAAATGTTGTACAGGTAATGGTAAAATCGTTAAAATTTTCGAAAGTAAGATTGTTATACATCAACGAGTAAACCATACCTCCCGAACCACTTCTCTGGTTCGTAATTATAATGTGCACATCCGTAACAGCCGGATCATTTACAAAATCGGCAAAACGCATATTCCGGCGCATATAATCCATATCTAACCGAACACCTTCGATATAAACTTTAATTTTTGCGTCGCGCTTATCGTACGACAGCGATCCACGACTTTTTATCCGTGTATCTTTTTCGGGCTTTTCGGCAGCCGAAACACTATTAACTACGAGACAAAGGAAAATTACAGAAACGGTGATAAAACGATATATCATTTTGGCCCTCCTTATCAGGTTCAAGTTGATTTAAAAAAAGTATACAAATAGTAAAAGCAGCGCAAATATAGAATTTAGACCTCAATAAATAAAACTTACTTTCTGATTTTCGTTTACTTTGTATTACTTCTTAATAATGAATGAGTAAGATGGCGCGCAGAGAGAAAAAATCACGAAATAAAGGATCGGCCGGGAACAATCGTAAATCGGGTGAAGATTTTTTACAAAATAACAAGCAAAAAACAGGTGTTTTAGAAACCGACAATGGTTTGCAGTATTTAATTATGGAAGAAAAGCAAGGCCCAAAACCCGGACTTTTCGATACGGTTAAAATACATCAGCGCGCTTTACTGCTCGATGGGAAAATACTCGAAGATACCTATCGTCAAAACCAACCCGACGAGGTTAAAATAGAAGAACTTATTGAGGGCCTGCAGGAAGGGTTACCGATGATGAGCGTGGGCAGCCGTTATAAATTTTGGGTACCCGCCGAACTGGCATGGGGACGAAAAGGAACAGGTAACAAAATTCCACCAAACGCAGTGTTGAGTTTTGATATACGTCTGGTTGAGATTTGCTGAAATTAGCTCCAGTGAAGATTGAGCCATGTTTTCACCCCTGCCATAATCATTTCAATAGCCACCGACCCCACAAAAAGTGCCGTAATACGTCCTGCCAAATCAAAGTAGCGTTCAATTAATTCTTCTCTTTTTTGGCGGATCACATCGTGTAAATATTTTAACAGGATTAAAACCAATATACACAATACAGTAGCCACAACAATAGCTGTGCACGATATCAAAATATCGTTGCGTTTACCAATAACAACACTGGCACTAATGGTACCCGGACCAATTAAAACCGGCATGGCAATGGCTCCGGCAATGTGTTTTGATTCGCCGCGTAATATCTCAATAGCCGTTGGCCCGCGAAACACAAACTGTAGTCCGATTAAAAGGAATACAATTCCACCAAATAACTGAAACGATGCAAAACGAATTTGTAACACATCGGAGAATATTTTGTCGCCTACAACGGCGAAACAACAAAAAGCAACACATGAAATAAGGCCTGCACGAATTAAAACTCGCTGAAATTGGCGGTTATCGAGCTTCTGAACTACATCGATTAAGTATACAATTACTAAAAACGGATTTAGTAAAACGAGTAATAATAGTACTGATCTAATGAATTCATTCATGTCTAAATGCAATTTTTAAGTTGTTTTTGAGTTACTTCCGGTTTGCCGGTGTTCACTAGCCATCGGCGGCAAATATAAAAATAGATATTAGGAATCCAATAGGTTTAAAATATCAATCGTTACAGGTAAATATTCAGGAAAACAAGTCTCTAAATAATTTCTTGTAACAAAAAAGCCGCTCCGAAAAGGAGCGGCTTTTAATATCGTTTTGCGATTCTCTACTAATAGAATTTCGCTCTTTTGTCTTCAATTTCTACCGAGTTGCGGTGTACATTAAATACCTCTGCTCCTACACGGTATGTATTGGTTTGTGCCAATCGCATTTTCTCGGCAGCTACATCAACACCAACACCCTCGTTTACCGAAGTTGGCATAACAACATAAACGCCGTTATTTCCTGCAATTGGTTCTGATACTTCGTCAACCTCAAGTGTAGTAACTGTACCAATTACTGCCGGTTCTACTCCCATTCCCGGAACAGAAAACGAGTTAAAGTTTACTGGGCCTGCATTTTGTACGTCAGTATCAAGAGCAGCAGCACCAGCCAAATCGGCATTTTCGTTTAGGGCCGTTGCAGCTTTCTCAATCAACAATTCAGCTTTTTTCTCTTTTGTTACGGCTAACTCAACTCGTGCTTTCACATTATCAAAAGGAGCAATTCCTTCTTCAGTAGCACTGGCCAAAACAGCTATTACAAAATTGTCGCCCAATTCAAAAATACGCGAATCCTGATTGTTAGTAAGAATATCATTAACCTTAGCTTCGTAGGCAGCTCTGATTAGCGGACGAGCACTTTCCAGACCAACAATTGCACGATCGTTCTCGCCTACATTTGCCACTCGTTTTGTGAGACCTTGCTCACTTACTGCTGCATTAAATGCTTCGCTTGTAGTGTTCTCGCCGGCAAACTGACTTGCTTTTGAATAAACGTTTTGGTAAGTTCTTGTACTTGGCACTACAATGCGTGTAAGATATGCCACCTGCACCTGACGTGATAGATCTCCACGATCGGTAGTTTGTATCAGGTGAATTCCAAATTGCGATGCAACAACTGTAACACTATCGGTTGTATTGTTAAACGCTGCATTCTCGAATGGTTTCACCATTTGTCCACGCTGGAACCATCCCAGCTCACCACCGTTGATTGCAGAACCCTGATCGGCAGAATTAGTGCGTGCCAATTCAGCAAAATCAGCTCCGTTTTCGATCATCGTCTTTAAGCTGTCGGCCAATTGCTGTGCAGCAAACGCCTCGGCTTGTGTATTATATTGTAGCAAAATATGACGAGCCTCAACCGAATCGGGCATCATTTCCGATTTGTACAATTTAGCCAGAGTAAATGTTTCTGACTCTTTATACGGACCGTAAACAGCTCCTACTTCAGCACCTTCATCGAAAATCCAGGTACCAATTGCTTCGGGCAAATCGTCTTTTTTGTTCCATTCATCAACAAAAGCGATGTCTGAATTTGTATCTACAAACTGAATTGTATTGTCAGTTTCTTCAAAATCAGCTTTAATATCATTGATCCACTCTTCGGCCTCAGCAAAATCTTTTTCCGATGGTTCTACCGGGTAAGTAATGTATTCAATTCTTCTGCTTGCTTCCGATTCGTAATCTTCTTTATTTGCATTATAATAATCTCTCAGATCTTTATCAGTAATTGTAATATCTTCGTCGGCAACACTACTGTGTGGCAAAGCGATGTAATCGAAGTTAACCGATTTGCTGCCGGCAGTAGCACTGGCTTCAGCCTGATCGCCTGTAACATACAAACCTTGCGCTACCATGTTGGTGTATTTTCCTTGTGTGCGTTCTTCAACAATTTGCTGTTCAATGTTTAACCAATAAGCACGCTGATCGGGAGCAACCATTCCGGTTTCCAGATTTTTCAGGAAACTAACCACTGCATTACGATCGAACTGACCGGTTTCAGGGTTGCTGAATATTTGACGTACAATTTGGTGCGGGTTTGATCCCTGAAGCATATCGAATAACTCGTCTGAACTAACTTCAATTCCAAGATCTTCATAAGTTTCTCCCATCACGATCTCGGCAATTTTCCTTTGCCAGGCCTGGTCGCGTACTTGTGCCCAGGTATTATCATCTAATTGGGACTGCCCATAGTTTTGTTTGAATATCTCCCCTAACTCTTCTACCTCTTGCTGAAATTCAGGATATTGGATTGATTCGCCATCAATTACTCCAACTTCTAACCGGTTTCTCTGAAACATCGACGAACCTCCTTGTAACAAATCGCCAAGGATAAATGCTGCCAATGATAAACCGATTACAATTGCTACCAACAATCCTGCTTTCGTTCTAATGTTTTGTAACGTTGCCATTGATTTACAGTTATTTTTTGTCTAAAATCGTTTGAATTTTTCGAGCTACGAAGATAATAATTTTAACTGTTTTACCTCCAATATCGAACATTTTTTACAGACGCTACCAATGGGCTTAAAATTATCAGATTTTCAGCACCTTACATGCACCATGTTTTATGAATTTAATCGCCTGGAAGCTCGAGTTTTACCAATTCAATTTTAGTATTGGTTGCCTTTAGTATTTTAAACTGGAATTTTTTAATTTTTATAATGGTATTCACCTTGGGGATACTTTCATAGTTGTATAGAATAAAACCGGCGAGAGTTTCGAAATCTTCATTTTCCGGCAGATCAAGAAAATACTTGTCATTCAGCATATCAATCTCTGCACGTGCTGAAAAAATGAACTCGGTATTACTTATTTTCTTTTCTATAATACCTTTTACGTCATGCTCGTCTTCAATCTCACCAAATATTTCTTCCAGAATATCTTCGCTGGTTACCATCCCTGCTGTTCCGCCAAATTCATCAACAACAATTGCAATGCTACGGTGCTCCTGAATAAATGTACTAAGCAGTTTATTTGCCGGCATGGTTTCGGGTGCAATCAATACGTTTTTAATAAACGGGTCAATAGTGTGCGGATTTTTAAACAACACGGAAGAATGTACATAACCGATGATATTATCAATACTTTCGTTAAAGATAAGTATGCGCGAATAACCGGTTTCAACAAATTTTTGCCGCAGCTCATTAATCGAGGCGCCGGTTTCCATCATTTCAATTTCGGTACGCGGAATCATTACTTCCCGTAACTTTATTTTCGAGAAATCGAGCGCATTTTTAAACAGTTTAATCTCGGTTTCAATAATTTCTTTTTGTTCCGGGTTTTTTCTGTCGTTTTCTTTTATAAACTCATCCAGATCGATCCTTCGGAACACTTTATTTTTGTCTTCGTTGCCCGGTTCGGTTTTAAAAATATTTCTCAAAAGAAAATTTGTAATACCCATTGAGAAGCGTGATACGGGGAAAAATACCACATAAAAAAACGCCAGTGGTAGTGAGAATATATTTAGCAACGAATTAGGGAAAATGCGGAATAACGTTTTGGGTAAAAACTCGGCAAATAATAAAATTATAAAAGTTGAGATTATAGTTTGCAGGAACAAAACCAACGAATCGGACTGGATAGAGTTGAGCAAAACAGGTTCCAGCACTGCGGCAAAAGCAATACCGTAAACTACCAGTGCGATGTTGTTCCCAACCAGCATTGTGGCAATGTATTGCCCGCCATTGCGGGTTAAAAACTTAAGTAGTTTTGAGTTAAACGGATCAGATTGTTTATCCAGCTCGAGGCGCAATTTATTCGCTGAAACAAAAGCAATCTCCATTCCTGAAAAAAAGGCCGAGAGAATGATCGTCAACAGAATCAGCAAATATGGATTCATAAATCGCTAGTTAAATTTTAATTGTTCGCGGGGTGGTTCTTTTGAGAGAACCGGATCATCAGGACTGGCTGCAGGATTTTTACTGGTATTGCCCGTTTGCCCGGGTTGGTTTTCATTGTCTACTGCTACGTAAATAACGCCTTTAGGGTTTTTAATCTTCCAATTCTGCATATTCTGGTCGGATGTTAATCCTGTCCCGGTAATAATTTTATCGGCGCTAATAATCTTTACATATTCTTCGGTGAAGATCGTTTCGTTTTTTTCGTCCCAAATAAGGTGTTCTGTCTTCAGCGAGTCGCCATTCTCGTTAGTAACAATCACATTATTTTTGGCTTCCCACTTCTCTTCTTTAATAAACTCTTTGGCATAATCCGCCTTAATACTCGAGATTATTTTTTGATTCTCGTCGTATTTTATCAGCAACAATCCTTCGGGGAACTCGTGAAACGTTTTACCATCATTTTCAAAGCGCAATAACCTGTCTGCTTTTAATGAAAAACGTACAGTACCTGAATCGGTAGATAGTGTTTCAAAATTTGTAGCCTCTAAAACGGGTAGGTTTTCGGGGGTACTAAAGGCTTTAATCTTTTCAATGTCGTTTTTCTTACAGGCAAAGAAAAGTATTGCAGTTCCCAATACGAGAACTGCAATACGAAATGTTTTTATAAGCCGCAATATTTTAGAAGCGAACTTTTGTGTTTTCATTTATCCAACCTCCAACTTTATAAGTTGTGCCTTCCTGGAGTCCTTCCATAAATGCTTCTTCCTTGTTAGGAAAATATTGTCTGTATTTCCTCAGGTTTTCTGATGCGTCAATTGAACAGTCTTCACCGCGGCGCGCTTTTGCAAAATAGTCGCATGCTAACCAGAATACTGCTGATTTTTCCAATGCGCTTCCTTCGAACTTCTGAGAGGCTGATACATAAATGTTTGCAATTAACATGTTGGCCTCACAATAATCAGGATTTAACTGAAGTGCTTTTCTTGCATCGCTACGTGCGCCTATCAGGTTACCATCTTTTGCGTAACGTATATAACCTCGCTCGTAGTAGTATGTGGCTAAAAGTTCGTCATCAGTTTCCTGGTCAATAGCCATTTGATAATACTCTCTTGCTTTTTCCAAATCGTCTTTTTTCAGGAATCGACGAGCCATGTTGAACGCTGCTTCTGCCGAAGGATCAAGTTCGTACAAACGCTCTGTAGCCATCCCAAAAAGCTCTGTTTCAGTACAATCTGCTCTCCCTAAACGACGAAGCATGGACTTGATAAAATCTGCATCATTTGAATTCTCCTGGTATTGTGGAGCGTAAATACTAACCAGGGCTTCGCAATCAGCAGCACCCGATTTCCCAAAGATAGTTTCAATATAAGGAAGAACTGTCTCCTGCACTTGTTCTACTTTGGTTTCGTCTTCGTTTGCTTCAACAATAGCATTGGCAATAGCCATGCTTTCTTCGTAGTTCTTTACAACCTGCTCTTTTGGGAGTTCTCCATATTTGAATAAAGCCACAGTTGTTCGCATGTATAACAGAAGCACCGGTGGTTCTGTTTGATCGCCTTGCAGTTTTACCGATTCTGACAACCACTCGTAAGCTGATTTATGAATTGCTTTTAAAGCTTCACCTTCAGAAGCTTTATCTCTGTCTTGACTCAATTTGTATTTTAACCAAGATGTACCTTTTCGGCCTAACAGGTAACCACGCTCGCCAAAATACTTCATCCGTTTGTCGTACAACTTCATGTATAAATCAATATACTTATCACGCTCCGCATCAGTTGTTGCACTCTCAATTTGATACTCATAAATCTTAGAACCGTGAATGTAAAGGTTCGTAGTAGATTTAGGATACTTGATATACAGTTTCTTCCAGTGTGGAATAGCTGATTTATAGTCTTTTTGTTTGAAAAATTCAGTATATAATGAAAGTTCATTCAAGAAGTCTCTGTCCTGAGCCTTAATAAGTTCGTCCAATGTACTCAGGTTAATTTCATCGCTTTCAACGTCGGCATCATCGCCAGAAGGAATACTTCCTGAGAATGCAAAATCAAACACATTGCCCGATTTGTCTTCAATGTCTAATTTTTTTGATTCATCAATAAAAGTGAACCTAATGTATTTTGTTTTTTCATCAGCTTCAACTTCATATTTCCCATCGAAGCTGGTCAACATTTCTCCACCTTTATGTGCTTCAACGGTAATACCAGCTGCCGGTTCTCCGTCCATATAAACAGTTCCTTTAATAACTCTTTGAGCCTGGGCAACTGTAATACCGACCATTACAACTGCGGCGATTAAAAGAGATATGCGTAAAATAGTTTTCATAATGAGTTTTATTTGTTTTTCTTTTTTTTGAGTTTTATTCAATTCTTCGCTGCATAAACCACAAGTCGTGTAAGCTTACACTTACATTAACTTTTGCATATTTTTCAAGTACTAAATTGTACTCTTTTGTTCCCCTTTTTCCGAGCTCGGCACTTATATTAAGTGTAGAGTTCGAACGGTACAGTGGTAATCCAACACCAAAACTTATGCCAAAGTCTTTTATATGCTGTCCGGCAAAGGTGTGGTAAGTTTGTTCATATTTAAAACCTGCGCGATATGCAACCCGGTTAATAAAACTTCTGATCGAAAACTTATCCGGAATCCACTCAGCCCCAACCGCAAATTTATTTAAATCTGTTAAAAAATTGCTTTTGCCTCCTAAAAATCTAGCGTTGGCCCATCCTTCGTGGTAATAATCAAGGTTAATTTCGTATACATCTTCTTTAGCGAACGATAATCCTCCGCCTAAAGTCATTGGAAAAGCCAACTGTCCTTCCTCTTCTTCTTTGTACATTAAAGTGTCCTGATCAACCGCTCCCCCGTAGGATAAATTCTTTTGAATTATATCCGAAACAAAGTCGGTATATTCAGGTGAATTGGCAAACACAAGACCAAATGTTAAACTTTTATCATTTTTCATGGGCAGGGTTGCCTGCATTCCAAGGTCCAACCCAAAGTCTCGAATTCGAAGTGTTGAATAGCGTTGCACATTATAAAAACTGGGATCGGCGAATGTAACTTCCGTATTTCTGGTCAATTGCCCAAACCGGTAATTCAAATTTGCACCAACCGAAATATTCTTAATCGGTTCGATAGCAAGCCCCCACCTGGCATTCGAAATGGTTCCGGCTCCGTAATAAGTTGTATACACGTTGCCAACGTTGTTAATGTCGGCCTGTGAAGTAACAAAATAACCTACATCGGAATAGGGTGTTAAACTTAAGCTTGTTGCCATCCATTTCGTTATTCTGAAACTCATGGCAAAATACTTAAAGTTGACATCGTTAGATTCCATGCTTGTAGTTTCGGTGGCACTTTTGGCAAATTTGCCTTCCAAGCCAAACTCAAATAAAAAATTAAGCGAATCAAGTGATGTGTAACTGGCGGGATTGGCCGCATTTATCTGCATATTGTATCTACTTGCAAGGCTTGCCCCCCCATCGCAGACGAACGTCCAAGCGAATACGGTTGCAAATCACCCAATCCGTAACGCGAATATGGCGATGTGGTGTTATTATTAAACTGCGCAAATAATACAGCCGGGATAAATATTAACCCGGCGATCAAAAAACTTACTCTACTTACTCTCCCCATTATGTTGTAAAATGCGGTTTAAACCTATGCTGGTTAAATTAAAGTGTACAAAGAAAGAATTTTTTAATTTCTTATCAAAAAATTCGGCATCGCCCCCAGTCATAATAACTTTTAAATTATTATAATTTTCCTTAAATGAGGTAATTGCATGGTCTACTTCGAACACAATACCGTGTTGTACTCCGGCTCTAATTGCCTGCTCGGTTGTTTTACCAATTAGTTCTTTAACTACTCCCTTTTCTACTTTAGGAAGTTTTCCTGTAAACTGGTTTAATGCCCTGAATCGCATTTCCAAACCAGGTGAGATATTTCCACCCAGGTATTGTCCTTCGGCAGTTAACAAATCGTAGGTAATTGCCGTTCCGGCATCAATAACCAAAACATTCGTTTTTTCATACAGGTCGAATGCTCCCACAATTGCCGCAATGCGGTCTTTTCCTAAGGTCTCTTTCGACTCGTAACAGTTTTCTACAGGCAATGGTGTTGTGGCGTTTAGTTCAATAAATGTATCAAACTGTTTCGTTAAGGCTACTTTTAATTCATCAGGATAATCTTTTACCGACGATAAAATTGCACTTTCCAACCCTTCGTATTCTTGTTTTATTGTTCTCAACAAAGCAGGCGAAAAAGCATCAACCGATACCGTTTTTACCACCTCGTTTTGGGTACAAACCGAATACTTTACGCGCGTATTGCCTATATCTATTACAAGATTCATTAATCAATTATACGCTGACTGATGTCGAGTGCTTTTACTGAATGCGTTAATGCACCTATCGAAATATAGTCTACACCGGTATGCGCTACTTTGCGAATTCGTTTGATGGTCATATTTCCCGATGCTTCAATTTTTGCACGCCGATCAATAATTTCAACGCACTCTTTCATCATTGTGGAGCGCATATTGTCGAGCATAATAATATCAACATCGGCAGCCATAGCTTCTTTTACCTGATCGATGGTTGTTGTTTCCACTTCAATTTTTATACTTTTTGGAATGTGTTTACGAATGGCTTCAACTGCTTTAGTAATACTTCCGGCAACCTGAATGTGGTTGTCTTTAATCATCACCATGTCGTACAATCCAAAACGGTGGTTTGAAGCTCCTCCCATACGCACAGCATACTTGTCGAGGTAGCGGTATCCGGGCAAGGTCTTTCGGGTGTCCAGAATTTCCACTTTTGTTCCTTCTGTTTCTTTCATACACAAGTTTGAATAGCTGGCAATTCCCGATAATCGCTGAAGAAAATTCAGTGCTTTACGTTCGCCGGTTAACAATGCGCGGAAGTGTCCTTTAAACTCGGCAATTACATCGCCGGGTACCACATGCGATCCGTCGGGCATAAGTACTTTCCATTCCAGGTCTTTGTCGAATTTTCTGAAAACCATTTCTGCCACCTGCAAACCTGCAATTACTCCTTCTTCTTTGGCAACAAGCTGCGCTGTTTTCACAACGTTACTATCAATCAGATTGTTTGTGGTTATGTCTCCGTCGCCTATATCTTCGGCGAAGGCCATGTCGAATAATACTTCGGCCGATTTTAATGTTTTCTCATCCATCATAGCTTTACTTTCTTATGGGTTCAAACTCAATGTTCTTGTTTTTTTGTTGAATAATATGTGTTTTAAAATCAGGATTCTCCTGCTGAAAATCTTCCCGGATATGACCGCCGCGACTCTCTTCGCGAACCAGTGCCGATTGTGCAATGAGTTTACTAATAACCGACATATTCCTGATCTTAATTAAATTATATTCGTGCTGATTGTTGTCGAATTCTGAAACAATTTCAGAAAACCGGTTAAATGCAGATTCCAGGTCTTCGCGATTTCTTACAATACCCAGTTTTTTTGACATAATTTGTGCCAACTCGTTCTGATATTTCAGGAAAACCTTCTCGTTATTTACATCAAGCGTTATCGGCTCTGGTTTTTCAAGCAGATGTTCCGACGCCACTAATTTTGCAGCCTTTTCACTGGCGCGTTTCCCAAAAACCAGGCACTCAAGTAACGAGTTGCTTGCCAAACGATTGGCACCCATCACACCTGTTGATGCTGCCTCGCCACAAACAAAGAGGCCCGAGATATTTGTTTCAGCATCGAGATTGGTACAAATTCCGCCAACCATATAATGAGCTGCCGGAGCAATCGGTAACTGATCTTCAGTTAAATCAAAACCAAACTCTTTTAACTGCTTATCAATATTTTTAAACCTATTCTTGATCTTTTGCTTATCAAGGTGTTTTAACGACAAAAAAATGTGGTCTTGATCCGATTCCTGAATTTGCTTAAAAATGCTGTAAGCCACCACATCACGCGGTGCAAGCTCGGCCAGCGGGTGAATATCTTTCATAAAACGTTCGCCTTTCGAATTCAACAGCCACGCTCCTTCTCCACGAACCGCCTCACTAATCAGGTAAGCTTCCTTGCCCGGTATATTTAAAGCCGATGGGTGAAACTGAACAAATTCGAGATCGGCCAATCGGGCGCCTGCATCGTAAGCCAACGCAATGCCATCGCCGGTTGCAGTATGCGGATTTGTTGATCGCGCAAAAACCCGAGACAAACCACCCGTTGCAATAATTATAGCTTTGGTTTTGAATATGATATTTTTGTTGGTTTTAAAATCGTACGCCTGAAGTCCAACTATCGCTTCGTTGTGCTTCAGTAGTTTTACAGCCACAACATATTCAAAAGCCTCAACATTCTTTTTTTCCCGTATCAATCGTAGTTTAAAGCAAGTTAGCTCTTTTCCGGTAGCATCGCCGCCGGCATGTAAAATCCGACGTTTGGTGTGCCCTCCTTCCAGTCCAAGCACATATTTGCCGTTTTCCTTATCGAATTGCATACCTAAATCAATAAGTTCCTTCACTCGCTCGCGACCTTCGTTAACCAGTACTTCTACTGCGTCATTATCGCAAATTCCACGCCCGGTAATCAGCGTATCCCGGGCATGTTGCTCAGGCGAATCCTCATCGGCAATGGCTGCCGCAATTCCGCCTTGCGCATAATATGAATTACTAACATCAAGTTGCGACTTGGTAACAATCGCAACGCGTCCGTATTTCGAAGAGTGATAAGCAGCCGACAATCCTGCCAGCCCACTTCCTATTACAACCGTATCAAATTCAAGTATTTGCATCTGTTTTATATGCTTCCCGCAAACGAGCGTGCAAAGTTAGCATTTCTTTTAAGCAAATACCTAAAGTTTATCAATTAGGTTTTACTTTAACTCCACAAAGCGATGCATTGGCCGGCAAAAATAACAGTTGGGTTTTATATGCATTTTTTCATTCCCTTATCAAGCATTTTCATCGGGTAAATAATCGGGGCGAATTGGAGTAAATGCCTCCAAAACTTTAGCATCCTCAAGCACATCAACCTGATGTTCAACATTCTCCGGAATACACCAACTGTCGCCGGCTTCGGCAATAATCCATTCTTTGTCAATACGAAAATTCAATCTCCCCGAGATTAAGTAACCGGTTTGTTCGTACGGATGACTGTGCGAAGGCAGCTCACTTCCTTTTTCCAGTTTGAATTCACACAAAATTGTTTTCTCTTCAAAGGCCAGTGGGCGCATTTCAACGCCGGGCAATAGTGATTTAAACGAACGAAAATTACGCTTGGTAAACATCTTGTATTTTTTGGTGTTTCCGCTAATGTAAAAATTTATCATCTAAATTAAACCTTGTATTACCTAACGAGTCTTTGATTGTATTCATTTCAAGTATACACAAGTTAAATGTTAAGCACCCAATGTGTAGTTTTAACAGATTAAAATTTGATACATTAAAAAATTAATGATTTTTGCGCTTTAAATAAACCTACGTTAATTTAGAAATTCAAATAAAATAAAATAACCATGAGTTGGAGAAAAATTACATTTATAGTTGTTGCCCTGATTGTTCTGCTAGGAGGAGCGGCAATACTATCAAAACTTTTTATTTCAATGAAACCGGAACAAACCGAAAGGCCCAATGTTGAAATGAAACGATCGGTAAAAGTGGAAACCGTTAATTATGATGAAGTTACCTCTCCTCTTTGGGTTCAGGGGAGAGCCGTATCGGGCAGCGAAGTTTTGCTTGTTGCTGAAGCATCGGGAAAAATTGAGCCCGGAGCAGTTGTATTACGAAAAGGAACATCATTTAAAAAAGGCCAGGTGTTGGCCGAAATATACAAGGATGAAGTAGAACTAGCATTAAAAGCACGAAAGGCTCAGTTTCTGACTACGATGACATCTTTATTACCTGATATAAAAGTTGATTTCCCGGACCAGCTTAACGCTTATGAAACTTTTTTTAGGGCAATAGATCTTGATAAGGACTTGCCTGAAATGCCCGATGTTAAAGATGATAAACTAAAAGTATTCTTGGCCAGCCGGGGCGTTTTAAGCGAATACTACGGCATTAAACAAGAAGAAAAAAAATTGAAACGTCATACCCTTCATGCTCCTTTCAACGGAACGTTTACGCAGGTGAATTACGAAGTCGGTGCTTATGTCAATACCGGCGGACAAATTGCCCAAATGATCCGCACCGATCATGTGGAGATTGAAATACCGGTACCAAACGAAGACAGCGAGTGGATAAGAATTAACGACAAGGTGATGATCCAATCTAACCAAAACCAAGCTAAAATTGCAGGGAAAGTGGTTCGTAAATCAGATTTTATTGAGAACGAAACACAATCTCGCAGTATTTTTGTAATGGTTAATCAAGCTCATGCCGACCAGGTACTTCCCGGCGAATATTTCGAAGTTCAGTTTCCGGGACAAAAAATACCGGATGCCATGGAAATTCCACGTGGAGCTATTTTTAACTCAAATACGGTTTATATTGTTGTAGACGGAGAGCTAAAAAAACGCGAAATAAACGTTATAAAACGCAATGAGACCACACTTGTTTTTAATGGTTTGCCCGAAGGGTCAAAAGTGGTTGCCGAACCATTAATTAATGTAAAAGAAAATACTCCGGTAAATATTATGGGCGAAGAAAACAACAAGCCCAATTCCGGAAATCAAGCTAAACCACAATAGAAAAAGGAGACAGCTCAATGAAAAAGATAGTTGAACTTTTTGTAAAATTTCCCTTTTACGCGAATCTGATCCTGCTTTTCCTGATTGTTGTGGGTAGCATAAGTTTTCTTTCCATGAAGAAATCTTTCTTTCCCGAGCGCGAATCGCATATGATCACTGTTCGTGTGGTCTATCCCGGTGCATCGCCGGTTGAGATGGAAGAAGGGGTTACCTCCAGGATAGAGGAAGCGGTAAGAGCCATTCCCGGCATTTACGAGATCAATTCGGTATCGGCAGAAAACAGTGCCAGTGTGCGTATTGAAATTCAACCCGGATACGATATTGATGAAGCACTTATAGAAGTAAAAAATGCGGTTGACGGAATTTCGGCATTACCAACAGCTGCTGAACGGCCCATTGTGGCAAAAACACGAACCACATCGCCGGCGGCCCGTTTACTGGTTACCGGCGACGTTGATTTGATGACGCTGAAATCCTACGCCCAGCAGATTGAAGAAGATTTTCTGGGCTCCGGAATCATGAGTCAGGTTACCATTTCAGGTTTCCCGAGTCTTGAGATTTCGGTTGAAGCGGATGAACAAGACTTGCTGCGTTATGGATTAACATTCAACGATCTGCAAAGTGCAATTACCAATAATAACCGCGATGTTTCGGGCGGACAGATCCGTTCGAAAGATGAAGAGCTTTTAATTCGTTTACGCTCAAGAAGTGCAGACCCGAACAAGATTGGCAACATTATTTTACGGGCAAATCCCGATGGCAGCGTACTGCGAATTAATGATATTGCTAGCGTAAAAATGAAATTCTCTGATGTGCCCAACAAAGCATTGGAAAAAGGAAATCCACTGATCAGCATCACCATAATGAAGCTGATTACGGAAGACCTTGATGAGATTGATGAATACGTTAAAGAATATGTAGCAGAATTTAATGCCCAAACTCATGGGGTTAAATTAATTTATTCTCGCTCGTTTCTCGACCTGTTAAAATCGCGTCTTGATTTGCTTTACACCAACGGCGGAATGGGACTGATTCTTGTTGTTTTAATACTTGGAATCATGCTCAGTACCCGTTTATCGTTATGGGTAGCGTGGGGAATCCCGGCTTCATTTCTGGGTATGTTTATCGTCGCCAATATTATGGGAGTCACCATTAATATGATGTCGCTTTTTGGAATGATACTGGTAATTGGTATTCTGGTTGATGATGGTATTGTGATCGGGGAAAATATCTTCCAGCATTTTGAACGGGGGAAAAGCCCCATGCGTGCCGCAGTTGATGGAACAGTTGAAGTAATTCCTGCTGTAACCTCATCAGTTTTAACAACAGTTGCAGCATTTTCGCCACTGATATTTATTACCGGACGCATGGAAATGATGTATGAAATGGCAGTGATTGTAATTGCCAGTTTGCTCATTTCATTGATTGAAGCTTTTCTGGTCCTTCCGGCTCACCTCGGAAACGAAAAGGTATTAAACCGAAAAACCCTTACCCGCAAAGCAAAAGGATTACGAAAATACACCGAACGCTTTTTTAACTGGTTGCGCGATTATGCTTACGACAGGGTAATTAAACTGGTTTTGGAGTGGCGCTACATTGTGCTGGGAATTCCGGTGGCAATGATTGTTATTACAATGGGACTAATTGGTGGACAGCTAATTAAAACAACGTTCTTCCCTCGAATGGAGTTCGATTCGTTTAATATAAATATTGCATTCACACCCGGTTCAGGAGAACGTCAAACCATGGAATATCTGGAGCGTTTCGATAGTATTGTATGGGTAGTAAACGAGCAGTTGATGGATGAATACAACGAAACGCTGCCTGTTATCGAAAACAGTATTATAAATCTTGGTTCAGCATTTAACCGCGAAGAAAGTGGTGCACACTCTGGAAACATTGATGTGTCACCACGAAACTCCGAAGAAACAGGAATTAGTTCCTTTGAAATTATACGATTGTTAAACCAGAAAATAGGAAACGTACCCGAGGCAGAAAAATTTACCATTGGCGCCAGCAACCGATTTGGCAATCCGGTTTCTATTGGATTAATGTCGAGAAATACAGAAGAGTTGGAAGCCGCGCGCGATTTTATTATGGACAGACTTCTCCGATATCCTCAATTAAAAGACGTGGTAAACACCAATGCTCTGGGGAAACAGGAAATTCTGCTCGAATTAAAACCAAAAGCTTACATGCTTGGCTTAAACGAAACATACATTGCCGGACAGGTACGTCAGGCATTTTACGGGGGACAGGCACAACGATTGCAGGTTGGCCGCGATGAACTTCGTATTTGGGTGAGATACCCGGCCGAAGGGCGCGAACGCATCGGACAACTGGAGAAAATGAAAGTAAAAACTCCACAGGGCGAATACCCGTTAATGGAGCTGGTGGATTACGATATGAAGCGTGGTCCGGTAAATATTAACCGTTTTAATGGTAAACGCGAAATTCGCGTAAATGCCGATATGGTTGACCCGGATGCGTCTGTTACCGAAACACTGGACCTCATTAAAACAGAAGTAATACCCGAACTTGAAGTATTATACCCCGGAGTTTCAGTAATCTTTCAAGGCCAGCAACGCGAGAGTGAGAGAAACATGGGCGACTTAGCCTTCCTTTTCCCAATGGCTTTCCTGGCTATTATTTTTATTCTAATGATTAGTTTCCGATCGTTTGAACAACCAATGATCATTCTTATCATGATTCCAATCTCCATTTTGGGAGCAGTTTGGGGACATGGCATACACGGCAAACCTCTCTCAATACTAAGTTTGTGGGGTATTGTTGCACTTACCGGTGTAATTGTTAACGATGCCGTGGTATTTCTTGCCAAGTACAACCTACTTATTGAGCAAGGACTGAAAGTTAAAGACGCCATTGTTGAAGCCGGAAAATCAAGGCTACGCCCAATTATTTTAACAACGCTTACTACTGGTTTTGGCCTTTATCCGCTTATTTTAGAAACTAGTTTCCAGGCACAATTCCTAATTCCAATGGCTATTTCGCTGGTTTACGGCGTTGCTTTCGGAACCATGTTTATTCTGTTATTCTTCCCTGCACTTATTTTAGTGCTGAATGATCTCAGAAAATTTGTTCGCGAACAATGGTACGGTAGAGAATTTGAACGTGAACACGTGGAAATTGCATGGCAAAATGCACAACGAAAAATCGACAACAGCATTTATCACGAAGAGGAGGAAACAAATGAATAAAATACTAACACTGATCTTAATAATGGCTACGGGGTTGTTTGCACAGGCCCAGCAGCCACTTTCGCTTACCAATGCCATTATAAAGGCCCTGGAAAATAACTACGACATTGTTATTGCTAAACAAAACCAAACGATTGCTGAAATTGAAAACAACTGGGGAACCGCTGGTAGATACCCATACATCAATCTCTCGTTGGGCGATAATAACTCGTACCGTGCCGTTGATGGCGACAATCTAACTTCAATAAATTTGTCGGGTGGGGCATCAGTAAATTGGACTATTTTTGATGGTTACTCGGTAAACATCACCAAAACCCGCCTCGAGGAGTTGGAGAACCTATCGAAAAACAATACGGCAGTAATGGTTGAAGGCACCATTCAATCGGTGATTCTTGCCTACTACGATGTTTTGCTGCAAAAAGAAATCCTGGCAACATACAACGAAGTAATGGCATTGTCGCAAGATCGTTTTCAGAAAACCGAGCAGCAAAAAGAATACGGATCGGCTGTTACTTACGATGTATTGCAGGCACAAAATGCTTACCTGGCCGACAGATCAAACTATCTTTTACAGGAAGTTTCGTATAAAAACTCAAAAAGAAACCTGGCTTATTTAATGGCCGAGAAAGAAGCCGTAGACTACGAGTACACGGATAATTTCGAGGCCATTACTGAGGATTATGCAATAGCCGACCTGAGGGCACAAATGATTGAAAACAACAAAAGTTTGCAGAACCAGTATATTAATCAGCGTCTGTTGGAAAATGCCATTGCTTCGGCAAAAAGTGCTTTCTCGCCGTCGTTGGATTTTTCGGGAGGAATAACAGGAATGCGTGCCGGAAGCAAAATTGGCGACACGGATATGGATTGGAACAACTCGGCCAACTTTTATGGTAATTTTACTTTAAGCTGGAATTTATTTAGCGGTGGAAACAGAAAACGCGCACTGCAAATTGCTGAAATTGACAGCGACATTGCTGAAATTCAATTGACAGATATGCAGCATGATCTGGATAACAGCCTGGCCAACCTGTTTGAGTTTTACCAGGTTCGCAAAGAATTACTTATGGTTGCTGACGAGAACCTACAGGCAGCCCGGCTGAATCTGCAAATTTCGCGCGAGAAGTTTGAAGCCGGAGCCATTAACTCGTTCAACTTCCGCGATGTACAGGAGATTTATCTACGTGCTGCACAAGGAAAATTGGAAGCGATCTATAATTTTATTAATGCTCAAACATCCTTATTGCGCTTAACCGGCGTAATTGTTCAGGAATACGAATAATAAAAAAGCAAGCCGATGAAACCTTTCCTTTCGTCGGCTTGCTTCAATTTTCTTTTACAGGTTTAAAATTTCCTCCCACACTTTTTCGTTGACAGGAATTCCAATCCGAAGATTTTCCTTTCGTACATTTACCACCCTTTCGCCCGGATATTTTACCGGTTCTTTCGGATCAATTAACGCTGCGCTTTTAAAGTCTTCAATTATCGACGAAATCGTTTTTTCAATAGACGGGAAGTTCTTAAGTTGCTGAATGTCGATAGCTACAAACACCTGCGAAACGCCATATTCCTTTCCGCGCTTACTTAGTTCCCCCGTCGATAATCCGGCTGACAAAATAGTTGCCAATATATCGAGCAACAACGACAAACCTGCTCCTTTCCAATAACCAATTGGCAGGCCTCGCATCGTTTCCAAAATTTCCTTAGGATGATTTGTTAGTTCATTAATTTTGTTAAAACCTCCTGCAAACGGAAGGTCTTTCCCTTCTACTTTAAATGTCTCTATTTTTCCGTACGAAAACTGTGTCATCGCCATGTCCAGAACAATGGCTTCATCTCCAAAAGGAACAGCAAAAACGAGGGGATTATTCCCCAGTTTGCTTTCTTTTGCTCCCCATGCCGGCATATTTTTCTCCGTATTGGTCCAGCCAATAAAAACATACCCTTTTCGGGCAGCCTGCCACCCGTAGGTTCCGCCGCGCATCCAGTGGTTGGTATTTGCAATAGCTACACATCCCAAACCATTAACTGAAGCAATTTCCATAGCTCTGTTGGTGCAAATTTCGGCATTAACGGGTCCCGGTCCAAGATTTCCCTCCCATTGCTCCAATGCTCCGGCCGAATGCTTTTTTTCGGGTTCAGCATCGGGTATTACAAGCCCCTTTTTTATGTAATCAATAAATCGGGGAAAACGGTAAATACCATGCGAATAAATTCCTTCAACACTACTCGTGGTGAATATTTCAGCGCACCTTTCAGCCTTTTTTTCTGTAAAATTATTCTGAATTAGAATCCGTTTAAAGACTGACTTCATTTCAGAATATGAAACTCTTATTGTATTCATTTAAATAGTTTCCCAGGTTCGTTGTTTGTTCTTTTCTTCCTTCGCTCGGAAAGCCTTTTCCAGATCAATTCCTTTTCGGTTAGCAATGGCACAGATATAGATAAAAATATCAGTCAATTCATCACCAATTTCATTGAATCTGGAATTCGAATCTACGAGCAATCCCTCTGTCTTCCGAACGGCTTTAAATAATTCGCCTACTTCCTCGCCAAGCAACAGACATTTGTCAATAACAGTTTGTTCCGCAAAACCCCGTTCTTCTTCCAATGCCAAAACATAACGTTGGAAATCGGCAAGTTGCGGTTGATCTTTTAATTTTGGCATAGTTCTTAACTTATACTGTTGGGTGATTCTAAAATTATTTCTTTTACACAAGCTCCGGGAGAAAGTTGAAGCAACCATTCGATCGTTTTAAAAAGGTCATCCGGCTGAATCATTTGCGCGCTTTCCAAAGGTGTTCCGGCATCAAAAGCCATGTCGGTGTTTACCCAGCCCGGGCACAAAGCTGTTACTTTTATTCCCAGCGGATTCAACTCGCGGTAAAGCGATTCGCTTAATCCAACCAAGCCAAATTTAGAGGCACTGTAAGCTCCTCCGCCGGAAAAACCAACTTTCCCTGAGCGCGATGCCACGTTAAAAATGTATCCGGATTTTTGTGCTTTCATTACCGGAACAACTTCTTTTAGTACTCCGTATTGAGCAGTAAGATTTGTCTCCAGCATTTTCTCAAATTCATCCTCCGCAATATCCACAGATCCGCTAAAATGAATGCCGGCATTATTCACTAAAACATCAATACTTCCATTGTCTGCAATAATTTTGGAAATAGCTTCTTTAACGGCTGGCCTGTCGGTAATATCAAGCTGCAATATTTTTGCATTGCTCCCAATTTGTTGGGCAACCTGCTCAAGATTTTGTTTGTTTCGGCCCACAAGAATAGTTTGGTACCCCAACTGCGCCAGTCCTGTGGCAAGAGCTTTCCCAATTCCTTTTCCTGCTCCGGTTATTACAGCAGTTTTAATTTCATTCATATTTTTGAATTTGAATCCTAAAGATAAAAAGAGGAATCCTGAAAAAACAGCTATTTGTGGATTTTAATCTACCGATCTGCGTTTATCATTTTCGATCAGTGCCATCAGCGTTCTATCAAGAATTAACTTCCAAAAGGAATCCGCTGCCATGAATATTCTTAATCTCGATATTCGGATCGTCTTTCAGAAATTTACGAAGTTTGGTAATAAACACGTCCATGCTGCGGGCGGTAAAATAACCGTCTTCGCCCCAAATTTTGCGCAGTGCTGTTTCGCGCGAAAGCAATTCATTTTTATTTTGGCAAAGCAGTTTTAGCAAGTCGGCTTCTTTTGGCGACAGCTTTTGTTTTTCTCCATCACGAACAATAACACGCAACTTCGAGTCAAATTCGTACGATCCGAGTGTAAAAAGAAATGCATCACTTATCGGTTGCACCGACTGCCGTTTGATAATCGCCTGAATTTTACAAAGCAAAACTTCCGTATCAAAAGGTTTGGTAATATAATCGTCGGCACCAACATTATAGCCTTTCAGAATGTCTTCTTTTAAGGTTTTGGCGGTGAGAAAAACCATTGGAATAGTTGCATCAAGTTCACGTATTCCGGTACCGATTGTAAACCCGTCGACATTGGGCAGCATCACATCCAGAATGCAGATTTGAAAAGATCCGGTTTTGAATTTATCCACGGCATATTTTCCGTCGTCAACCCAGGTAACTTCAAAGTCGTTCAACTCGAGATACGATTTTAAAACTGCCCCAAAACTCAGGTCGTCTTCCACCAAAAATATGTGCTGTTTAACTGTCATTTCTTTCTTCTTGTCATTTCGATCCGTCAACTGACGGAGAGAAATCTGTAACAGATTTCTCTGTCGTTCCTCCCTCGAAATGACAACTATTTTGTTACTCCCTCACAAAAGGTAAAAATACATCAAATTTGCTTCCCTTGTCGGGTTCACTGCTCACGGAAATGGTTCCGTGGTTAGCTTCCAACACGGCCTTTACATAACTCAGGCCCAGCCCAAATCCTTTTACGTTGTGAATATTACCACTGGTTTGGCGGTAAAAACGTTCAAATATTTTTGCCTGAACGGCTTTCGTCATTCCAGTTCCTTTATCTGCCACCGAAACCACCACACCTTTTTGCTGATTAACAGTTGTCACAGTAATCTCGGGTGTATCGCCGGAATATTTATTGGCATTGTCGATCAGGTTATAAACCACATTTGTACAATGAATCCGGTCGGTAGTTACCATTGAATTTATGGCTTTAAAATCCAACTTAATCTTACCACCCCGTTTTTCAACCTGCAATTTAATTCCCTGAACGGCGTCGCTAATCAGGTCGTGCACATCGATGGTTTCCCAGTGAAATTCAAAATCTTTCCTGTCGAGACGCGCGATTGTCAGAATATCCTCCACCTGCCGATTCATGCGGGTATTTTCCTTTTTAATCATACCCGCAAAATATTTTATCCGCTCTTCATCACCCACCACTTTCGGATTGGTAATTGAATCCGTTGCCACCGAAATTGTTGCGATTGGTGTTTTAAACTCGTGGGTCATATTATTAATAAAATCCGATTTCATATCAGAAATTTTCTTCTGCCGTATAATGTAAAAAATACTGAGGGCAAACGTCATTAAAATGATTAGCGAGAATAGAAACGAAGCCATTAACAACCAGTTTAATGAACGATAAATAAAACTATCGCGATCAGGAAATACCACAGCCAGCTTTATGTCTTTCTGGAAAATATCGTTGGGATAAAGTTGAGCTTGAAAAGCAGTGTTTGCAACTCCCGCCGAATCGCTAACCGGTTTTGGGAAACTCAGCTCGTCGCCACGAAAAATACCATATTCAAAATCGAGCGGAATATTGTTTTCGTCAAGCTCCTTTTTTAACACATCGTAAATCAGATTCTCGTCCAGTTGACGCACATCCCATGTAGCCACTTCGGTAACTACTTTATTGGCCATTCGTTTTAGGTTAGTGGCTTTAAGTTTTACACGTTTTGAAATATTGGGGGCAAGAATTTCAAAAGTATCCAAATCGGTGAGCAGCGAATCAATTCTCACCGTGCTAATAGTATAAAGCGAGTCGGCACTTCTTATTATCGTGTCGCTTTTTACAAATACAACATTACCGGCATCCACATCATCACCGGCAATTACAACGTGATTTGAACCGGTTCCGGATGAACTCAAATTGTAAGTGTACCTTTGCACTTTTCGACTATCGGAATCGTTGTCGATGCGAATTTCAATGCGGGCTTCCTGATTGCCAGGTGCAAATTCGCGGATGACCTTTACAGGACGCCGCGTTGAGTCATTATATTTTCGAAAAACGCGTGCCTGGCTGGGAGACACATTCCATGTAAGCTCTTTATCCGAATCCGTTTCAAATTCAACATCCATATCAAAATCATGGAGCAAATCAGCCGAATCGCCGGCAAAAACCATTTCATTTACAACTCCCAGATTGTGCAGGTCTTCCAAACGACTAACCGTTTGCTGCATCGCCTGATTAACACCACGTTCGAACATCTCGTTTTTTACCCTGACGGCGTTGTTCATCCACACCAGCTGAACGGTAATGATACCCAAAATGGAGATGCCCATTAAAACGATCAATCCGGTAAAAAGCATTTTGTTCATGATTCAAATATAGGCAAATCAAACTGCCCATTGTAGATTTTAACTTTTCCTTAACAGATTTTAACCGGCCTTTAACGGACTGATTGACAAGCTTCGACCTATATTTGTTTCGGGAATCAGAAATTGATTTCGGCGTTTGGAATTAAACGAATAACAAAATATTAATTAATTATATAAACGACATGAAACAAGTACTATCACTTACAGGAATTTTAGCCCTTTCCCTGCTGTTCTCATCTGCCATCTCAATTATGGAAGCACCACAGGATCCTCCAAAAACAAAAAAGGGGAAAAAGCACATTAAGATGGTGAAGGTTGGCGACGACGGTAAAAAAATGGAAATCGACACAGTAATAACAGCCGACCAGATTTTTGTATGGAACGGAGACACTATCGAAGGTGGAAAAGGTTTGAAATGGGTTTCAGAAGAGGATTTCGATTTTGACATGGACATTGACGTAGATGTAGAAACCGATGAAAACGGAAATGTAATTATTATGAAAGGAGACGGAGCCTCAGAGTCAATGATCTACGAATTCAAAACCAATGATGGAGACTCAACAAAACATATAATGATTAAAGCAATTTCGGACGATATTTCTTCCGACATGATGAAGTGGCACAGCAAAAATGGCAACGAAATGTTTTTTGGTGCACCGCGTTCGTCAAGCCCAAAAGTAATTCGCATCGACAAACAAAAAAGCGGGAATGTGATCGACTTAAGCGACCCCGGAATTATTTCATATGATAGAAAAGAACTGAGAAATGGGAAAGAAAAGATCGTGATCGTTCGTGAAAAACCAAGCGAAGAAGATGTTGAAGTACACGAAGAAATTATTATGCACGGCGGTGGTTCAGCACCAATGATCCTGCATAGTGGTCACTCCAATATGTCTAAAAAAATTAAAATAATTGCAGATGACGAAGGTCGTGTTGAAATTTTGGAAGATGGTAAAACCTGGACCGTTGAAGAAAGCGATGAAGACACGCAGGTAATTGAAAAAGACGGTAAAAAGATCATCATCAAAAAAACAAAAAAAGATGGTGAGATGAAAGTTGATGTGGAGGTAGAAGAGAAAGAAAACTAATTATACCGATTAGAAATCAAATTGAGCTTTAGGTTCGCAAACTCCCCCAAAGCTTTTTAATTTTCTATCGGCATTAACCATTGTAATCTCAAAGTTTCGCCAAAGCTCACTTTGAAATACAATTGGTATAAAATACAGGTTCAGAAGCAACAAAGCCCGTACAATTCGTTGTACTGGCTTTGTTGTTTTTTATCGCTAAGCTTCATAAAAAAAGCGGCTCTCATTTGAGTGCCGCCGGAAACTGAATAGCCAAACAATGAAGGTTGGCTGAATTATCTAGTACTAACTGAACGGTTATAAAAACTACTTTTCATGGCATTGAAGCAGTTGTAATGTGTTTAACAAATGCTGTGCCAAAAATGCGATTCAACCATTCATCGTAACTCTATTTTTGTAGCGAGATTATAGTATTTTGCAAAAGCGCAATTACATGCTTAACATTCTCGTTAAACACTTTCAGCACCTCTTCCCAGGTAACAGGCGCTTCATCCACATTCCAGCAATCGTAATCGGTGCTCATGGCAACGGCAGCATAAGGAATCTCCAGCTCATTAGCCAGGGCGCACTCGGGTGCTGTCGACATATTAATAACATCGGCTCCCCAGGCCCGAAACATATTCGACTCGGCACGTGTCGAGAAACGTGGTCCTTCAATTGTAATTACCGTTCCGCTTTTATGAAATCCCAAATCCATCTCTTCAGCATTTTCAATCAATTTATGACGTAATTTCCAGTTAAACGGATCCGACATTGCCGGGTGATTTAATTTCCCGTCTTCAAATTTATCTATAAAAGAAGTCTTTCTGAAGCGGGTAAAATCAATAAACTGATCGAGCATTACAAGCTCTCCGCGACCAATTTCCAAGCGAAGACTCCCGCATGCGGTGGTTGCCAGAATGTGCGAACACCCCCACTCTTTTATAGCCCAAATATTTGCGCGGTTATTCACATCTGTTGGCGGAATAGAATGATCGCGGCCGTGCCTCGATAATAGGACCACATCCACGCCTCCAATCTTTCCACATTTAAACGACGACGAAGGCGCACCATAAGGCGTTTCAACATTTACCTCTGTTGCCTCTTTCAGAATGGCGGGGTCTTCCAGCCCGGAACCACCAATTATTGCAATTTTTTTCATGATACTATCTATTATTTTTCTCCGGATATAATTTTAAAATACTTTCTTTATTCGCTTTGCAAATGCCACGTTCCGATATCAAGCCGCTTACCAAACGGGCCGGAGTTACATCGAAACCATAATTAGCTACCATACTTTTTTCAGGAACTAAACGCACCTTTTTTATCTGATCATCGTGCCAACCCTCAATCGCCGCCACTTCATTGCCATCACGTTGTTCAATGGGAATTTCTTTTACGCCGTCATTCATTTCCCAATCGAAAGTGCTCGATGGCAGCGCCACATAAAAAGGCACGTTATTATCGTGAGCAGCCAAAGCTTTTAAATAGGTACCTATTTTGTTGGCTACATCGCCGGTAACAGTTGTTCGGTCGCTACCCACAATTACCACATCAACCAAAGCGTGTTGCATTAAATGGCCACCCGCATTGTCGGGAATAACGGTGTGCGGCACACCTTGTTCTCCCAATTCGTAGGCCGTTAATCGTGCTCCCTGGTTTCGCGGGCGCGTTTCATCCACCCAAACATGCACCGGAATTCCCTTTAAATGTGCCTTATAAATAGGCGCGGTTGCTGTTCCCCAATCAATACACGCTAACCAGCCGGCATTGCAGTGGGTTAAAACGTTCACTGTAGTTCTTTTCTTTTTATAAATGGCCTCGATAATTTCCAACCCATGCTCTCCTATCTGATCGCCAAAATCAATTTCCTGCTTCTTTAATTCGCCGACTTTTGCCAGTACTTTTGCTTCCAATTCCTTATCCTCTTTGTGAGCCAAAATAAAAACCAACATTTCATCCACGGCAAAAGCAAGATTAACAGCCGTTGGACGCGATGATTTTAAATACTTAGCCACCTGAGTTAAGTCCTCTTCCCAATTTTCATTTTTCAAATGACGAGTTGCCAGATACATGCCATAAGCCGCAGTTACCCCAATTAAAGGAGCACCACGAACCACCATTTCTTTAATAGCAAAAAAAGCATCGTCGGCCGAATACATAGCAAAAGTTTCGAATACAAACGGCAATTTTCGTTGATCGATAACCTGAACAATTGTCGGATCGTCCTCATCTATCCAAATAGTATGATAATGTTTTTCCTGAATTTTCATTGATTGTAAACTTCCGCTTTTTAAAAGATTTATATGAAGTTAAAAAAGATTTTCCCGAAATGCTTACTTTCGTGAATATAAATTTTGAAATATGAAAGCAGACCTTTCAAACATAAAAAACATCATTTTTGATTTAGGGCGTGTGTTGCTAAACCTTGATTTTGATGCTTCTATAAAAGCCTTTCATAAAATTGGCAGCGATAAAGAAGTTCTCGACCACAAAAATGCGTATGCCGACCCGATTTTCTATAATCTTGAAGTTGGAAAAATTACTCCTGCTGAATTTAGAACCGGCGTTAGGGAACTGCTAAAAAACGAGAAACTTACCGATCAACAGATTGACGAGGCATGGAGTGCCATGATTCTGGATATTCCTGAACAGCGCGTAAAGAAGGTGCAGGAACTCAGCAAAAAATACAAGGTTTATTTATTTAGCAATACCAATCAAATTCATATCGACAAATTGCTAGCGGAATTTAAAGCACAACATAGAATTGATTTTCCGCCACTATTTAATGCCGTTTATTATTCGCACGAAATTCACGACCGCAAACCGGAAGTCAGTTCGTATGAAAAGGTAATTGCACTTTCTGGTGTAAATCCGGAAGAAACGCTGTTTGTCGACGATTTGGAAAAGAACATCATTGCGGCGCAGAAAGCCGGATTAAAAACTTTGTGGTTACAAAAAGGTATGGAAATGACAGAGCTATTTTAAGATGCGAACCCGTTTTATTCGGATATCTTCAATCGGCCGCCAACGCCGGTCGGTTTCTACCTGTACAATTTTATCAACCACATCCATCCCGGAAGTTACTTGCCCAAAAATCGTGTAACTACCATCGAGGTGAGGTGCACCACCAACTGTTTTATAAGCTTGTCGTTGCCCGGCAGAAAACTCGTAATTATTGGCTTCTTCCAATTCATCCAGCCCCTTATCAAAATATTTACGGCCGGAAACGATATAAAACTGGGATCCATCAGAACGGCGGCGTTGATTTTTTGTATCCGGTTTTCGCGGCGAACCAATCATCCCGCGTTTATGATACAATCCAGGAACAATATGAGCTGGAATAGTGTAGCCCGGCCCTTCCATCCAACACTTGCGCCGGGCACGGCATAACGGGTATCAGCAGCACCACTTTGTATTCCGAAGTCGTCTATCACACGGTGAATCAGCAAACTATCGAAATAATGCTCTTTAGCCAGCCTAATAAAATTATCGCGGTATTCGGGGGTTTCGTTAAACAGTTTTATGGTGATATTGCCGTAATCGGTTTCCAGTACCAGCCCTTTTATTTTCCGGTTTTCGGCAGCAAGCTTTTCATTCGATGTAGTTTTTAGCCTATCCAGCGGCTCGGGCGTTTCGGATTTTTTTTGTAGCATATCGGCAATAAATTCCGAGGGAATAGCAAAACTCCGCGTTTCAAAATTAACCGTTCCGGAATAAGCCACGCCAATCGCTTTCCCGGTTGATACGAAGATGGGCGCCCCAAATTGCGATGTCCGAATTCGGTTCGTAATGCGGTATAACCTGCTTCCCCTGATATTTGCCAAATTCAGAACCTTACCGGTAAAAAGCTGCAGTGTTTTCCCGGTTTTTGGTGCCACATAAAACGATTTGGCAAAGTTCGGTAAAGTGTCTCGTTGTAATTCAATGGGCTCGCGCCGAATGCTGTCAACTTTAAGTATAATCAAGTCGTTTATACGATCGAAAGCCACAAAACTGTGAGCGTTGTATTTTTTACCCTCGTCAAACGGCTTCACCTTTACGTTGGTAGCCTGATTAACAAGCGAATATTTGGTAACCAACAAGTCTTCGCCAACAAAAAATCCCTGCCCCGATTCCAGAATCCGGTCTTCATCATACGAATCAATTTTTGCGATAGACGACATCAACTGATTCCAGATATACTGTTTTTCATCTGCAGCAACGTCCGGGTTGACTGTTGTTTCTTCCTGCTGTGTTGCTTGTTTTTGTGCTTTATTTCCACAGGCACTAAAAAAAACAACAGCCAGCAATATGAAAAGAATTTGTTTTACCATAACACTACTTAATCACATTCACTTTGATTTTCACATCGTTATACGGCCGGTTATTGCCATCAGTTTTTAGGGCTGCAATTTTATCTATCACATCGAATCCCGAAATGCATTCGCCAAATATGGTGTATTTCCCATCCAGCTCAGGATAACCGCCAACAGTAGTATAAGCTTCGCGCTGGGCATCAGAAAATTCAAGCGTATTGGGATTCAAATTGTAATCGGTTTCAATATTGTCTTTTATTTCACCGGCAAGCTCCCTGAACTCCTTCACCTTTTTCTCTTCTTTTAGTTGTTTCAGCTGCTCACGAACTTCGGGCGTCATATATTTCTCCACAATTTTTTTCCGGATAGGAATATTCACCGCCATTTCCATCGTATCCAAAGCACCACTGGTATGCACACTTCCCTTTACAATAAAAAACTGTGAAATATCCGACTGCTTAAACGGGTTTACCTCGTCGGGTTGACGCGGCGCACAAAGCGATCCCTTTTTATGAAAATAGTGATCCAGAATTTCGTCGTCAACTGTTTTATCCGGATCGCCATAACCAATACGTTTCCCCGGAGGTGCGTTGCGAGAGCTTTTTGAACCGCCCTGAATCAGAAAATTCTCGATTACACGGTAAAACAAAGTGCCATCGTAATAACCCTGGTTGGCCAATTCAATAAAAGCTTTCTGGTGTTTTGGCGTGTCATCATACAATTCAAAACGCATATCGCCGTAGTTAGTCGAAATCTCAACAATTCGCGATTGCGCAGACACTGAAAACCCTAATAAACAAATAAATACAACTAATAAACCGGTTCTAAACATAAACTATTTTGTACTTTGTATTTCCATTTTTATATCCGTTTTCGGACGATCATACTGATCCGTTTCAACGGCAGCAATTTTATCCAAAACATCTAATCCCTCAACAACCTCGCCAAAAACCGTGTACTCTCCATCTAACGAAGGATAACCTCCAATGGTGGTATATGCCTGGCGCTGCGCGTCGGAAAACGCGAATTTTGGCTGCTCAGTCCAGGCACTATCAGCAGTTGCACGTAGTTCGGAAACAAAAATGTTAAAACCATCCTGATCGTTATTTTTTCGGTATTCATCCAGCGTGGGTTTTGCTTCAGCAAATTTTTCCTGTAAGAATTCGTTTTTCGCCCGGCTGTTCATCATCATTTCCATAGTATCCAGTTTTCCCGGAGTATAAACCTCGCCATGTACAATATAAAACTGCGAGCCGCTCGACCGTTTTTCAGGATTTGACGTGCCACGCCGTGCCGCTGCCAAAGCTCCTTTTTTATGAATATGTTGTGGAAGTATCTCCGCCGGAATCGTATAACCCGGATTTCCACTACCCAAACGTTCGCCTGGTGCTGCATCTTTCGAATCAGGATCGCCTCCCTGAATCATAAAGTTTTCCATAACACGGTGGAATAGTAGCCCATCGTAATATCCTTCGTCAATCAGTTTCAGAAAATTCTTTTTGTGTTCCGGCGTATCGTCGTACAATTTCAATTTGATTTCGCCAAATTCGGTTGAAATGACAACCAGATCTTGCTCGCTACGCTGTTTCGCATTGCTGCACGAAATTCCTACACCTATAAAAGCAATTAATATTAAACCAATTAATTTCTTCATTCGTTTTTAATTTTCTTATTTTGACATTATAAAATTCCTGTAAAGATAAAAAGATGATAAACATTCACTCCAGCGTTCTTTTAATGTTCCTGATTTTTTCATGTTCATCGCCAACAAAGAAGGAAATTGCTACAGGAATAAGCTTACAAGCCGAACAATATATTCCGGAAGTAGATGGTAAAATGAATGAAATATCAGGATTGATGATTTACGACGATCATCTTTGGGGATTTAACGACAGCGGCGGTAAAAACGAGCTTTATGGGTTTAACAAATCGGGGAAAATAAAATATGAAATTGAGCTTGACGATGCAAAAAACAGAGATTGGGAATCGATAACACAAAACGATAAGCACGTTTTTGTTGGCGACTTTGGAAATAATGGAGGCAACCGGGATAACTTGCGCATTTATAAAATCAGGAAAAAAGATATTTCGAACAAAGACGAGCAAAAAGTTGATGTGAAAGAGATTGAATTTGAATACGCCGACCAGGAGCGCTTTACTTATTTAGACCAAACCACGCCATTTGATTGCGAAGCGATGGTGGCTTTTAAAAACAAACTTTACCTCTTTAGCAAAAACTGGCGCGACCGCACCACGTGGCAGTACGAATTACCAACAAAAAAAGGCAAATACGACATTACGCCTACCGATACTTTTAATGTTAAAGGCCTGGTTACCGGAGCCGATATCAGCCCCAATAAAAAAATATTGGCGTTGGTTGGTTACGAAAATTTCCAATCGTTTATTTGGCTATTTTCAGATTTTCCGGAAGACCGCTTTTTTGAAGGACAAAGCCAAACCATTTATCTGGAAGGAATTGACGGCGCCCAAACCGAAGGCATTTGTTTTTTAAACAACGACAGCATTCTGGTTTCGTGCGAAAAAACCAGAACGCACGATCAGCAAGTTTTTCTGTTCGATTTAAAAAAACTAAACGATGGAACACATTAGGGTAAACCACAAAATCAGGCTCGAACTGATTAATTTGTCGATGGCCGACATTGTTTTTCAAACCATCGACCACGATCGTGAATTCCTGAAAAAATGGCTTCCGTTTGTAAACTACACCAGCAAGGTTGCTGACACCAAAGCTTTTATTGAAAGTATTACACGAAAGGATGACAAAAGCGACCTGGTTTATACCATTTGGTACAACGAAGAATTTGCCGGATTGATTGGTTTTAAGGATACTGATTGGGTGAACCGAAAGACTGAACTTGGCTACTGGCTGGCCGAAAAAATGCAGGGTAAAGGTATTGTAACAGCTTGCGTAGAAAAACTTATACGTTTTGCTTTTCAGAAACAAAAAATGAACCGCGTACAAATTAAAGTAGCCGAAAAAAATTTGCAGAGTGAAAAAATTCCAATGAAACTGGGATTTGTTTATGAAGGAACTGAACGCCAGGGAGAACACCACAGCAAAGGGTACGTCAACCTTAGAATTTACAGTAAGCTTAAACACGAAACATCAGAATAGCTGCAACCCTAACCATCTTTTCATGTCGATATAAGTGTTAAACAACGGTTATAATGCAGATTATTAGCCAATAAGTGAGACGAACTCATTGAAAGTTTATATATTTGACCCGTAAATTCATTTGTTCGAATTTTAAAATTTTACAATGCAGACAGAAACAGTTACAGAAAAGGCGCTTCGAAGAAACCTCTACCGGGTGTTGCGAAAAACAGGTGTTACCAGAGATAACATTTGTTTGACGGCCTCGTTTTATGAGGATCTGAATTTCGACAACATCGATTGGACAATCTTTACACACTATTTAGAACGCATCTTCGACATTCGGATAAAAGATGAAAAGTTAAATAGTTTTTCAAATGTAAACGATACACTCCATTACTTACGCGGAGAATTGGTTTACTCAAGTAATTAAGCAGCTTAAACAAAAATGACTAAAAAAGGGCCTCAATAGAAGAGTCCCTTTTTTATTTGAACAATTTCAAATGAAATTTTGTATCTTACATCAAATTTAAATGACCAAACAAATGGAAGAAGTAAATAATTTATCAGAAAAGATTTACGATTTAGTAATGTCTTATGGTCCCAAATTAATCGGGGCAATTATCACGCTTATTATTGGTTTATGGGTTATCTCATTACTCAGTAGTACTATACGTAAGCGTTTTGAGAAACAAAATGTAGACCCTTCACTTCGTGGCTTTCTTAACAGCCTTATTGGAATTGCCCTAAAAGTTATGCTATGGATAGCGGTAATTGGAATGATGGGCGTTGAAATGACCTCATTTATTGCCATCTTAGGTGCCATCGGTCTGGCAATGGGATTGGCCTTATCCGGAACCTTGCAGAATTTTGCAGGAGGTGTAATGATCCTGCTATTTAAACCATTCAAAGTAGGAAACTATATAAGTGCCCAGGGACACTCAGGGACGGTTAATGAGATTCAGATTTTTAATACCATATTAAAAACACCGGACAACAGAACCATTATTATTCCCAATGGAGGATTATCAACCGGATCGATGATTAACTTTTCTGCCGAGCCAAAACGCCGGGTAGACTTTACTTTTGGCATTGCCTACGGCGATGACGTGGATAAAGCAAAAGAAGTTTTAATGAAATTGATAAAAGCCGACGAGCGAATAATAAATGATCCGGCCGAACCGTTTATTGCCGTTAGCGAACTGGCCGACAGCTCAGTTAACTTAGTGGTTCGTGTATGGGCCGAAGCCGCTAACTATTGGGGCATTCATTTCGATCTTCACGAAAAAGTATACAAAACATTCGATAAGGAAGGTCTGAATATTCCTTTCCCGCAAATGGATGTACATGTGCAGAAATAATAAACTATATAGCAAAGAGCAACAAAGGGCACACCGGTCGGTGTGCCCTTTGTTGTTTAAAACCTGCTCCCTCTATTTTGTAATAATCCGAACAATTGTTAATTCGCTGTTCTTCTCATCCTGGTTTACATCTATAGTTTGAATCATGCCTTTTTCAAGCTCTTTTATTTTTTCTGCATCTACTTTTTTACCGTTAAGGTAGTACACAGTGCTATCGCCAGGGTAGTTCAGGAAAATGGGTTGCCTTCCGTATTTTTCAGCCATCTCACGGTGTTTCTCGGCCATCTCGCGCTGTTTCTCGAATTGTATTTGTGCCTGTCTTTCAATTTCTGCTATCTGTTCTTCCGACATACTTGCTTTTTCTGCCATTTCGCGCGCCCGGGCTTCAATTTCAGCCAGTCGTGCCTCGTCAAACTCAAAATCACGCACATAACCTGCACCGGGAAAATACGCTGATGAAGAGTTGTCAATCTTATACAAGTTCTCCAATCCACGCAGGTTTAAAGCTTTATTCAGGTCGGCGACATTTGACAAATCAATGTCACCATCTAATTCAACCAAACTGGTTGATCTTGACGAATTTGTTACCAAAGCCAATGCCGTTATCAAACCATCATTTCTTTGCAGGTAAACTTTTACCTCCTCACCCATACGCTTTTCGGTTTTCAACAACGAATAACCACTTTGTTTGTAGTGTTTGATTATATCTTCGTGTAATTCGGCTTCACCCGCCTTTTCTTTTTTTGCCGGTTTTTCATCGCCAAAAAATTCATTTGCCCGAACTCCAAAACGATTCTGACTTATCACCAAAATATTATCCAAACTTTCCAATGCCTCTGCCAGTTCCGAGTTTTCATCTATGTTTTTCTTTTTCAGGTACAGATCGAACATATCGCTGCTTAGCATGCTGGCGCTAAAACCATCCTGGTTGGCATATTTTTCTGTTAACTGCTCAAACAGGCTCTGAGACTGCTGTGCCAATACCGGGAACACAATCCCGAGCATTAACACCATTACTACTAACTTTTTCATTTCTTCTATTTTTAATTGTTTTTACTCCATTTATAAATAAGGCCTGCAGAAACCTTTATTATTTAATTCCACATTTACTCAATCCTTCAACATTTCAGTCCTTGATTCCTTAGTTTATAATAATTTCCACATCATCATCTACCCAAAGTACAAGCATGTCGTCGGGTTCCGGTTCAGGCTGCAAACTTTCCGACACCTGGAACAAGGCTTGCTCCATTACAAAAAACTGGTCTTCCAACTTTGTTTGCTTTTTATTTCTTACATCAAGGAAAACAGTTAACACAATCAATACAACAGCCGCTGCTGAAATAACCGAGTAGAAGTGCATTCGAATACTTTTCTTCTTAAATGCCTGTTTTTCAATTCCGGCAAAAAGGTCTTCCTCCAAACCCTCCGGAACAACAGATTCAATATCATAAAAAGAGAAAATGTCTTGCTCCGTACTTTTTGTTTTACTTTCTGAAACGGCGGCTTTCAGCTCCTTTTCTTCCTCCAGCGAAGTGTCACCTCTATAATATTTGTCGAGCATATTTTCCTGATGTGTCATAATCGTAAATTTTTTCAATTTCTTGTTTCACCTTTTGCCTGGCCCGCGAGAGAATTACCCGCAGGTTGGCCACTTCGTAACCGGTTATTTCTTTGATCTCGTCAAACGAAAAGCCATCAACGTCGCGCAACTGAATAACCGTTTGGTACTTCTCCGGCAGATCGTTTATTACCTGCCTCACGTTCTCATATCTTTCTATCGTATCAGAATTTGTTCCTCCGGCTTCCAGATTTAAAATCCGATATTCCTGTTTCTCATCCATCGTTTCCGGTCGCTTCTTTTTCAGCAAATCAAAACTGTAATTTCGTGCCATCGTTACAATGTAGGCCGACTGATTTCTACACTTGACCAATTCCTCTTTACGGTTCCACAACCGGAGCATCAATTCCTGTAAGGCGTCTCGCGTTTCTTCTTCATTTTTCAGAATTCGAAACAACATCGGGTACAGCTTTACCGAGTAAGGAATTACCATATTTTTAAACTCTTCAGTGGTCATCTGTTATATTTGACGAGTTGCTTTCAGTTTTATAACAAACCTTTTCAAAAAAATTATCGATTCTCTTTTAACACCGAAACTCAAGCTAAGCAGAAAAACTAATTTTGTTACTTTTGCGGCACCAATGACAACAGCAAAATTCATAACCTTTTTACTTCTCGGTATTGGCTTAAGTTTCGATTCCTTTGCTGTTTCTGTTTCATGTGGGTTAATGAGAAGAGACATTAAGTTTAAACAAGCCACTTTGGTTGCTGCATCGCTGGCATTTTTTCAGGCAACTTTCCCGGTAATTGGGTGGTTAATTGGCGAAGCGATAAAAAACCTGATCGCTTCGATAGATCATTGGATCGCTTTTGGCTTGCTGGCCTTAATCGGCGGAAAAATGATTGTGGAAGGCATTAAGGAAGACGGAACACTCAAAAATTTTAATCCTTTTAAACTTAGTGTACTAATTGGATTATCAATTGCTACCAGCATTGATGCGCTGGTTGTTGGATTAAGTTTTGGTTTTCTTGAAATCCCCATTCTGTTTCCGGTTTTGGTTATTGGCTCGGTAACCTTTATTGCGGCTATGCTGGGTATGTTGTTTGGTAAAAACATTTCGGCCAAAAGAAGCCATCAGTCGCTAATTCTGGGAGGCATTATTTTAATTGCTATCGGCCTGAAAATACTGGCCGAACATCTTTTTCTTCAGGCTGCTTAATTCTTCTCATTTCGCCTCGTAATCTTTGCAAAATGTAGTGTTATTTCGGTGAAGAATACCAAACGTCGGATAAAAACCGTAATTTCACGCCATTAAAATTTACACGATGGCGAAGATTAGAGTTACCAAGAAGTTTCATTTTGAAATGGCCCATGTACTTTACGAATACGACGGATTGTGCCGCAACATTCACGGGCATACTTACAACATGGAAGTAACACTGCTTGGTGAAATCAGGGAGGAGCAGGGGCACCCGAAAGACGGGATGGTGATCGACTTTGGAAAACTAAAACAACTGGTTAAAGACAAGATTGTAAATGTGTACGACCACAGCCTGGTTGTGAGCAAAATTTATGCTGATAAAAACCAGGACTACCTTCTTAAAGCTACTGAACGTCTGATCGTTCACGATTTTCAGCCAACATCGGAAAATATGTGTGTATATTTTGCCAAGGTTCTTCAACAAGAACTACCCGAAGATGTTTCTTTGTATAGTATCCGACTTTACGAAACACCAACATCGTATGCCGAATGGTTTGCAGAAGACAATAAGTAATTCGTACCCTGAAAATTTATATTATGGCTGAAAACAAACAGCAACAACTTTTTCTTTTAGATGCTTACGCACTGATTTACCGCAGTTATTTTGCTTTTATCCGAAATCCAAGATTCAACTCAAAAGGAGTAAATACCTCGGCAATGCTGGGTGTAACCAACACCATTGTGCAGTTGATAGAGAAAGAAGATCCGGAAAATCTGGCTGTAGTTTTCGATGTGTCGGCGCCAACTTTCAGGCACGAAATGTATAAAGAATACAAGGCCAACCGCGATGAAATGCCCGAAGATCTGCGCAAATCAATTCCATATATTCGTAAAATAATTGAGGCTTTTAATATTCCGATTATTGAAAAAGAAGGTTACGAGGCCGACGACGTAATTGGCACCTTGGCCAAAAAAGCAGAAAAAGAGGGTTTCAGAACTTACATGATGACGCCTGACAAAGATTATGCGCAGTTGGTTTCCGATCAGGTTTATATGTACAAACCGGGAAAAGCCGGTGGCGATGTGGAAATTTGGGGATTGCCCGAAGTACAGGAAAGTTTTGGCATTGAAACCGCCGATCAGGTGATTGACATTCTTGGATTAATGGGCGACTCATCAGATAATATTCCGGGATGCCCCGGTATTGGTCCAAAAACAGCGCAAAAACTTATTGCCGAATACGGAAGTATTGAAGAGCTGTATAAAAACACCGACAAGCTGAAAGGTAAACAAAAAGAACGAATCGTTGAAAACGAAGAGCAGGTGCGCCTTTCAAAAGTACTGGCAACCATAATTACGGATGCTCCGGTTGAATTTGATCTAAAAAAACTGAAAAAGGACGACCTCAATAAAGAAGATCTTAAAAAACTTTTTGATGAGCTGGAATTTAAAACGCTGATCTCTCGATTAAAACTCAGTGATGCTCCTGTGGAAACAGCCATGCAGGGAACACTTTTTGGTGCACCCGAAGAAGTTGTTGCCGAAACTGAAACGCCTGCAACAAAAGAAAATATCGAATCGGTTCCACACCAATATTATCTGGTTGAAAACGAAATTCAACGTGCTAGTTTGCGGGCCGAACTTTCGGTGCAAAACGAATTCTGCTTTGATACCGAAACCACCGGCCTCGACACAAAAACTGCCGAGATCGTTTGTATGTCGTTTGCGTTTAGGGAGCATGAAGCTTTTTGTGTTACAATACCAACAGATCGCAAGGAAGCACAAAAGGTAATGGATGAGTTCCGCGATATTTTTGCAGATAAGAACATTACCAAAATAGGGCAAAATATTAAGTTCGATATTCTTATTCTGAAGAATTACGATATTGAGGTAAAAGGGAAACTTTACGATACCATGTTGGCGCATTACCTCATTCAACCCGATATGAAGCACAACCTCGATATGTTGTGTTTGCAGTACCTGAATTACGAAAAAGTACCTACTGAAAACTTAATTGGCAAGAAAGGGAAAAATCAGCAGACCATGCGCTCGGTTACAACTGAAAAATTGCGCGATTATGCCTGTGAAGATGCCGACCTGACCTTGCAATTAAAAAATGTTTTAAATCCTGAACTGGATAAAGCGGGGGTACGCGAACTTTTCGAAACACTTGAAATGCCGCTGGTACCTGTGCTCGTAAAAATGGAAAGTGCAGGCGTAAAACTAAACTCAGAAGAGTTAAATAAATCCGCCGAAGTTTTGCGCAAACAGATAATTGAACTGGAAAAAGAAATTATTGAACTGGCCGGCGAAGAATTTAACGTGTCGTCGCCAAAACAACTTGGCCCCATTCTTTTTGAGAAATTAAAAATTGATACAAAAGCGAAAAAAACAAAAACCAAACAATACTCCACTGCCGAAGAAGTACTGATCCGTTTGGTCGACAAACACCCAATCGTTCAAAAGGTACTGGATTTCAGGGGGCTGAAAAAGCTGTTGTCGACTTATGTTGAGGCCTTGCCGCTACTGGTTAATCCGAAAACCGGGAAGATTCATACTTCATACAATCAGGCCATTGCCGCTACCGGACGCTTGAGTTCCGTTAATCCGAATTTGCAGAATATTCCTATCCGCGATGCAGCGGGCCGCGAAATCCGCAAAGCTTTTATTCCCTCGGATGATGAACATACTTTTTTCTCGGCCGACTACTCGCAAATTGAATTGCGGATTATGGCAGCACTGAGTGGCGACGAAGAAATGCAACGTGCCTTTAACGAAGGTAAAGACATTCACTCCATTACCGCAGCAAAAATTTACCAGATACCCGAAAGCGAAGTCGATTCAGATATGCGACGAAAAGCTAAAACGGCCAACTTCGGCATTATTTACGGTATCTCGGCATTTGGCTTATCGCAGCGATTAAATATTCCACGAACCGAAGCCAAAGATTTAATTGATGGTTACTTTGAGAATTTCCCGAAGATTAAAGCTTTTATGGACAAACAGATTCATCTTGCCCGCGAGCAGGGGTTTGTTAAAACCATAAAAGGCCGGCGCCGCTATTTGAAAGATATTAACTCGGCAAACGCAGTAGTACGTGGAATGGCCGAACGAAATGCGGTAAATGCTACGATTCAGGGCTCGGCTGCAGATATCATCAAAATTGCGATGATTAACATCCACAATAAAATGGAAGAGCAAAACCTGAAGTCGAAAATGATTTTGCAGGTGCACGATGAATTGAATTTTGATGTGTATAAACCTGAGCTGGAGACGATTCGTGCGTTGGTGAAAGATGAAATGGAAAATGCTGTGGATGTTGGCGTTCAGTTAACCGTTGAAAGCAACGCTGCTGATAACTGGCTGGATGCACACTAATATAATCTATAGCGATTGTGTATTCTGTTTTCAACTGTGCTCAACATGACTAAGGCAGTCAGACTGAGCGGAGTCGAAGTCTTAGCCATTAATTTCATTAAAAATTGATTTTACAGTCGGGTTGTATTTATTCAGCGTTTTTACTTTTTTAATTTGCTTAATCGTCTTTTTCGGGTTGGGAAAACAATTAGCGAAGTAAATCCAGAACTGTTTCATTTTATTTACTGCATTGCCCTCGTTATCCATAATTTCGAGATAGCCCTCCAGCATTGTTTGATGAAAAGTAAACAACAATTCAGCACCTTCCTTTTCAGAAATACCAATGCCTTTAATCTCGTTTGGCAGCAAGGGATTCATTAAAATTCCACGCCCCAACATCCAGGTATCAACACCTTCAAATTTATTTTGCTTGTCGGCAAAATCCTGCTTTGAAAAAATATCGCCATTGTACACCAATTTGTGTTTTAGGTTCTGTGTTGCATAAATAAAGGCTTCTTCATCAATAGTACCGGAATACAACTGATCGGCAACCCGTGCATGTAAAATCACTTCTGTTAACGGAAATTGATTTAGAATCTCGGTGACCTCTTTCAGTTCATCGGCCGATTTTAAGCCAGCCCTTAATTTTACAGAAAGACTTCCTTTGGAGTGATTGAAAAAATGAGCCAGGAGCTGGTAAATTCATTTGGGAAAGGCAATAACCCCGAACCTTTTCCCCGGTTAGTTACCATTGGGTAAGGGCAGCCCAAATTCAGGTTCAATTCAGTATAACCCAAATCCGTCAGGTGCGCCGTAAGAAATTCCATCTCAGTAGCATCTTTTGCCAATAATTGAGGAATTACCCGGCTTTGGGTGTTGTTTTCCGGAATAATTTCGCGTATATATTTTTGTGGGATTGCATCGTTTTTCACTGAAATATACGGTATAAAATAGGCATCAACCACATTGAAAACTTTTGCGTACGACGTTCTGTACACATAATCGGTAAAACCCTGTAATGGAGCCAAGTAAATCATTTCATTTTCATTACTGTTTAAATATAACTTACAAATAAACTAAAATTACCGAGCCTATTAAAAAAGAGCAAATAGTTCTTTAAACAAGTTTCGACCTTCATTTATTATTTTGGTATCTTTGCGCCATTCGAAAACTATGGGGGCAAATTACACATACAACCAGGATTCAGTTAAAGCACAGAACCAGCGTGGGGAAGTACCTCAAAACAACGAAGAAACTTACACCGTTCCACATAAAAATAATTTTCAGGCTAGCCAGCAAAACAAACCAGCTATTGTTAGCAAAGAATATATTTCTCCACTTAAATTAACAAAGTTGCACACCGAACAGCTGGAAAAACCCGCTTTTGTTTTACCCAATCGTGAACGACATTACCAAAACAATGATTGGCTAACCATGATAATTTTTGTAAGTATTGCAATTTTTGCCAGCATAAGATATACTTATGCCAAATATATCAAACAACTGTTTTTATCTTTATTTAACTACGCCACTTCAGCGCGCATGCTAAATGATAAAAACTATCCTGTTTTTCACGCCGCATTTCGTTTGGAAGCTATTTATTATATCGTGCTCCCCATTTTTGTGTATCAATGTTTAAGTCTGTTTAAATGGAAAAATACTACAATAAATCCGGCTTATTTTGGCCTTATTTTTGGTGGTGTTTTACTCTACTTCTTTGGCAAAAAGTTTATCTATCTGACTCTTGGAATGCTGTTTGAAACGCAAAATGAAACCCGCGAATATCTCTTTAACTACGATAATTTTAATCGTTCGCTCAGTTTATTTTTTTTACCACTTGTAATTTCAATTCAATTTGCTCCTCTCAAAACCCCAGTATTCATAGTCATTGCAGGGCTAGTAGTTCTTTTTATTTTAAATCTACTATTACTAAAAAGGGGGGCAATTATATTATTGAAAAAACAATTTTCTTTATTTTATCTCTTTTTGTACCTTTGTTCCCTTGAAATTTTACCCTTGCTTTTAATTTATAAAGTTGTAGTTTGAATAAAAAGGGGTGGAAGTCTCATTAAAAGCATAAAAATTTGAAAGTCAAGAGCATTTTAGTTTCACAACCAGAGCCAAAAACAGCAAAATCACCGTATTTTGAATTGGCAGAAAAGAATGGACTGAAGATCGACTTCAGACCATTTATACAAGTTGAGGGAGTTCCTGCCAAGGAATTTCGCCAAACACGAACTCAGATCCTGGAGCATACTGCTGTAATCTTTACCAGTCGTACTGCAATCGATCATTTTTTCAGAATAGCGCAGGAATTACGCATTACAGTCCCAGACTCAATGAAATATTTCTGTATCTCTGAAGCAACTGCTTTCTATCTTCAAAAGTATATTGTGTACCGTAAGCGTAAAATATTTTATGCCGATGGTAAATTCACCGATTTGGTGAATGTGATGAAGAAACACAAAGATGAAAAGTTCCTCGTTCCTCTTTCTGATATCCACAAACAGGAAATTCCAGACCTACTAGATAAAGGTGATTACACCTATACGAAAGCAATCTTATACCGCACAGTAGGTGCTGATTTATCTGATTTAGCAGATATAAAATACGATGTACTGGTATTTTTCAGCCCATCAGGAATAAAATCACTATTTCAGAACTTTCCTGACTTTGAACAGAATTCAACACGCATAGCATGTTTTGGTCCGTCAACAGCAAAAGCAGTTGAAGAGGCTGGTTTAAGGCTCGATATTCAGGCTCCAACAGCACAGGCTCCTTCCATGACTATGGCTCTTGAGCAATACATCAAAAAGAACAACAAGAACTAAATAAAAAAATATATATTTTTGAAAGGCCGTCCGTCGTTTGATGTATGGCCTTTACTTTTATATGGAAACAAAAGAAAAAATAGAATCGCCTGTTTCATACTCTTTTAAAAAAGAGGAACGATTGTGCAGCAAAAAAGTCATCGATAAACTTTTTACTGAAGGTGAATCGTTTTTATCATTTCCTTTAAAAGTAGTTTACAAGGTAAGCGAGCTTCCTAAACCTGTTCCTACTCAGGCAGGATTTTCGGTAAGCAAGAAAATATTTAAACGTGCCGTAAAACGAAATCGAATAAAGCGCCTGATGCGAGAAGCTTACCGCCTGAACAAACAAATGCTTCCTACGCTTGCTGAGAACCAGCAAATGGCTGTTTTTTTTATTTTTATTGGCAAGGAACTACCAACGTTTGTGCAGGTAGAAAAAGCCATGAAAAAGGCGCTTTACAGGTTGGCTGATTCTTGTGCCGAGGCTGGAAATAAAAAGGCATAAAAAAAGCTCCGATAAAATATCCCGGAGCTTAAATTATTCAATAGTAATTTTATTCCTTATCCATAATTTCGGTTTGCATACGCACCGAATCTTCGTGAATAAGCTGAAACAGTGTTTTTACAAACGTTTCGTTAACATCCATACCTTTCCCCAGCTTAACACGATTATCCATTAATTGTGTCCAACGGTTAATTTGCAAGGCGGTTACATTATTATCGCGCTTATACTCACCAATCTGCCTAACAATCTGCACACGCGAAGCAAGTGTTTCCAGCAATTCAGCATCGATTGCATCAATTCGGTTACGCAACACATCCAATTGATTATCAAAATCAGGATTGCTTGCATTCTCGTAGCGAATAACCAGCTTATCGAGCAATTTCCCCAGGTCGGCCGGCGTAAGTTGCTGCCCGGCATCACTCAATGCACACGAGGGATCGCGATGTGATTCAAGCATCAATCCTTCCATTCCCATATCGAATGCTTTTTGCGAGATTTCGAAAAGGTATTCGCGTGTTCCGGCAATATGGCTCGGATCGCAAATAACCGGTAAATTAGGAAGCAGACGCTTTAATTCAATAAAGGTTTTCCAGTTGGGGTAGTTACGGTATTTTGTTTCGCGGAATGGCGTAAATCCACGATGTATCCCCACAATGTTTTTAATACCTGCCTGATGGATTCGCTCAACAGCTCCCATCCAAAGTTGTACATCAGGGTTCACCGGGTTTTTGATCATTACCACAGCATCTGAACCTTTCACCACATCGGCAATTTCCTGCACCACAAACGGGCTTGCCGTTGAGCGTGCTCCAATCCACAATACATCAAGACCGGCTTTTAAAGCCTCTTCAGTGTGCTGAGCATTAGCAACTTCTGTTCCAACCGGCAAACCGGTTTCTTCTTTAACCTGTTGCAACCATTTTAAACCAATGGATCCAACTCCTTCAAATGATCCCGGACGTGTTCTGGGTTTCCAAACTCCACCACGAAAAACAAATACGCGTTTGTCTTTCGCCAGCAAACGGGCTGTTTCCATGGTCTGTTCTTCCGTTTCAAGACTACATGGCCCTGAAATCAGCAGCGGATTGTCGATATTTGGCATCCACGCTTTAATCGGATTAATGTCTAATTTTAAAGTCATGATTATTTCGTATAAAGTTTTGTTAATTTCTCTTCATTCTTTCTGAAGTGTGGGTTCTCCCCACCAAGAATAGTCCTTATTTTGTTCGCATTTTTAATGAGAGCGAGCATTTTATCATCCTCCTCATTCTTCATACAGTCGCGAAATTCAATGAGATGTTTAATGTACACTTCCAGCGATTCAACAACGTATTCGCGATTTTGTTGAAAGATAGGGTGCCACATGGTGGCTGAACTCTTCGCCAAACGAACCGTTGAACGAAATCCTCCACTTGCCAGATCGAAAATAATTTTGCGATCTTCTTTTGCCTGAACAGCATTTGCCAGTGCATAAGCAGCGGCGTGAGGTAAATGCGAAACAAAAGCGGTACTATGATCCTGTTCGTCGGATGACATATATGCGATGTCCATTCCGAGCATTTGAAACAACTTTTCAATTAATGCAATATGCTGTGGCCCGGAATCTTCCTGATCGCACAAAATAGCAATTTTGCCTTTAAACAATCCTTCCAAAGCGGCTGTTGGTCCTGAGTCCTCAGTTCCCGACATCGGGTGCCCGGGAACAAAGTTGCGTCTTCGTTTATGATTCGCAACCAAATCAACAATTACCTTTTTAGTCGATCCCATATCGGCTACTGTTGTTCCACTTCCAATAAGGTCTAATACCCGAGGCAAGACTACAAGCTCTGAGTTTACTGGAATAGCAATTATAACCAGATCGGTATCGCTCACGCCATCTTCAAGCGTCTCAATCCTGTCAACCAGTCCAATTTTCAATGCTTTTTTGGCATGGCTTTCATTGGCTTCAACTCCAATTAATTCGGTGGCAAAGCCCGATTTTCGCAAATCACGGGCAATCGACCCCCAATTAATCCAAGTCCTATTACTGTTGTCTTCATTTGTATATTCAGTTTTGTTTATTTCACTTTTAGTCACAAAAAAAGGTCCCGAATTTTTCGAGACCTTTCTGTAAAATATTTTTAATTTAGACAATACCCTACTTCCTGACCCCGTTTTCAGAACCATAATAAAAATAAAAGTAGAAATAGTTATTGTTAAAATTCTTTGTCATTCCTTCAATTTCTGTCAACAAATATAGAGATATATTTTAAAATTGGAACTTTTATCCTGCTTTTGCTCCGAATTTTAAACTGATCTGCAAAGAATTATTTTTTAATTAACTTTTTAGTGACCACAGTTTGGCCATTTTGGCTCACTTTTATAAGAAACATGCCACTTCCATATCCTGAAAGATTTATTTCCTCGGAATAGGTGCCAATAATACCTTGCTTTTGTGTTGCGTATATTTTTTGCCCAACAGCATTATACATTTCAACTTGTATATGTGATTCGTTCTGAACAGCTGAAATCGTTACCGTAATGTTATCCGTAAACGGATTTGGATAAACATTAACTTCTCCCGGCGATAACAAGGTACGATCGGCAGATACCGGTATTTGAATTTCGAGGTTATCGATAGCCCATCCCCAACCTGTTGCGTATGGATCGGAATACAAACGGAACTGGATTATTATGGTGTCGCCAGCGGAAAAATAGTCGTTATCTGTTAGTGTAATCGATCTATTAATGAACCATTCCACCGTGCCTGCTGTCTCGGAGTCCTGCTCGCCGGATGCAATTCCAGCATTGTAGTTTGTTCGCCATATCGATTCACTTGACGAATCATAGCCGTCAACCAATGGAAACCATTTTTCTCCTTTATCCTTGCTAGCTTCAACAATAACATAGTCGTAAAAATCGCTGTCTCCAAAGCTTGATAATCCTCCACCAGGCTCAACCAGAACGACCTCATCAAAATTCATAGTTCCATCCTCTTTTATTATAATTGGTTTTTTAAGGAAAGTTGAAAACTCCAGGTCTTCATTATCAATATTTGGTGCTTCATAAGGATGTAAACTATGTAATGCCCCATCATTAAAGTTCTTGGCAGTGTAAATATCAAAATCAGAAATAACAAAATCAGGTGTTTCCTGATTAAAGTTATTACTGTAGTAATTCACCGGATCAAATAAATCCTCAACTTTGAATGAGAAAAATGCCTTTCCTATTGCCGGTAGTCGTGCGCCATTCGGAATGGTTGCTGCATCAATGGCATAAATGGCATAAGTAATCTCATCTCCATCGTTCAATGTATTCATATTAAACGGGAAATCCCCAATATAGCGATCGTCATAATCCCTGGTTAACGAGAATGATTCCTGAGCTTCTCCATTTAGAAAAAACTCCACAAAAGCTGTATCAATCCCAAGATTATCGCTGATATCAGCAGCAAGCTGCAGCTCTTCATCTATTGACAGAAAATAATCAATTTCGTTATGAGCAATAACAGGTTGTTCGGTATCAATACCAACATGAATGGTATAAAACGCTGTTGGTGCCAATGCCGGATCGGTTCGCATACGATTCATTGTATCCAACACCTCAATATAATAGGAGATTTTTTCTGTACCGTTTTCGGGAACAAAGATAGCCGAATACGTTCCGTCGCCCTGCGTATCAACCAGATCAAGTGTGTCAGAATGACTTTCAAATTCGTCTAATGAATAAATAACTTTTGGTGTGCCTGCTTTTACACCATAATCACTTTCAAACCATCCGCTAAAAACCAAAGGCTTTAGTTCTTCAATATCCTTAACCTGATCGAAACGAATAAATATGTTTCTCCAGCCAATGTCGTCCATAATACCGCGAGTTAAAGGTCCTGGATCGTGAATTGCTTCAGCTAAACCTACCGCATGAGTCATCAGCGAATTTTCATTTCCATTAGGATAAGTAGCATCGTTAAGATGATATACACTTGAACCGTTGTCGAAAAAATCGGGTGCATAGAGTTTGGGGTTATTTCCTCTGTTACGTTCCTTTGCAATCGGACTATTTGCATACAGATTCTTTGATTGTAATGCACTAAAAAGTTCGGTACTTACATTCTCAAAAAACGATGTATCAACAAGTTGTTGCCCATCTTTCGAACCTTGTTCTACTAATAGATCAAATGAGGTTGCATCGCCAAATTCGTAAAACGCATAAGACCCTAATCCATCTTGTTCATCAACAAAAAAGAAACCGGTAAACCCAAGCCCATGACCAATTTCATGCAAAACCACCGAGACAAAATCATAAAGCGTGTCCGGACAATTCATATCGGTTCCAAAGTACCAATCATTTTTACTACTAAAATTGGCGACCATATCGTAACGGCTCTCACCATTCAGTTCTCTTTTTGCAATTTTTTCAGCTATGGCAACCGGATAATAACGGTCTGCAAAGGGTGCATCCTTAAAATTCTTATAATAGGTTTCAGGGCCACAGCTTCCTAAAACATTTTGTCCTAAATTAGCGCTCCAGGTAGCTTCCATCCGAATAGGAATTTCGGATTCTATTATGGTTTCCCAAATACCAACGGCATAAGCAAATGCCTCCTGTGCCTCGGGTGTAAAGCCGTTATAATCAACAACAATATCAGCTTTAGCCGCTCCTCCGGATTTTAATAAGAATTCGGCAGGTGGTTGAATGCGGGCCTTTTCAACTTTACCAGAGCCATAACATACCGGATGTGGTACTTTAATACTTTGATTGTAACCCTTCATTTGTGCGTTAGAGGAGAACACTATAAGAATCAACAAATTTAATAATGTGAAATACTTGCTCATTTTACTGTTTTAAGAACCTTTTTTAGCGCGGTAAATTTTCATATTAAAAAGAACATGGACAACAAAAAGTTCAAATAAAATGAACTTCACTCAAAAAAAATGCCGGAATTTTCATTCCGGCACTACCTAATTTAAGGTTGTAATACCAATCATCTAATATTCTAACCTTTGCGCTTTTTTCTCATTTAGTAATCTGTACAACACCACTAACGATGTTACTAAACCTGCGAATGCTGCAATAAATGCGACCATTAATAAAGTTTCCATAATTTTAATTTTTTATGATTTTTTGAGTAATTGTATTTAAATTATTATCTGATACACTTGCCATGTATACTCCGGGAGCAACATTTGGCAAATCAATTTTTATTTTTCCTGAGTACGATGCATCGTAAAGTGTTTCGCGATGCACTGTTTTTCCGTATAAATCGGTAATAATTACTTCCACATCGTTTGTAAGATCCGACTGGAATCCATCGATATAAATGCTGCTTTTAAATGGATTTGGATAAATAGTTACATTGTCGGCAGCCAACGCTTCATCAACTGCTGTGGTAACATTCTGTATTGACAGGTTATCAATAGCCCATCCCCATCCGGTAGTAGCTTTGTCAGATGCCAAACGAAAACGGAAAATTACAGTGTCTCCTGCTTCAAAACCGGTGTTGTCGGTTAGGTTAATCGTTTGTTTCAGGAACATATTTTCTGCTCCGGCTGCTTGCGACACCGCACTTTTCAACGAACCTGTAAATTGCGAACTCCAAAGATCATCAACACTTGAGTCGTAACCATCGGTTACAGGCAACCAACTTTTCCCATTGTTTTTGCTTGCTTCAACAATTACAAAATCCCAAAACTGATCTTCGGTATAAACTGTTCCTTCCTCGCCCGGTTCAACTAAAACTACCTCATCGAAACTCATTAGACCATTTTCTTCAAGAACAATCGGATATTTTAACTGGGCAAGCAGGTTGTATTTTTGATTATCAGAATTTGATTCAGGATATGGATTTACAGTGTGCAGGTTACCGCTTGTAAAACCTGCTGGTAAGGTTACTTCAAAATCAGAAATTTCGAAATCGGTATTTGGCGAATCAAAATTATTAAAGTAACCGGTCATAGGCTCTTCAGTCTCGAATACTGAAACGTTGTAATAGCCAGTGGCTGGCAGGCGACGCTTATTTTCGCGCGAAGTATTGTCAATTGCAAGAATGCGGTATTCAACTACATCGTCGTTGTATAATTGCGCTGAAAATTCAAGTTTACCGGCGTAATTAGATATACCTTCTTTTGTCAGAATAAATGCTTCCTGCTCCTGTCCGTTAATGCGGTACTCAACTTCAACTCTTGCAATTCCTACGTTATCGGTAGCAACAGCGGCAAAATTTAAAACCGGGCTATCAGCGTTTACCATTTTCTCCGGATTATGCTGTAAAAGCGGTGGGTAATAATCGGCTCCTACGCGGAAACTCAGTTTTTGCTCCGGTGCACGTTCAGGGTAACTGAATGCCACATTGCTGGTGGTTTTGGCATGATAGTAATATTGAATTTTGCCTTTTGCGTTGTTTAAAGGCAAATCTCCTTCAAACTGCTCCGTACTATTATTGTAGGCAAGATTAACCGTTTGCGATGTTGCAAAGTTATCTGTTGAGAACGTAATTTTTACAGAAGATTGATCGATGTCCATTTCTCCTCCAACTTCAACAAATACAGGATGTTTTTCGCATGGCTCTTCAAAATCTTTTATCTCGTACCCATCGAAACTAACGGCTTTCCACCCCAATTGAGCCAGAACATCAATTGTTTTATCGCCCGGATAATGAATAGCTTCTCCTTTAAAAATAAAAGGCGACATTAATGCATTAGCGTCTCCTGCGTCAAATCCACTCTCGTTATAATGATAAATACTTGTGCCTACATTCCAGTTCTGAGGGGCATATACTTTTACTGCTTCTGTGTTTCCCTGGTTTTTCAGTACGAGGTTATTCGAAAGCAATTGTTCTTTAAGTGTTGTTGACGGACGCGTATAAATATCTTCATCAGCAATTTGTTCGTTTAGCTGATTATAAATATAAACATCGTAAATACTCGGTGCGTTTGCGCTGTTATCGAAAGTTCCTTTGTTGTCTACGATATCGTAAAAGCCAACAAATCCCAAACCATGTATCAATTCGTGCAACACAATGGTTACAAAATCGTACTCGTTTGAGGGACAATTGCCGTTGATTCCATAATACCAATCTATCGAGCTGTTAAACGAGCAATCGATATCGGCTTCAGTTCCGTTCAAATTATTTTGGGAAAGTTTCTCTGCCAATGCAACAGGATAGTATACATTACTTAAACGTGCACCGTTAAAGTTGCGATACATACTTTCCGGAGCACAACTTGCCAATACGTTGGTTCCCATTCCTTTCCATGTAGCTCGCACCTTTACCGGCACGGGCGACGAAATTAGATTTTCGTAAATGGAAACAGCATACAAAAAAGCTGGTTTCGCATTTTCAGGAAAGTTTACAAACTCAACCTGGAAATCGGAATTTAATACCGATCCGGATTTTAAGTTTGATTGATGGGGTGCAATAAATGATTTCTTACTGTCTTCTGAAGCAATATTGATCGGGGCATTGATCTTTGTGATCTTATCCTGATCCGATTGCTCAGCCCTGGCATAAAAAGCGCCAACTAATACCAGGGCGGTAATAAATAAATGTCTCATTACAATTTAAATTAGGGTTTGTAAAAATTGTCATGCCAAAATCTCAATATGCGCAAAGGTTTTTCGGCATGTTTTAGGAAACTTACGCTGCGGTGTACCTGTTTCAATTGGGTTTGTATTGATTGAAACAGTGGGTTTGCATTGCCCGCGTTGCTTATTCCCTAAGACTTTTTTTCAGTAAACAAAGAACTTAATCTTCTTGGAAAACGACTTCTGTATTTTTGTATTAATTCTGTAAAATCTACATTACAAATATCCTGACATTTAATAGAATACTCTAATTATTATTGCTGATTAACCGGACGTTGATCGACCAAAAACTTGCGGGTAAAAAACTGAGGATTTTAAAAAATCCTTAGATCGGAAAAAGAAATCGGGATGTTTTGCTGAGAAGAACGGTGCACTTTCCTTAGACGATTTATCCGGTTTATGCCCACAATGTTCTCCTACTTTTGCAGTCAGCCACTTACGATCGAAATCTTTTTTCCGCTCCTTATTGTTTCTGTTTTGAATCTTTGGTTCCTGATATGATTTATCGGGTTTGTTCTATAAATCATTGGGTTTGCTGAAACCTCAATCCCACACCAACAAGAATCGCTCAGTTGCGATCAGTAATTAAATCTTTTTTTTGATAAAATCAGCGTCCTGAATAATTAAATGGTTTTGTCTCATTACAACTTAAATTAGGTTCTAACTTCTTAATTATAAATAATGAAACATTCGTTTGATTTCGGAAAAATAGTTTACAAAACGGATTGTTAGAGTAACGAAATTTTGAGAAAGTAATAATCCGATTTACACACATTTTTAGGAATGCAAAGCGGTGGGTTTGTTTACCTCCACAAATTATCCACCCTTAAACAAAGGTTTCTTAACGCAAAAAATTCAACTTTTGATTTAAAATTTGATGATCGATGTTGTGTTGAAAATCAAAAGCGCCAATCAAAGAACGGTTCTATATTTATGGGTTTGTGGGTGTAAATGTAGGAATTAATTTAAATAAACCAAATATTTTTTCATAAGTTTAGCTCGATAGCAAAATTTAAGATTATCTTTTTTATGAACTTTTTATCAACAACCTTACTGTCTATTGCTCTGACGATTAGTCTTCCGGCACAAAAAAAGGAGCCAAAATTTTACGACGAACTTTACCGGCCTCAATTCCATTTTACGCCGGAGAGAAACTGGCATAACGATCCGAATGGACTGGTTTTTTATGATAATGAATACCATATGTTTTACCAACACAACCCAAATGGAAAAGAATGGGGCTACATGCATTGGGGCACACGGTAAGTACCGACCTGCTTCATTGGCATCATCTTCCTATTGCCCTTTTTCCCGACGAAGGTTCAACCGACAAAGAAAAATGCACAGCGTTTTCAGGCTCGGCAATTGTTGATGAACATAATTTACTCAATAAACAAACCAGCGATATTAAAACATTGGTGGCATTTTACACCAGCCAGCATTGTGGCCAGCGCATTGCCTACAGTACCGATAAAGGAAGAAACTGGAAAAAATATGAGGGAAATCCGATAATTGCATTTGATGAAAATGACGATGCCCGCGACCCAAAAATAGTTTGGCACAAACAAAGCAACAAATGGGTAATGGCACTCTATCGAAAATCGAGTGAAGATGAAAAATCTAAAGGCGTTTCGTTTTACACATCTACCAATCTGGTCGACTGGGATTGGCAAAGCCACATACCAGGCTTTTATGAATGCCCCGACCTGGTAAAATTCCAGGTTACTAATCGCCCCGACGAAACCAAATGGGTACTTTTTGATGGCGATGGCAGTTATATAATCGGAGATTTTGATGGCAAAGCTTTTACGCCTGAAACATCGAAACTAAAAAGCGATTGGGGGAAGAACTATTATGCCACACAAACATGGAGCAATATCCCTCAATCGGATGGCCGCGTGATACAAATTGCATGGATGCGCGACGGAGAGTTTCCCGACATGCCATTCAATGGACAGATGTCGTTTCCATGCGAGTTATCGGTTACAAAATTCGACCATGGATACCAACTGGTACGGAATCCGGTTTCAGAGATCGAAAAATTGCATGGCAAGCACCAATCATGGGAAGACAAAAACGTTATACCGGGACTTAATGATAACAAACTAAAAAAGGTTTCCGGCGATTGCCTGCACATTATTGGCGAGTTCGACCTAAAAACAGCTGACAGTTTTGGTTTTATGCTCCGCCACAGTAATAAGTCGGCCGGAACTGAAATTCTTTATAATGTGAAACGAGGAACGCTTACAGTACTTGGTTGTACAGTGCCGCTTCCGCCTATCGATAATAAAATAAAATTAGAAATTTTGGTCGACCGCGCCTCTGTTGAAATTTTTGCCAACGATGGCAAAAAAGTTATAAGTAACTGCTTCACTCCTGCCGAGAAAGCAACAGATGTTGTTCTTTTCGCCAACGGAGGCGAGCTGGGAATCGACAAGATTGATGTTTACGAAATGAATTCAATTTGGGAAAAGAAATAGAAACAAGGATGAAATATTTTATAGCAATTGCTGTAAGCCTGGCAATGATTTTACCGATGATAGTAAACGCACAGGAACAAAAAATTTACGACACCAGAGCTGATGCCAAAAAGGACATTGCTGAAGCTGTTGAAGCAGCCCAAAAGTCAAACAAACACATATTCCTTCAAATCGGAGGAAACTGGTGCCCGTGGTGTATCAAATTTCACAATTTTATTCATAACAATGTGGAGCTGAATTCATTTATGGAAGACAACTTTGAAGTTGTGAAAGTAAATTACGATCAGAATAATCGTCAGGAAGAGCTGTTGACGAAACTCGAGTTCCCCCAGCGTTTTGGATTTCCTGTTTTTGTTATTCTTGATGGATCAGGCAAACGAATCCACACGCAAAACTCAGCCTTTTTGGAGAAAGACAAAAATTACGACAAAGACAAAATCTTACATTTCCTGAAAAACTGGTCACCAACTGCATTGGATCCGGTCTCGTACCAAAAATGATCAGAAGAACATTGTAATCAGCTGAACACAAACAATAAGCAGTACCATTGCCACCGGATAAACTGTAGCATAAGCAATTGAGTGTGCGTTGGTATCGGTCATTGAGTCAGCTGCTGCAAGTCCGGGTGTGCTGGTCATACTGCCGCTTATTGCTCCCAAAAGCGTTAAGATATTCATTTTAAAGAACCACTTCCCGAGGATTCCTGCAAAAATCATCGGGATAATAGTTATGGCACCTCCAAATAAAAACAGCTCAATTCCGTATTGATTAAATGTTTCCACAATTTTTGCCCGGCACCTGTTCCCACAGCCGCAAGAAAAAGTAACAACCCGAACTGCCGGACAAGTTGGTTAGCAGCTCCTGTCATGGTCCATAAAAGAGGGCCCGTTTTACCAATCCGGCTTAATACCAACGCAACAATAAGCACACCTCCGGTAAGGCCAAGACTAAAAGCAAAAGTACCCATGGCAATGCTTATTTTCCCTACAAGTACTCCCAGAATAATTCCGAGGGCTACCGGCAAAATATCGGTATCAGATAAACGTTTTTGATCATTCCCAAAGATCTTGGAAACCATGTCCATATTGGCACGACTACTGGCAATTACGAGCTTATCGCCAAATTGCAGTTTCGAGCCCGGACTTGGAACAATATTAATACCTGCCCGGCGAATACGAGTGATTGTAGCCCCATAAGTATGAAGCAAGTTGATCTGCCCAATGGTTTTATTTACTACCTCTTTATTGGTAACCAATACCGAACGCACATCGTAGTTTGGATCAATCAATATTTCCTCATTTGTCTGAGGGCCGATCAACAATTCTACATTTTTTAGTGCCTCCTCTGTTCCAACAGCTTTTATAAGGTCGCCTTTTAGCAATAAAGTATCAGGATTTGGAGTAATAGCTACACCATCATGCACCACGCGCGAAACCACAGCTTTAGTCATAAATCGAATACGCAACTCACCTATCGATTTTCCAACAACATTCTCGTTTTCAACAACAAAATTGCGTTTTAGCACCTCCGGGAATTCATCTTTTAACACCGAAAGATGCTCCTCTTCAGCTTTGGCAATAGAAGTACCCAATATTTTTGGAAGGAAACGAATAAAGAGAATAACACCAATAACACCAAACGGATAGCCCACACCATAGCCGATTGAGGCCAGTGGCGAACCGGTATAATCGATGGCTGCGGCCAAACCCGGCGTACTGGTTAACGAACCCGTCAATAAGCCAACTGCGATGTTCGGATCAACATGGAACACGGAGATAATAACAACTGTAATCAACGAGGCCAACACAATAAGCAAGGACGCAAATCCGGCTAGTTGCCGCCCTTCCTTTTTAAACGACTCGAAAAAACTTGGTCCTGCCTGAATACCAATTGTAAAAATAAACAGCACCAATCCCAGATATTGAAAATCACTTGGGATAACAACTCCATAGTGCCCAAAAACCAAGGCCACAAAAATAACTGCCGACACATCGAGCGAGAGCCCGAATATCTTGATCCGTCCAACAATAAACCCCAAAGCAATTATGATGAAGAGGGCAAAATAGCTATTTCCCAGTAGTTCCATGCGTGCTAAATTTGAGCACAAAGGTAAGCAATAGTTTTTGGGAGTAACAAGCATCCAAACGGAATACAAGCATAGATACCATCGGATTTAATATTTAGTATAGGTACAAAAAAACCGGATAATTTTTATCCGGTCAGTTTATATTGTGTTCCAATTTATGGCAATAAAAAGCTAAAATCGTCGCCGGTCTTTAGCTCATAAGGCTCCTGGCCTTTTTAAAGATTCTACAACTTCTTTCACCAATCAATTCAATCTTTCCGTTTTCTACTTTAAACATGGTACCTTCGCGCAAACCAGCCACATAACATTTCGGATTTATTGCAAGGAATTCTGAAATACGTTGTTCGCGCGTTTCGCCACCATGTCCTTCAGGATTGGCATCCAGATAATGCGGATTGATCTGGAATGGCACCATATTTATACATTCAAATCCCATCGGATCAATTATCGGCATATCGTTGGTGGTGCGCAAAGTTGGGCAAGCTACATTCGATCCGGCACTCCAGCCAATGTAAGGAGCCCCGTTATAAACCCGCTCGCGTATCGGATTCATTAATTTCTGATCGTGCATCATTCGCACCAGCTGCCAGGTGTTTCCACCGCCAACAACTATGGCTTCGGCTTCTTCAATTGCTTTCACCGGATTTTTAAACGTATGAATACCTTTTATGTGGTGCCCCACTTCGGCAAAACGTTCTTCCACTTTCTCGCAATAAGTATCAAACGAAAAAGTAACAGCAGCATACGGAATAAAAACCGCAGTTACCGGCTTTTCTCCCAGGAATTTTTGATTTCATTTTTTGGGTAATCCAGGTAAGGCTCACCCGGCATTGTAGAGTTGCTTATCAGTAATAACTTCATTTCTATAACCTGTTAAATTGTGGCCGAAAGAACTGAAATCTTATGGATTTTTCCAATGATAATTAATGGTTTTTCAGGAAATTTTATTCATATAAATCTCCCGGATCACAAGCCGCCAACTCTACAAAATAGTCTGCTAATTGTGTGGTTACATCTTCCACAAACTTTTTACCTTTTTCTGCGGTAGCTTTTATCGGATTCCCAACACCGGTGTCGGTCGAAACTTTATCCCATTGGCGGGTGCCCAGGCGGTTTTGTTTTTTAGCCCCTCGAGTTTAAACGACCGGGCTTCGCCATCTCCGGCCTCCTCGAGTGGCCTTACCAACCCGGGGTAAAAATGCATGATTATGCTTGTTTCCATTTCATTGGCATGGTCGCCGGCCTCCTCAAAATAATCCTCCTGGTCGTACATTCGAAACCACTCAACTAAAGAAATAAATACATCGGAAAACTGAGGTTGCAATTCGCGCACCAACGTTTAAAGTCATTTCCGCCGTGCCCATTCATTAGTACCAGTTTTTTTATGCCCTGTCCGCTTAAGGCAGTCAACAAATCTTTCAGAATTATCAACTGAGTGGATGGCTTGGTATGCAAACAGAAAGGCATATCAATCTGCCCCATGTTTTGGGCTCCCAACGGGATTACGGGCAACACCATAACTTTTGCTCCTTTCTCCCAGGCTTTACCGGCTGCATGTTCTGCAATTTTTGCCGTCTCCAGCGAATCGGTTCCGTATGGTAAATGATAATTGTGTGGCTCTGTGGCTCCCCAGGGCAAAATGGCTACATCGTATTTTTGCTCTTTTATTTGTTTCCAATTGGTTTGTTCAAGTACGTAAGGTTTTGCATTCATTGTTTTAGGTTTAGTTTGTTATTATTTATAGTTGCAGTAAAGTTATACCAAAAGTAAAGGTGTAAGTTCTGTCCTTTGTCGGTTTTAAACAGCGGCACCAAATCGTAACTGGCAAACACATTAATCCATCGGTAGCCCATGCGCACCATCACCGAGGGCTTAAAGCGGTGCATAGAAAAATCGTCAACCACTTTTAGTTTCTCTTTTTTTCATCTTTGTACTTTATTTTGGTGTGGCTACTCAGGCGAAAACTCCCCATCACACCAGCAGAAATAAACAAGCGGTTATCGTAATGATTTATCGGTATCTGAAACTCAATTAGCAATGGCAAGTAAGCGATTCAATTCCGAGTTTCGATTTCTGATTCTCGTTGTAATGCAGGTAATCGGGATTAATTACATCGCCGGGATCTTGAACAATAGTGGTTTTATCATCCAGCGGTAGCTTTGCAGATGCAAGCCCAGGCCGGTAACCAGCCCTATTGTATTCTTGTTTTTCTGCAGACTTATACTTTGCTGCAAAAAGTTGATGTACGCCGAATTTGACCTAAAAACATCATTCTCCATAAACTCCGACTGGTAACCCGAATAATCTTCGTTTATCAACATATTAAAACCAAAATCGAGGCCTACCCAATGGCCTGAAAAATCGTCTTGCCAAATTCTTATCCCGTTGTGGGTAACTTCACTGATATCAATTTTGCGCAAAAAACGTTTCGGATTGTTTATCGGAACTATACTATCGTTATCCTGCGCTATTGTTTCAATGCCTAAAAAACAAAGAAAAAGCAACAGGATTATGGGAGTCTGAATAATACTTTTCACGGGCTTATTTTGCTTCATATCGAACATATATATTGAATATGAACATAAGCAAAAGTACACCATTGAAAAGAATTTAAGTCAATTGAATGTTAAAAATGGCAATTACCGTGTAATCGCACTTGAATTCAACAGATTACATTACGCACACCGAAAGTTAAATTTACGAAACACAACACTATAAACTCCTGAAATACAAATAAAAAGACTACCTTTGCGGCCACTTTAAAAAATTGAATATGAGTTTATTTGAAACAATGGGGTTAAAAGCCGAAATCCTAGGAGCCATCCAGGAACTTGGTTTTGAGAATCCCACGCCAATCCAAGAAAAAACGATTCCGTTTTGTTGGAAACCGACCAGGATATGGTTGCGTTGGCACAAACTGGAACGGGAAAAACAGCGGCATTTGGGCTACCTATTGTTCAGCAGTTCGACAGTTTGGTAAAAGTACCGCAGGCCTTAATATTAAGCCCAACGCGCGAACTGGCTTTGCAGATTGCTAGAGACCTTGAAACGTTCTCGAAAAACATTAACGGAGCAAAAATAGCCACTTTATATGCGGCTCCGACATCAGAAAACAGATTAAAGACCTTGAGAGTGGCGCCCAGATTGTGGTGGAACTCCGGGCCGTACCCTCGACCTGATAAAAGGAAGAAACTAAAGGTACACGAAATAAAGTGGTTGGTCCTCGATGAAGCCGACGAAATGCTTTCAATGGATTTAAGGATGACCTTGATGCCATATTGAAAGATACACCGGTAGAAAAACAAACATTACTGTTTTCGGCTACTATGCCAAAAGAGATTGTGCGAATTGCCAATACCTACATGGCCGATCCTCACGAAATTTCGGTGGGAAAACGTAATGCCGGTGCCGAAAATGTAGAGCACAACTATTACCTGGTGCATGCCAGAGACCGCTATATAGCACTAAAGCGTGTGGCTGATATCAACCCGAATATTTACGGATAATTTTTTGCCGTACCCGTGCCGAGACAAAAGATGTATCGGAAAAACTAATGCAGGACGGTTACAATGCCGATGCATTGCACGGTGACTTATCGCAGGCACAGCGCGACCACGTAATGGGGCGTTTCCGCAGCAACACCTGCAAATGTTGGTGGCTACCGATGTAGCAGCACGCGGACTGGATGTAAACGACCTTACCCACGTAATTAATTATAACCTGCCCGACGATCCTGAGGTGTATATTCACCGAAGCGGAAGAACAGGCCGTGCCGGGAAAAAAGGAATTTGTATTACCCTGATTCATATGCGCGAAAAAGGCAAACTGCGCGATGTGGAGAAGAAAGTGGGTAAACAATTCATAAAAGTTCCGGTTCCGCAGGGTAAAGAAATTTGCGAGAAACAGCTTTTTAAACTCATCGACCGGGTAGAGAAAGTGGAAGTAAACGAGGAGCAAATTGGCGAGTTTATGCCGGTTATTTACAAAAAACTGGCGTGGCTGGAGCGCGAAGAGCTGATTAAGCACTTTGTATCGGTGGAGTTTAACACCTTTTTGAAATACTACGAAAACGCCAAAGATATTAACGTTGACGAAGCCCGCGAAAAGAATCGATGCGTAACGATCGTGGCGACCGCCGCAGAGGAGGACGTGACGGACGAGATCGTGGTGATCGTGGAAACCGCGAGCGCGGCGGAGACCGTGAACGCGGAGACCGTGGCAGAGGACGAAGAGGCAACGGTGGCAACATGTCGCGTTTCTTCTTTAGCCTGGGTAAAAAGAGCGCGTAAACAAACGTGCAATCATCGATTTGATTAACCAGAACACCCGGGAAAAAGTATCGATATTGGCAGCATTGAAGTGTTGAAAGGTTTCTCATTCTTCGAGATTGACTCGAACTACGAGAAAGAAATTACAAAAGCTTTCAAAAATGCCCGTTTCAGAGGCCAGAAAGTAAATATTGAAGTAGCGAATAAGAAGAAATAGTTTCTAGCCACTAGTTGCTGGCTGCTAGCTTTAAGAAATTGGAAATCCGGTCTTTTAAGATCGGATTTTTTATGTCTTTATTTGAAACTATCATACTGATTCGTCGGCTGACGGAGAAGAATCTGTTGCATCGTAGCTTTGATGGAACAGATCTCTCCATTTGTTCGAGATGACATCGTTCACAAGAAAAAGAGGAAGCGTCATTCTTTTAATCATCGTAATCTCCTCTGCATTCTCAGGCTGCCAACCAAATTGGCCATGTCTTGATTAATAGCTGCCTTACTCACTGAAAATTAGCCGGGAAATTCGAAAGTAGCTTTGTATTGCCCGGTGGTACAGCTTCAAAGTTGTTATAGGTAATTGTAATTTCTTTACTCTGGTTACCACTAATTACCGACAACCAATCTAAATCCCAGCTATTCCATGGGTCGGCCGAAACTGTCTCAATTTTATGCTCATACATCTCATAGGTACTAAATTCCGGATGTATAACCCATTTGTAAAATAGTGAAACAGCCAATCCCGGTTTTTTCAGGATCGATATAATAGTAATTGAAATCGTCGTTATTTTTTAGCAGTAGTTTAACTGTTACGTTTGTTGAGGATACGTAGTCAACGATGTGATTTCACAACTCAACCCGGCATGAACTGATTGTACTTCTTTAGCGCATCAACAATTCTTTCATCGTTGCGTGGGTCAGGGACAGAATTACCCAAGGTATCGAGGTAGGTTACAAATCCAATAGGTACGATATTGTTGTTATAAAAAGAAGGATGTTTCTAATTATTGCACCAGTAGGCGTAGACAAATAAAAAGGCCAGGTCTCACCACTGTTATTTCCTCTTCCTTTGCAAAAACTGTAAATTCTCCAAGGTTTTCAAAATCCTCAACAAACGACATATTATCATTTAAATAATCAGGTGTGCGGAACAATCATAGTATTCAAAATCATTATGCGCTAAAACAACTTCGCCATTTGATGTATAGTGACCAGTGACTAATGACTATGATAGTGACTAGTGACTTCCTCCTCCCATCGTACCCAAATTCCCCCACTCAGCAATTCTTTTTTTCATGATAACCGTGCTTGCCGCATCTTTGAATCAACGAAACAAACATGAAACAATTTTTCTTTTGATCTGATTATTGAGATTACAGGTAGCCGGTCGATGTTGGTCGGCTGCCTTACAAAGTGTTTTTCAGAAACAGTTTTTTATTATCTTCATAAACGAAAACCATGGCAACTTTAACTACATAAACAAACAAAAAACAAGTGCTCAAGCACCTGGCTATCCTGGCGGGTGCATTGCCATCAGCATCGTTTTTAGCCTGGTGCTTTTTCAACGTATCGCGTCACAAGGCTTGTGGAATATGGTACCGTTAACTTTTATCCAGTTGGAGCTGTTCCTGTACCTGGGCATCGTTTTTTCAAGTCGGTCGATCCGATACGCGGGAGCAATAAGGAAACCATCATTCGTTTGGTGCTCTTTTACTTTACGGTGTTGCTTATTGCCTCAGTATTGTTTTTGGCAGTTTTCACCTGGCACTTTTGGCGGGCGGGAGCACATTTCAGAATTTATCACGAACCTCATGCATGCCGAATTGCGGTCGCTCCAGAAATTCGCGATGGCAGAAGATTGAACTCAATCGTTTCGGGAACGGGCATGCGAAGATCATCCCGGTGTCGTTGCAAATCTGGTTGAAACGCTATAAAACAAATGTTGCCACACGAAAAGCCGTTGCTGATCACCATTCATTTGAAGGAATGACAACTGTGGTGCGGACGACCTGCGTCAGCGCATGCAACTGGCCGCCTCATCGAAATTGCTTAAAAACTGAACGAACGTTGCA